>NZ_JBFODL010000011.1:0-386563 GCF_040908295.1 Aeromonas sp. R4-2 | reverse complement strand
CGGTCCCCGTTCGGATCAGCTACCGGGTCGTTCGGGTCAAGCGGGTTGCTGCCGTTGTCCACTTCGGTCTTGTCGTCAATACCGTCACCGTCGGTATCTTTGTTGTCCGGATCGGTACCAAGCTGGTTCTCCTGGCCGTTGGTCAGGCCGTCACCATCGCGGTCCCCGTTCGGATCATCAACCTCAGGTCTGGTACGGCTTTGCAGTACCTCGAGGGTGCTGTAAGCGCTGACCTCGTTCCCCTTGATGTCACGTACAATGACTGTGATGCCGTAGATATTGCTGCCTTCTGCTTCAAATGCGGGCAGCTCGGGCAAGCGCAGAGTAGTCAGATTTGCACCGCTCAACTGCGCAGCCGGGATAGCAAGCTTGTCAAACAAGGGGCTCTGCCAAACAATCTCGGCAATAGGATGTTTGCTACGCACTTCCTGCAGTGAAATATCAAACGGGCTGTTTTCGAACGCACTGAGCAACTGTGGTAAACCAACAGACATCAGTTGTGCCTTGGTGTATTCGAGAACAATCTGGTTGTTGCGTTCGACCAGGTCATAGCGCATGCCCTGCATGGACTTGTTGACCTTGCTGCCATCCAACATGTTGTTGAGTGACTCGCCCAGACGCCATTCAAGATTTAACCCAACCTGGCTGTTGCTCTGGCCACCGGATGCTTCCGTGTGTTTGGCATCAAATTTGACCAACGGAACCGGCTGATAACCGACACCCAAGGTAATGGCATGGGGATCTTTCTCCAGCTTCTGGGAGCCCAGAATGTCCACGTTGTCACCAAAATATTTCTCTGCGGTAACAGAGCCAGACAGTGCCGGATGCGACGGCAGATAGGCCTGAATGTTGACATCAATACCGCTGGCCGCACGGGACAGGTGATCTTCGATCTTGTCGCTATCTTTCCAGGAACTCAGGGGTATATAACCGTTGGCAGACATTTTGAGATTGTCACGCCATGCTTCTGCACCAATACCGGCGCGGGAAGCACTCTCGGTGAAATCCTGGTCATAAAAAGCGTTGTAACCGAGCATCCAATCCTTGGTGAAATGGCGCTGGCCGATACCAATGTTGGCGGTGACATTGTCATTGCTGGATTTTCTGACCCCACCTTGCACAAATGGCATGCGCGACTCGCTCTCTGCGAATGGCATCAGCACATCAAGTGATGACTCGGCAATATTCATGTCATCGTCGAGAGCAATTTTGGCTCTGGCGGTCCCCTTGCCTACCAATTCCTGAGCATACTGGTTAGCTTCGGCCTCAAAACCTGAGACAGCTTGACGCTTCCAGTACTGTGCTTCTTCTTTGGCGCCATAGGATGAACCTGCAACAACAGATGCATTGTCAGCATTGCCATAAGTCTGGCGTGCAACTTTGGCTGCCAAGGTCTCGTCAACTTCGACCCCGTCATTGGTTGCGAACTGAGTAGCAATACGCGCAGCATTCTCCGCGGCGTAATCACCTACGGATTTGGCTTTTTCATTGCTTGCCGTCAGATTCAGCGGATTGTTGCCGCCCAGTTCAGGGAGAACTCCTGCTGCTGGAACCACAATTTTCTGGCCAACTTCGAGTGGATGAGTCGCAAGTCGACTCTCATTCATGGCAAGCAAAATATGAACAGGTACACCATGAGCTTTGGCGATGCCGCTCAGGCTGTCACCCACTTTAACGGTGTAGATATTCTCTGAAGGTTTTTGTTGACGCTTTTGGGTTTCAGTTACCGAGCCAGCCGCGTATGCAACGGGCAACACGGCATTGTGGCCGATAAAGAGGTAAGTCCATACCAGCTGATATACGCGACTTTTTTTAAACATATTGAAAAGCTCACTTCGGTTATTACAAGTTATGACTGGTTTTGCGCGTAAAGCTCAAGGACCAGTCAACTCCGCATATAATATCTAACTGGCACGACCTGTTATGTAGGACACTCCGGCATGGCTCGTAGGAATCGACCTACCCTCGCATGTAAGTAAATTGCAAAAATCATTTCCAATCAGGGTGTTAATAGCAAGGAAAACCTTTTCCATGACAATATTCAGATAAAAGAAAGGAAATGCGTAAATTCCTACGGGAATTATTTTACAACCTATGTGATCATCCCCCCGTGCAACCACGACCCGTGCTTCGAAAACTGGTTACACATTGCATAGAGTCAGACTTCCGACTTTAACAAGCCTGAACGTTTTGCCGCCAGTAGGCGGCTTTTTTATACATAGCATCTTGATTATTATTTATATGAGCTGCTAGTATTCACCGGTCTGCTCTGTTGAAACAGCATAAACCCATCTTTTAATTTATTGCCAGACACAAGCACTCAAGTAGCATTTCGCTACTCATTTTTATGCTGCTATCAAATAGTGTGGACAAATAAAAAAGACCGCTTCAAGCGGTCTTTTTTTATTCATATCGTCATTAACTAACACAGAGATAATATTCATTGTTTACCGAGTAGGTTCCATTGGAATTTCCATTATCCAATCTGAAAGCCCAGTGTATGCTACCTGCGGTGTGAACGTCTGATGTCCAAAATGCATAGATATTTGTTGGCCAGCCGATCACGGAAGAAATTTTGTTGGCTGGGTAGGCATTATAGAGAAGCTGATACTCAGCCCTTGTCGGCAATCTCATGCCAAGCTGCTGGCACTTTGTTGTAGCACCACTCTGGGAAGCCAGTTCGCCCGATACTGCAGAACGGTAAAAAGTAAGCGCCCCCACTTTCACTTTTAGATGGGCAACTTTCCATACTGCTGATACCCTCTTTTTCCCCAGATTTGCCAACCCACTCTGAGCCATCGGCTCAACCTCTACGGCCAGCTCTTTATTGAGATCGGTCTCTTTCACCATGTACTCACGTGCCGTTTCACCGGCGATAGCAACGCCGTTGACGTACCATTGATATCGACTGGCTCCCTCAAGGTCCCCATCCAGATCTTCATATTGGTAACTTGCTGAGACCGCCGTTCCTGGCCCGGCCAACTGGCCACGGTTGACCTGGATATTGGTGACTTTCGGTATCCGACCAGTAGCCTGTTCCGTCCAGTCACTACTACCCTGAGTGGCTTGCGGGTAGCCCCGCGGAGTAAGCGCGCGAGCAGCTATGTAATAGCCTGTTGACTCTGACATCAATTGCGCATCGATGTATGAACAAGATCCCTGACCAGACGGTTCAGAACACCAGCGCGTCTGGTAAGTGATCTCGTCGCCATCCGGATCAATGGAGCTGTCAACCCGATCCACTCTCAGGTACTGATCTTGTGTCATGGTTTTGAATGTCATGGTGGGTGCTGTCGGAGCCCCACGCCCGAAAATAGCGGTTGTTGGATCACTCACTTTGGCAATTGCTGAGTGGCCAGCCAGCAGAAGCAATGCCATGCCCCCCATCCTTGACAGGCGCAGAGCCGAGTGTAAATGCAATGGTAAAATCATGGTTCTTCCCTTGATAAAACGTCGCAATATGAATTTATTGCCACCTCGTTTGTGGACAAAAAAAAGAGGCCCGGTATAGACCGGGCCTCCTTGCCACTCTTGGGATATGTCGTGCTATTACTTGCCGTTGGCATCCACACGGAACTTGTAACCCTGATCCGCCCCCGTGGTGGTGTAGGTGGCACTGGTTGCGCCAGCAACATCAACCCAATCTTCCGTACCATCCAGCGCACGTTGCCATTGGTAGGTGGCATCGGCACGGTCAAGCTTCTCGCCCGCACCATCATCCAGCGTCACAGCGGAGTGCAGAGTGGTTCCGACTACCGGATTGCCTGCAATTGCAACACCTGCTTCATCGACTACCTTGACGTCAGTTGCGGCTTCAACCACGTTGTCAACTGTGATGGTGATAGTGATGGTGTCTTGTGCCCCGGTCGCCGGGTCAGTGACCGTTACCTCAACCACATAGGTGCCATTGCCATCGCTATCAAGCGGGTTTTCTGCATCTTGCGGTTTCAAGGTCAGCACACCGTTGTCGTCAATGGTGAACTGGCTACTGTCATCACCACCCAGGCTCCACTCCAGATCACCACCACTGTTGTTGTTGGTAACGGATGAACCGATATCTACCTTGATCTCCTGGTTTTCTGGTCCACTGCCGTTGCCATCCCCGTCAAGGCCAATTGAGCCCGGGATGCCAGGATTCTCAACAATGGGGCCTTCACCACCGATCTCCAGTTCACCGGCAGCAATAGTGATCTCATTCGAGAGACTGTCTGCTGAGTAACGGGTTGCCACCGGGAAGCTTCGCTCGTCGGCAACGGCACGCAGCTTAAGGGTCAGCTTTTTGCCAGCATCAGCAGGTTGCGGGGTATAGGCGGGAATGGCATCGATGCTACCTGCTAGCTGCTCGGCACCGACATCAACACCATCCAGTTGCCAAACGTAGTACCAGTCGGTCAGTGCGTCACCATCTGCATCGGCAGTACCCGGTACCGTTGGTAGAGTGACCGGCACACCAACCACCCCCAGCCCTGTGATTTCCGGTACGGCAACGACGGTGATTTGACGGCCATGAATGGGGCCTGCGTTGTTGGTTGAGACTAAAGCACTTGCGCCGTTACTGACCAGCGTTGCCAGCAAAACGGCAGCCAAGGTGGTACGACGAATATGATGAGAAGGGGTTGCAAACTTTTTCATGAATAGAGACCTTGTCGGTTACATACGCAGCTCAATAAGCAACTGCACGTTGTTAACAATCGCGAGGAGACTATCCCTGGTTCACTGCCCCGAAGATGGGCTTGATACCGCTTGCACTTTTTAGCCTATCGGATGAGGCAAAGGACAAACAACTCTGTATCCGGCTGGGCAACATTTCATATTGACCAACGCATTAAGACCGGCAACTCGATTTTGGATTTTTATCTTTTCAACGAGCCCGCTGAATCGATGAGCAAATATTAGCCACCAACACACTTCAATTCAGTAGGATGTTTCATCTTGAGGTGTAGGAAAATACCTATAGCTCAGGGAGCGCGCAGATGCTCACATTCATTCTGTTCTTATAAATTTATGTCGGTTAATTAACACGGCTATACGTACTGAGAAAGAAATATCTTAGGAAAACTCTTACAACACAATCTTAAATATATTGTTGCGGCTACAATAATTTTCACGTTATTTAAACTCAATAGCGTTACTGCTCATTGAAGTGATTTTGCGCGCACTCGATTAACATTACATCGATTTATCATACTGTTGATCCAAAAAAATCATGATTCGATATGAACAATACACACAACAACCTGTGGGGATATATGAATATAAGATGTTTTATGCTGACAAAAATGACAATTGGACAAAAGCTAATAGTTGCGTTTTCTGCTCTTACATTAGTGATACTGAGTTTTGCATGGTTTGCCACCGCACAACTTTCCAACCTATATCACACCACCAGCAAGATCACCAATGAGATAATTCCCTCCATCCGGGCATCTAGCCAGATGCATGTTACCTTGTTGGATGCGGGTCGCGCGGAGCTAAATATGGTAATCGATAAGATGGGGAACAACCCGGATGCTCTTGACAAAAGCACATTACTTTTCGAGGCGGCAAAGCGCGAGTTCACGGTCGCCGAACAGCACTATAGTTCCTTACCGTTTTTATCTGAGCTGGATCGCACACAGTTTGCGGATTTGCAAACCGCAGCGGCACAATATTTCTCTACCCACGGTGAGCTGAAAACAGCCATCAACCAAGGTGATATCGTCCGGATGCGATCGCTGATTAAAAATAAGTCCCGAAAAACCCTTGAGCAAGCAGGGCTGGATAGTCTTGAACTGCGCAAGGAGAATGATCGGGTCGCCAGTGAGCTGACTCGGCAAAGTGAAGACTCCTATGAACGGGCCAAGCTGCTAAGCATCATAGTTGGAACGGGAACTATGCTGTTCGTGGTAACGGTAGCCTTGCTGCTAACCCGCCAAATACGCAATCCGGTAATGATCCTACTTGAGCAAACACGTCAGGTCGCAGTCGGTAATCTCACCAGCCAGCTCGATATGAAGCACTTTTCCCATGACGAACTTGGCAAGCTGGCTCAGGGATTCAACGAAATGCAATCCAATCTAAACATGCTGGTCAACGAGGTCACTGACTCAGTGGAGCGGCTGGGTGCTGCGGCCGGCGAGATCAGTGCGGTAGCGATGCAGTCTGCGAGCAACACTCAGACCCAACAGTATGAGCTCAACCAGCTAGCTACCGCCATGAATCAAATGCAGGCCACGGTCAAAGAGGTTGCCCGCAATACCAACGATGCAGCTAGCGCAGCGACCACAGCCAGTGACACGGCATCCCAAGGCAGTGAAACCGTCAATGACGCCATCAGCCGAATTGAAAAAGTAGCCAACGCTATCGAAAATACAGCACAGCTGATCCACCAGTTGGGCGATGACAGCCGCAACATCGGTATGGTACTTGAAGTGATACGAGGTATTGCCGAGCAGACCAACCTGCTGGCACTGAATGCAGCGATAGAGGCCGCCCGGGCTGGTGAACAGGGCCGCGGTTTCGCTGTGGTTGCCGATGAAGTCCGCACACTCGCTAAACGTACACAAGACTCCACCACCCAGATCAACGATATCATCTCCGAGCTGCAACAACGCGCCAATGATGCAGGCATCACCATGCAACAGAGTCAGGTGATGATGACTGATACGGTTCACACCGCGCGCGAAGCCGGTGCGGCAATCGCCGAGATCAGCCTCGCGGTCAACAGCATATCTCACATGAATATTCAGATCGCCACCGCCACCGAAGAACAGGGGACGGTCAGCGAGGAACTAAACCGAAACGTAGTCAATATCAGCAACGCCTCGGAAGAAGTTTCCATCGGCGCCAAACAAATGGCACAAGCTTGCAACGACCTTAAAACACTGGCAAACCAGCTACAGGATGTGGTGGGCAGGTTCCGGACCTGACAGCAGCTCTTGGGCGTTGTTAATATGGTAGTCGCCCCTCACGCATAGGAGCTCTTGCGGCAAACAATTGAAATATATATAAAAAAGTCTTCATTTGTGATCTGATTTTATCGCCAAACAAAATCAACACGCGCGAAGCCTATGACCACTACAAGCGGCCATTTAGCCGCTTTCTTCTATTTTCTTTTTTAGCTTTTCTTGGCGGGCGATGACATCTTGCCAAACCAGTGCTCAGAGAGTTTTTGCGCTTGTTTGACTTCCTGTTTGGTCATCGCTGCTTCCAGCTCATCGCGAGCTACCGAGGCCTCAGGCATACCGTCTGTCGCGGCCAGTGACAACCAGGCATAGGCATGCACCCGGTTGCGCGGAGCCCCCAGTCCCTCTTCACGCATGGTCCCCATACGGTATTGAGCCATCCGGTTACCCTGCTGGGCAGCCAGACGATACTGCTTGAGTGCCAGCACATAGTCCTCTTTACCGCCCAAACCCTGCCGCAGCATCTCGCCATAAGCATATTGAGCCTGGGTATGACCTTGTCCGGCAGCTTTGGCATAGCTGGTTCTGGCCTGCTCCAGTTCACCTTGCTCCTGCTGTAGTGCTGCCAGATCGAACCATGCCTTGGTCACGCCACCATCAGCAGCACGCGTTAACCAGTGGATCTGCTGCTCACGCTCTACCTGCTGCAAACTCAATTGATATTCGGCCTCATGGGAACCGTGTGCGGCGGCCAGCTCCTGCCAGTAGCGACCCAAAGCAGGGTCTGTAGGAACTTGTTCCCCGGCCAAATAAGCCTTGCCCAGCCAGAGCTCGGCGTCAGCAGAACCGGCATTGGCCGCCCGTTGATAGGCGGCGAACGCATGGATGGGGGCGGCCTGTTTGGCTTGCTGTAGCAAGGCGTTCGGCTGCTGCTGGGCGGCGGCTTTATCATTCCAGCGCTGGGCGATATCCGGTCGTTTGACTACCCCTTTACCTTGCGCATAGCGCTCACCCAGCAAGTATTGGGCATCACGGTTGCCAAGCTCTGCAGATCGCTCAAGCCACTTGACGGCGTCCGTATCGGCCCCCGGTTGTGTGCTGTACCAACGGGCCAGGATTAACTGAGCGTCGGCATGATCCCGCCTGGCGGCCTGCTCGAACCAGTCGAGGCAGTCACTCACCAGCTTGCCTTGATGTTGCTCCTGGCACATCACCCCCAACCGATAGCTGGCGTTGGTGTTGCCAAGGTGTGCCGAGCGCTGCCACCACTGATTGGCAAGCAGCGGATTTTTAGGCTCCCCGAGCCCGGCCTGATACCAGTCACCCACTTGCCAGGCGGCGCTGGCTCGGATCTGTTTATCGGCGGCCAAGGGGCCTGACTGATCGGCGGCCTGCTGCATCCAGTACATAGCGTTGAGGTAATCGGGTTGGCTCGCCAGCCGTCTGGCCAGCTCATACTGGGCGCGGCCATCCCCCTGCTGTGCGGCTTGGGATAACTCGGCGTCAGTGAGTGACGTAGTAGAAGAGCAGGCTGCGAGCATACCGGTCGCCAGCGCCAGCCATAAAGCACGAAATTTCATGGAAAAATCTACTCTGAGTGAAAATGTTGCGGATAAATCACTGCCATCTTGCAAGCGGGTTCGTTATGCGATTCCAACACCTGATTGCGCATAACAGAGCAATCAGCTACCGGATAGCCCCTGTTGCAGTTGGTAAAGCCGGATGTTGAGTGCTTTCAAGTCACTCTCTATCCCTTTCAGCTCGGCAGCCGTAATAGGCTCCTGCGACGCTTTTCGCGCCTCCAGCTCGCTCAGACGCAAGCTGAACGGGATCTCCTGCATCAGGTTCTTCTGTACCTCGTAGAGCTGAGACTTGAGGTAGGAAATCGTGACTGTCTTGCGCTGACGCTCCAGCTCCAGCAGCTGATCGATCAGGGCATCGACCCCGGCGCGCGCCTCCAGATAGGTCGGCACCCGGTTGAGATCACCCTGCTGACCGGCCAGCGCGGTCTGCCACTGTTTGTCGAGGGCCTTTACCGCCAGCGAGTCGGGATAGAGCATCTGCAGCGAATTGCGCAGCCCCTCGCCATAACGGTACCAGTAGAGGGGCGAGGTCTGCTCCAGCCGATCCAGCTGGGCCTGATAACGCGACACCAGCTCGCTCTCCATCCCCTGCAGGGTCTGCTCCCCCAACACGATGCGCGCCTGCCGAATGTCGTCATAACTCAGGGCCTGCGGCAATGCTGCAGCGGGTTGTTGCAACCGTTGCGCCGCGATGACCTTCTCCTGCTGCTGATGTTGCCAGCCAAGCCATCCCATCATGGGCAAGGCGCAGGTGAGCAGGCCACAGCCAAACCAGAACCAGGCCGGCCGCTGTTTGCGGTGCTGCTCAATCTTGAGCACGGTCGGCTTCATCTGCCCCTTCTCACGCCCCACCAGGATACTGCCCTGAGGCAGGTGCGGGGTTGCCCCGGCAGAGGCGCCGTGGTCGCTCTCCATGTCGGATTTGAAGAAGACCATCGGCGGGATCTGCAGCTCATCCTTGAGGCCCGGCTCATCGGAGACGATGACAATCTCGGTCTCGTCAAACAAATGGGTGTACCCCTCGATAAAGTGCACCAGATTCTCGACCCGGGGGATGCGGCTCAAACCGGCGTTGTGCAGCTTCTCGCTGATGAGTTGCAGCGCCCGCTCGCAGCGGTAGATCAACCGCTTGTCCTCATGGCTGATCTGGTACTGGCGGATCACATCGCTTATGCGGGCGATAAACCAGTCGAGCATCTCGATGCGGGCCCGCTCCTGATGCACCGGTGGCCAGAAACTCTCCCACTGGGTGACGATGAGGTTGGCGAGAAACTCGCACCCTTCGGTAAAGCCGCTCAGCCCCTGAATGCGGGAGCGCGCCAGAGTGAAGTAGATGGCGGTTTGCAGATCCACCCCGTGCTTTTCAAAGATTTGACTGGCAAGCTGATGGATCCTGACCCAATCCACCTCGGGGCGGGAGGCGTGGCTAAGCTTGTTAATCTCGGCGCGCAGCGCCTCATACTCCGGCAACATTCTGGGGTCACGCCCCACTTTCAATGCCTGCTGGCCTTGTTGATTCTGTGACATATCGGATTCCAAAATGCGGGGGGGCATGACGCCCCCCAACATGATCAATAGAGGGATTCAGGCAAGCTGAACTGGCTGAACAGGCCGCCGGTGAAGGGGTTCTGGGCGCTGTCGGTATAGACCCGATAGGTCATGGCACCCTGATCCACCGGGAAGCGCACATCAAAGGTGGCCTCGTTGACCTGAGTCAGCTCCCCCTTGTCCATCAGGCGGAACATGGCCCAGGGACCGACAAAGCCCTCGCTGCGCGGTGAACGTTCGCGGGCAGCCGGTACCAGGGTGATCTTGCTCTCGGCCCCGTCGCGCATGGTGTTTGGCCACACCAGCGGGATCTTGTTGCGACGGCCGTGGGCATACTCCAGCAACTGGCCATCCAGGTTGAGCACACTGCGCCGCTTGTTGGCGGTGAGTTCGATGGGCTCGAGGGCAAATTGCACCTCCAGATTGCCCTGCTGGCTGAAGAAGATCTGGCGGATCCGCGCAGCGCGATCCAGCTGTTTGATAAGCTCGGCCTGAATGGGTGAGCTCAGTTCTCCCTCCATCAACCCCCCCTCCACCATGGGTTTCAGGTTGACCTGATAGAAGCTGTCCAGGGTGCCGCCCGGCGCAAAGAAGCGCTCCATCTCGGAGAGCGGCACATCCTTGGCAGAGCTCGGGTTGAAAGGATAGCGATCCGCCAGTTGGCTGTTGAACGGTGCCAGCACCTTCGCCTGCCACTCCTGATTGAGGGATGACATCGCCAGATCAATCACCAGTTGCGAACTCTGATCCGCCAGTTGACCCACCCAGCGATTGAGCGGCTCGGGCAGACCACGGGCATACTGCTGCAATGCAAAGACCGGATCGGCGTACTTGTTGGTCAAACGCAGTTGCACCGCCTTGAGGGCTGACTGTCCCGGCTCGGTGGCATTGACGATCAGCTCCATATAGTGCTGCAGTTCAATCAGCTTCTGGTTCACTTCGGAAATGAGCGGCCCCTGTTCGCCACGGCCAGTCAAGACGCCATTGGTGGCCATAAAGGGGCGACCTATCCGGGCAGTGATCGCCTGCGCCGGATCTCCTTCCGCATCGGAGATCTTGCGAATACGGGTATTGTCATCCAGCGCTGCGAGCACCCGCTGGAATGGCTGGTCGTTGCCGGTGATGGCAGAGAGCACATCGAGCGCCTGCTCGGGGCTGGCAAGGGTCTGCACATCCAGATTGGTCAGCAATTTTTGCCACTGGTTGACGTAATCGGTGACATAGCGATCGTTGACCTGACGGGTGATCTCCTTGCGATCGGCCTCGCTCAACTGGCTCAGCTTGCGCTGGCCCAGCACCCAGGCATCCATGGCGGTGAGATCGATCAGCGCCTTGTCCTGCTTAAGGAAGAAGTCACTGAACCCGGGCCAGGTCAGCAAACGCGGCACCTGACCAGCGCTCTCGTTGCGCAGGGCAAACACGGTGTCGAAGGTGGGGCCCACCTCGTCACGGACATTGAGATCCGGCGGCAACACATCACCCGCCTTCACCACCAGATTCTGATAGACCCGCTGATACATAGGCAATTTGCCCAGTTCACGCTGGGCGCCATACACCGGCTCCTTGAACGGCACAAATGCCGTGATGGCAGCCTGATCCCGAGCGGCGCGAGCAGCGTGCCAGTCAGTGTGATCGAGGGCATAGTCAAGATGCTCCATCAACTGCTCCTGCACCGCCCCCTGCCCCGGGAACGCTTTCTGCCAGCGGCTGGCCATGTACTGCTCCACCAGCTCCTTGTTGCGACCTGAGGCATCATCCAGCATCCGCATCACCCGCAGGATCGAGAGCTTCTCCTCGCTGCCAGCCGGTGCCCGGTTGAGATCCTCCAGCAGCCCCTGCATCTGGGCAGGCAGGAAACGCAGCCCCAGCAGTTGCAGATAGGAACCTTCCACATAGGGGCCAATCTCATCCCCCTGATAGAGACCAAGGTCTGCCACTAGCGGCATCCGTTCGCGGTAGTTGCCAAAAGACAGGGTCGCCTCGCGAATAAGGTTGAGACGTGGCAACTGGCTGACACCGAAGGCATGTTCGTCAGCGACCTCGTTGGTCTCGGTGAACGCTTGCGCCTTGGTCAGCACATTGCGCCCCGCCTCCTCGTTGACCCGGTAGAAGTAGTGCCAGCCACCGATCAGGGCCGCCGAGAAGAGCGACAGGCAACTCAGGCCAATGGCCATCCGGCGACGACGATAGAGGGTATGCAGCCGATTTTCTCCGGCCAGATGGGCCTCGGGGAAGATGATCGAAGAGAACAACTTGCGCACAAAATAGGTGTTGGACTCCCCGCGCAGGGCGGAGTGAATAGGCTCGGGCAAGCTGTAACGCCGGGAAGCGGCCTGAGCAAAGGCATCGAACGGGACACCTTGCTGATAAACGGAGCTGATATAGACGCCGCGCACCAGCAGTGGTTTGCTCTCTTCAATAGTCAGGGTTTCATCGAGTAGGCTGGTCACATAATCCTTGAGACCCGCCAATTGACGAACAAACGAGAAGAGGGCGTTGCGCTGGGCGGCATCAAGCCGGGCCAGCATCATTTCCGGCAGATTGCGGTTGAGATTGTCGACCCACTGATCCCAGAACAGCGCCAGATCCTGCTGCCAGGATTTGCTCTGACTGCTGCCGGGGTTGAAGGTCACCCCCAGCACAGCGTCACGGGCCTCTTTATCCAGTTGCTCATAGACCACATCAAAGCCGCGCAGCATATCGAGTTTGGTGAAGGTGACATAGAGTGGCAGCCGGGTATTCATGGTGGCCGACACCTCTTGCAATCGAGCACGCATCAGCTGGGCATACGCCTTGCGCTCGGCCACGCTGGCCGCGGACAGCCATGCCAAATCAACAGTCAGTACCAGACCATTGAGGGGCTGACGACGACGGTGCTCGTTGAGCCAGTTCAGCAGATGCAGCCAGAGTCGCTCATGTTTGCGAGCTTGCGGATCCAGCTCGGGCTCAGCTTGTGACAACAGCGCGCCGGCCGGATCCAGCATCACGGCTTGCTCCCCCAGCCAGCAATCGACCAGCTGGCCTTGCGCCACGTCCCGCAGTTCGGTATCGAGTCTGGGATTGAGCTTGTTGGCCGGATTGGCACGGTGGATCAGGCTGCTCTTGCCGCTGCCGGGCAGACCCAGCACCAGATACCATGGCATGGCGTAGAGCGCCCCCTTGCCAAGGTGTTCATTCAAGGCTTGCAACCAACGATTGAGGAACTGCGCCTGTTTGTCGATGAGCCCTTTGACCGGATCTTGTTCCAGCAGCACCTCATGCTGGCGCTCGGCCTTGAGCTGCTTCATCTTGCGCCATACCCGCCAGGAGAGTACCCCCAGCAGCAACCAGAGCCAGAGCAGGGTAAACACCACCCGCCCCCACAAGGGCTCGAATGGCTTGGCATCACGGATCTCGATGCGAGGCCCCAGCCACCACACCAGGATCAGGGCGACAACCCACAGCACCACACCGAGCAGGGGCCAGGAGGGTTTCAGTTTCGGCAGCTGTTGCCGCAGAAAGGTAAAGATGGTTTTGAACATAAAATGTGATCCAACTCCGACTCAATGACTCATTTCGGCACTTATTTCGGCAAATGGGTGGCATAGGGGGCCAGGCGGCTGACCAACCCGGGCTCCCACTGCGACAACCCGAGGCGATCTGCCTCTTGCCACAAGTGTTGATATTGCTGGCGCGCAAGCGCCTCCATGCCTTCCTGCTCCAACAACTCCGCCTGCACCAGCAAGGCATGGAAGCGGGCTCTTGGCTCTTTCATCTGTGCCATCCGCTCATCAAGCAGGGCGAGCGCGGCAGCAATCCCCTGCTCCCCATGACGCAAGGCGACCTCCTCGGCCAGCTCGGCCTGTCCGCTGCCGCCCCCACTGCTCTTGGCTGGCTGCAACCAGCGGCTGCACTCGGGGGAGAGAAACGGGGAACCATCGCTGAAGGTGAGATCCCGCAGCGCTGGCAGGCGCTGCAAAAACGCATCCAGCTCCGCCATGATCGCCTGCGCCACCGCCCCATATCCCAGCTTCTGGGCCACCTCGGCCGAGAGCCTGTGCCCCTCGAACCAGTAAGGGGCCAGCGTCAAGCTCTGCTCGATGCGCTGCCAGAGCGCCAGATCTGGTGTGCCCATGGCTGCGCGATACTCATCCACCATGTCTGCCGACATGGAGGCCAGCTGGGTTTTGTTCCCCTGTGCCGTTATCGGCGGGGTAGTGATGCCGGCCCAGATGGCGTGACGACGCAGCCGATAACCGATCGCCGCCTCCGGCTGGCGCTCAATAAGCAGCTCCGCCACCTTGAGCTGGGTCTGTCGCCATGCCCGATCGTTGGAGCTATCAATCTCGACCCCGGAGCCCTTGCTGCTGCCACTGAGCACCATGGTGCCCGCCATGCCACTCGCACTGGCGGTGGCTGCAGCAGCGCTGCTTGCAGGTTGACCTCCGGCATCTGCCTGGGCCTGGGCAACCTGTTGTCGCTGGGCCCGCTTCAACCCAATCACCAGAGGATCCAGAAGTTCCCCCTTGTCAGGGCACTGGGCCAGCCAGACGGCCTCCAGCTGTTCTGCCTGCGCCAGCAACTGCGCCAGTTCCGCCGCCGAGGCGCTTTCGCTCACCCTCGGCAGGGCCCCCTCGAAGCGCTTGATGATCTGCACCATCAATCGCTGCTTCTGGGTCGCATTCCCGGGCCAGGCCAACAGCCAGTAAGCCTTGATCCAGGCTTCCAGCAAGCTCAGCGCAGCGCCCATCGGGGTCGCCTTGGCGGGGTGCTGCAGGCAGCGCAACAGCTGTGCCAGCACCCGCATATCCTTGGTGCGGCTCTCCAGCAACCCCAAACAGGCTTCGGCGACCGCATTGAGATCGACCTGGCTGTGGGCAAGGGAGCCCAACTTGACCAGCTCGGTCTCCACATAGTCCCAGCGAGGCTCATCGGCCAGCACGGCCCCTTTGATCTGTGCATCCGGCAAGCTGGTGAGCAGACGGCTACACCAGGGGTGTTGATAGCTCATCTTCCCCCCTACCAGCGACACTGTTGGCGCACCGGTATCAGCGCCTCTTTCAGGCCGCTGAGATCGACCCGCAGCAAGGCGCCGTTGGCCGCCTGAACCTGCAATTCACGATGACCGATCCAGCGTTTTAGCTCCTCGATGGCGGGCAGACCGCGGCCATATTCGAGCAGCCATCCCTGATCCCGGATAAACCAGCTCTGACTGCTGCGAGTCGCTTGTCCATCCAGCGCGACCGTGACACTCTCCCCGCGCCACGGCGCATCCAGCCGCAAACGAATATGGGTGATGCTGTTGACACAACCTATCGCCAGGGTGGCACCGCGCAGGGCCGGACGGGTCAATACCGCCGTGCCGCTCTCCTCATCCTGTCGCAACAGAAAGGGTGAGCTATCCGGCACACGGGCCAACTCCTGCTCCGTTATCGCCAGCCAGGCCGGAGACTTGGTGCTCTCCTTGTTGCCTGATTGCGTCGCCTCATTGCCAAGGGCGTCATAACAGGCGAGCCGGATCAGAGGGGATGGCTCGCGACGACACGCTTGCCACGCCGTCATATCGAGGGGAGGCATCGCATTGCCGGTCGCCAGCAGCAGGGGCAACAAACCCATGATGCTCATCAGTTCACCTCCAGTTTCTGGCACTTGTGATCCAGGGTGCGCTTGGGAATATTGAGGCTCTCGGCCACCAGCATGCGATTGCCCTGAAAGTAGCGCAGGCGCGCTTCAATCACCGATGCCTCGTACTGCTGCATGGCACGGCGCAGATCGCGGATATGGTTGTAATCATCCAGCGCATCGGGCAGTTCGGCACAGACCCGCTCCCGCAGCTCCGGCGGCAAGGCGCCAAGCCCCACCTCTTCACCGTGACGGGTGTGGGCACAGGCCACCTCCAGCAGATTGCGCAGTTCACGCACGTTGCCGGGGAAGTCGTAACTTTGCAGTTGCTTGAGGAACTTGCGCTGCAAGCCAGCCAGTCCCTTGTCATCCTGCGCGGCAAACTGGGCCATGAAGTGCTGGCAGAGCAGCGGCACATCCTCGATATGCTCTCGCAAGGGGGCGATCAGCAGCAGACACTGGCAGAGACGGTGGTAGAGGTCGGCACGGAATCGGCCCTCCTCCACATGGCGGGTCAGCGGCTGATGGGTGGCGGCGATGAGGCGAAAATCGGAGTGATACTCCTGCTCTGCCCCAAGCGGCCGGTAGCTGCGGGTTTCCAGCACCCGTAGCAGCTTGGCCTGCATGGCGGCGGGCATATCGCCCACTTCGTCGAGAAACAGGGTGCCACCATTGGCCTGCGCCACCAGCCCGGTCTTGTTGGAGAGGGCGCCGGAGAAGGCCCCTTTCTGATAACCGAACAGCTCGCTCTCGATGAGATTCTCCGGGATGGCGGCACAATTGATGGCGACGAACGGCTTGGCGGCGCGCTCGGAGCACTGGTGCACCAAGCGGGCGACCACCTCCTTGCCACTGCCGGTCTCCCCCTGAATAAGCACGGTCAGCTTGTGCTGGCCCGCCTGGGCGATCTGCTCGCGCAAGCCGCGGATCACCGCCGACTGGCCAACCAGCTGATCCCCGAGCAACTTCTCGTGCTGGCGCTGGCGCTCCCCCTCGCCCTTGATCTGACGCAGGGAGTCGCGCAGCACGTTTTGATCCCGGCGGCTACGTCCCAGATCGCGGATCAGAGTGAGCTGGTTGCAAAAGACCTGCGCCAGACTGGCCAGCTCGGGGCGAGCCGCCCACTCCTGCAACACATCTCCACTGTCCATCATTGCCAGCACGGCAAACGGCTTGCCGTTGCCATCATTGAGCGGAAAGGCGTGCAGGCCGCACTGCTGGCCAAGGTTGGCCAGCAGTGCGCGAAAACCGGCATGCTCAATGCGGGCACCGCCATGGAGGGAATCCCAGGTGCGGGATTGCGCCTTGTGCAGCACATAGGCGAGTGGGTGAGAGAAATCATCTACCGCCAGCGCCAGCGCAACCTCCTGCCCCTTGACCCACCCTTTGCACTCCAGCTGGCGGCCGCTCACGTCCAGCATGCCAAGCAGCAGTCCTTTGGGCTGGAAGCTGGCATGGAGGGTCGAACTCCACCAGTGGCAGAGATGTTGTTCATCCCGTTGCGAGGTGAGCGCGAGGGCGAATGCGAGGGCTTGCTCCATGGTCAGCCCTCCACCTCGGCCACAAACTGGTGATCGGCCACCAAGAAGCGCACCCGGTTGATGGGCTCACCGGCCGAGAGGCGCTGCAACAGTTGCAGGGAAACCGGCGGCAACAGGGCTCCATCAATGACGGACTCCAGCATCCGCGCGCCATTCTCGCTGCGGTTGGCCCGCAGCAGGATCTCCTCGGCCACCTCGCTCTCCAGCACCACCTCGGCACCGAAACGCTCCTTGAGCAGCTTGACCAGCCGGTTGAGTTTGCCACCCACGATCTGCACCAGGGTGTCGTGACCGAGCGGCAGGTAGGGGATCACCTCCATCCGCGCCAGCAGGGCCGGTTTGAAGAAGGCGGCCAGCTCCGGATAGAGTGCATCCAGCAGGTCATCAGGCTGCTCGGCATGATCGACGATGGTCTGGAAACCGAGGTTGGAGGTGAGGAAGAAGACCACGTTCTTGCAGTCGATGATCCGCCCTTCCCCATCGGCCAGCTCGCCCTTGTCGAACGCCTGATAGAAGAGGTTGAGCACGTCAGGATGGGCTTTTTCCACCTCATCCAGCAGCACCACCGAGTAGGGTTTCTGGCGAATGGCTTCGGTCAGCACGCCACCCTCGCCAAAGCCGACATAGCCGGGAGGCGAACCGATCAGACGGGATACGGTGTGCTTCTCCTGATACTCGGACATGTTGATGGTGGTCAGATACTGGCGACCGCCAAACATCAGCTCGGCAATCTGCAGCACGGTTTCAGTCTTGCCGACCCCGCTTGGCCCCACCAGCAGGAAGGCACCCAGCGGACGGCCTGGACGACGCAGATCGGCACGGGCGGTCAGCAGGTGCTTGTGCAGGTGAGCCACCGCCACATCCTGCCCCTTGATGAGCTCGCCAAGGTACTCCGGCAGACGGGTCACTACATCGAGCTCCCCTTGGGAGATGCGATTAAGCGGCACCCCGGTCCACTCGGCGATCACCGCTGCGACCTGAGTCTTGTCGACATGGGCAGAGACCAGTACCTCACCCTGTTGCAGCTCGGCCAGCTCGCGCTCGAGACCTGCCAGCTGCTCGGCAGCCGCTTGCGGATCGAGCGGCGCATCGGCGAGATCCAGCGCTTCTCTGGCCAGCATCTCATCCTGCTGATCGGCCAGCAGAGCGGCACGCAGCTCGACAATCCGATGCACCAATCCCTGCTGTTGCTGCCACTGGGCTTCCTGCTCACGCAGAGTGTCACGGCAGGTCTGCTGGGCCGCTTTCAGTTCTGTGAGTCGTTCATCGTTGTCACCCAGGCCGATCAGGCTCTGGCGCTCCAGCTGACGGATCTCCAGCTCACGTTGGCGCAGTTCGTTTTGCAAATGGCTGACCGCGCGCGGTGGCGTGGTCAGGTTGATGGCCACCCGGGCACAGGCGGTATCGAGTACGTCGATCGCCTTGTCCGGCAGTTGACGACCGGAGATGTAACGGGCGGAGAGCTGGGCAGCGGCTTGCAGCGCTTCCTCATCGATCAGCACCCCGTGGGCCTTTTCGTAGATGCTGCGCAGGCCACGCAGGATCACGGTGGCTTCATCTGCATTAGGCTCACCCACTTTCACCAGCTGGAAGCGGCGCGACAGGGCGGCATCTTTTTCCACGTATTTCTTGTACTCACCCCAGGTGGTGGCGGCGATGGTGCGCAGTTCGCCACGGGCCAGCGCGGGTTTGATGAGGTTGGAGACATCCAGCCCGCCCGCCTGATTGCCCGCCCCGATCAGGGTGTGGGCCTCATCGATAAAGAGGATGACAGGTCGCACGGCGTCCTTGACCTCCTGCATCACCCCCTTGAAACGCTTCTCGAACTCCCCCTTGACCGAGGCTCCGGCCTGCATGGCGCCAAGATCCAGGGTCATCAGCTCCACATCGCGCAATTTTTCCGGCACCTGGCCTGCGACGATGCGCAGCGCCAACCCTTCGATCAGGGCACTTTTACCGACACCCGCCTCCCCCACCACGATGGGGTTGTTTTTGCGGCGACGGGAGAGGATGTCGATCATCAGATCGATCTCGTGATCCCGGCAGAGTACCGGATCCAGGGTTCCCTGACGGGCCTGTTCGGTGACGTTGACAGTAAAGCGGGCCAGCAGGCTGGCATCGGCGGGCAGCGCGGCCTGAGTCGAAGTGCCATTGGCAGAAACGGTCACTTGGGTCTCGGCAGACTCTTTCACCCACTCGTCGAACTGCTGGCGCAGCAGCTCGCGATTGATGTTGGCAAGCAAACGGGTCACCGAGCCCGGCAGGTAACGCTGGGGAGTCATCAGCAGCACCAGCAGCATGACGCCGCTGCGCAGTTGGCCATGTTGCAGCTCGGCAGAGGCGAGCAGCCAGCTGTCTTGCAGCCACTCCACCAATAGCGGCGAGAAGGAGGGATAACCCTGACCATAACCGTTATCGGCCGCCGAGGGTTGCAGCAGGCTCTTTAACTCTTCAACCTCAACTTCGGCCCGTTTGAGGATCTGACGCACATCGCTGAGGGGGGTCTCCAGCATCTTGAGCAGCAGGTGCTCGATGCGGATCTCGGCCCCCTGATGATTGACACAGAGGGCCGCGGCCTCCTCCAGCATGTGACGGCAGATGGGGTTGAGTCTTTCCACCAGTACCGGTAGCTCTATACGAATCAAGGCGTGCTCTCCTTAAGTATTTATTTTAATAATTCGCCCAGTTGACGCAGTACGTCCTGGGTCTGGTTATTGAGTTGGTGGTGATAGAGGCCAAAGATGATGGCCAGGATCAACGCGCCGCCCATAAACAGGGTGCGCAGGGAGACTTGCTTGCGCAGCTGGTAGCGAGACGCCTGCTGACCGAGATCGAGATGAAACACGCAGGGTGCCTCACCGCCACGTTCGAGTGACAACTGTTTGTGCAATTGCTTGACGATCCGTTCAAACTCGTCACGGCCCTGGCTCATCACCTTGTAGCGCCCCTCAAAACCGAGGCAGAGGCAGAGATAGATGAACTCCAGAATGTCGCGATAGCGCACCGGATCTTCCTGCAGACGCGACAGCAGCACGAATACCTTCTCGCCCCCCCAGGTCTCGTTGTGAAACCTGGCCAGCAGGGAGTGTTGGGACCATTCGCTCTGGCTGCCCCAGTCGCGCCCCATCACCGCCTCATCGATAAAAGTACAGAGGATGTAGCGAAACGAGAGGACGACGCCGTTCTCGTAACCCTGCGCCATCAACTCCTGCTCGATGGCCTGGATCTCGGTCACCACCCGCTGATAAAGCTCGGGCACCCGGTCGTAGCGCGACAACAGACGCACCCGCTGTACCAGCCCCAATAGCGGGGTCACCGCATCGATCATCGGGTTGATGCTCTGGCCACGCAGGCGGAACCAGTAGTCCGAATCCATGTCCAGCTGCTCGGCGTGATCGAACAGCAGGTCGCTCAGTTGCTCGTTGTTGATAATGTCCGTGGTCATCTCTGCTTGTTTCCTTGATGCGATCACTGGCTACGGATGGCCCAGAGCTGCATGTCGAGCTCGGGGAAATCGCCTGCAATGTGGAAGGCGAGCGTATTGCTGACCGCCAGCATCTGCCAGGCAGGGCTCTGACGGTCGAGCTGGAAGTAGCTGTAACCGGCGTGATAGGGCAACTGGCGCGGCGCCACCGGCAGCGGCAGCAGCGGGATACCGGGCAACTGCAGGCTGATGAGTTCGCGGATCTTGTCGCTCGACGCCACCTTGGTTTGCTGCAGCAACTGTTTGCGCAGCTGCTCCTGCGGCATGCGGGCACGCACTGCCAGCACGAAGTCGGCGCTCTGCATCAACTCGCTCTCGTTGACCATGGCCACCATGACGCCGTACTGGTGCTTGCGCAGCTGGATGGAGACGGCACGTGGCGACAGCACGGTACTGAGCGCCTGACGCAGGGCCAACATCACCGGCTCGAAGCTCACCTGCTGATCGTCATGACGATAAGCGGGGAACTCGGGGGGCAAACGGGACTCGTCGGTAAAGGTCATCAACTCGCCACAAAGCTGCACCAGCGCCTCGTGCAACCGCTCGGGGTGCAGGGTGCCAAGACGCGCCAGATGGGAGAGCTGGGGCTGAGCCCGGTTGAGCAGTTGCAGCATCATGAACTCGGCCACATCGGCCACCCCCTGCTGTCCCGGCGCAGCGATGCGCTGGGAGAGGCTGCGAGCCCGCTCGGCCACGAGGCCAGCCGATTCACCGAGGAAGCGCTTGAGGGTCGGAATGGCAGAGACACTGATACTGCAAGGCATGAAGTTGGGATCCAGTACAAGACCACCGTCCGGGCGCTTGTCCAGAATGCGGGCGATGGCGAGGGACGCGTAGGCGCTGCGGTCTTCCCGCTCCAGCATCAACCGCAAGCTGACCCGCCCCACTTCGAGGGAGACCACGTCGCCCCCTTCGCTGTGCAGATCGCGCACGTCGTGGCGATGGGCCTGCAGTCGGGTAGCGACCTGACCGCCCTGATTGACCTCGTTGACCCCGCTTACCGAGAGCGGCAGCGCCAGATAGACCTTCTGGTTGGCCACCGAGGCATCGGTGATCTCCAGCGGGGTTGGCAGCACATCATCGTTCGGGATGTTGAAGACGGTGCCATCCGGCAGGATACCGGTGGCCCCCACCAGCGCGATACGGCCAAAGCCGAGGTAATCCTCGTTGATGGCAAGCGACTGCAACCCGTAGAAATAGTCGGACAGCGCGCTCAAACGCGCGTGCAGCGCGTAATCTGAATGTCTCTGTTGTTGCTGGAAGTGCTGGGGCTTGATAAAGAGCCCTTCACGCCAGATAACCCGATTTCGACTCGACATAATTATTCTTCTTCTTTTTGTAGTTCCACTTCATCCAGGCGCAGGTGCACCAGAATTTGATAGGCCGTTCCCTTGCTCTTGACCTTGATGACCTTGCGCCACTCGGCGCTGTCCGGATCGGCGTACCGTGCAATCACGCCGATGTAACGGGTCTTCTCATCAAGCTTGACGGGAGGCAGGTATTTGAACTGGCCGGGCAGCAGGGTGTAGTCCTGATGATCCAGGTAGTTCTTGCCAAGGGCCTTCTCCACATCCGCCGTCACCTGGTCATAGTCCGTAGCGAGCAGCTTGGAATCTTCAGCCAGCAGCACCACCTGAAACTCGATGGGTGCCGCCTCCCCGCTCTCGTTGGGGTTGACATCAGGCTCTGCCAACAGGCTGAGCCCCAGGGTGGAGGGCTGGTCATCGTTGCTCCCCACCTGAATATCCGGGTTCATGGCCACATCGGCCATCTTGCCCATGGTGGTACAACCGGCCAGGGCCAGCAGACAGGCCCCAAACCACAGTGCACGTATCATCAAATAAGTCCCTGTTGCTGACGCACGGCCTGGTCATACGCCTGGGCGTAGACCTGATGGAACAGCTTGTCGAACCCCTGCTGACGGGCGGAGGTGAGTTCGCGGTAGTAGTGCTGGTACATGTTCCAGGCCCAGCCTTCATCGGCCACACCCGGGGTACCGGTACGACGGTAGTGCTCGAAACGGCCGAGCAACGCCTCGGGCGAGAACGCTTGCAGGATGCTGTCCAGCGCAGCGCCAATAGCCTGCTGGTTCGCCACGTGGTGAATGCGCACATTGCGCAGACTCTCGGCCACCGCAGCAGGCGCGGTCAGGTGCACCGGGCTCTTCTGCTCGGCAAACATCACCGCCAGGGTCTCGTCATAATCGAGACCAAGGCGCAGCGGGTTATCTTCGATGGGGCGCAGGTGCTTGTCCGCCAGCGCCGCCTGATCGCTTTGCAGTTGCAGCAACCCCTCCACCATGGCACGCACTGTCTTGCCCATCTCTTCGAGCATGTCGTGGGCTTGCTGGGTGTCTTGCAGCTGCAACGGCTGGCCAAGACCACGCATCAGCGGAGTCAGGGCGACGTGATCAACGCCCTCCAGTGGCTGGAAGTCGGGGTGGTTCTCGATGGTGGGCATATCCAGAAATTCTTGGTTCATGGTGTTCTCGACGGCTGAAAATGGAGCGAGGGATACGGTGTCCATATCCGGTTGAAACTGCGGTTGAGCCTGCAGGCGAGCATCCACCAACGGACTCGGGGCCGCACGCTCCTGCTGCAATGCCAGCAGGGGGTCGACCGCCAGGGCCTGTGGATCATCCAGGGTCTGGGGGTGGTGAGGATCGCTGGCCAGCCACTCATCAAGCTGCTCGGTCGGACGGTTGCCCAGCACCTGCTGCAAACTCTGCTCGGGGGAGATGGCACCGAGATAGGCTCTCAGGCGAAAAGGGCCGACAATCAGCTCGTCACCCTGCTCGAGGTTGACCTTGCGAGCCCGCCCGATGGGCGAGGTGGCACCATTGATGTAGGTCTGGCCGCTGAGATCGCACAGACAGAAACGACCGTCATTGAGCTCGACGCGGGCATGGGCTGGCATCACCGCCCCCAACCTGTCTCGCAGTTGCCAGTCATCCTGTTCGGAGGAGCCCAATGTTCCCCCCATCTCGTCGAAGCGATATTGCACCTGCTGGCTGCCGTCGAGCTGCTCGCTGTTGAGCACCACCAGAGATAGTTGCTGGTTAAAGTCGTCCACATTCACTCCTGCACGTATTCCTACACTGAATTTCTGTGCTTATTCCTGTACACAGATCGTCACGAACGGGTCACTCGGCGGTTGGCCAAGAAAGGTACTCCACCCCAGACGGGCACTCTGCTCCTCCCCCAATCTCAGCCCCTTGGCCTGCTCCTGACCGAAGCCAAGCCGCAGATCCCAGGCCAACTGATCGCGCAAGATGAAGGAGACAAAGGTCACCAGTGCGTGGAAATGCTCCCCGTTCGGGAGAAATCCGAGAAACTGGCTAAAACTCAGATCATTGATTTTCAATAAAAACTTGCCGGCACAATCATTGACCTTGTCACCGATGACGAAGTCCTGCCCCAAGGTAGCGCCAGCACCGCCCAAGCGGTTTTGCTGCTCCGGATGGATCGGCACCTTGCGCCACTGCCAAGCACTCACTTCCACATCCGCCAAGTCGAAACAGTGGGCCACCAGACCGGCGACCACCTCGGGCGAGCGGCTGGGGCTGGCCAGCATGCCCGCATAGGAGAGCATCTTGGCGCGGTTGACCGGCAAACTCTGACAGACGGCATCGTTGCCAAGCCCCACCAGCGCAAACATCAGACGGGAGAACCCATCCTCACCGTCATCCTGAAAACGGACGTGGTAGCGATACTTGCGCCAGATCCGGTGCAGCAGGGTCAGCAGGCGGTGGTGGAAGAAATCCAGGAAAAGACCGAGCTTCTGTTCCCCCTGGGCGTACTCCCACGCCAGCGAGTCGAGGTAGTACCCCGGCATCGGCGACTGACTGCCGTGCAGACCCAGAAAGGCCACTTCCAGCTCGTGGCGCCCCTTCTCGTCGCGGCCAATTTGCAGCACATCGCTGGTGGGAAACCCCAGCGATGCAGTCGCCTTGAAACGAATATTTTCGTCACTCGGCAGGTGGTCGAGACCACGCTCCTGATCGGCACCGTCCAGCCGGTTGAGCAGCTCAACCAGCTGGAAGAAATTGAAACGGGGCGCCTCGTTGGCGGTGCTCACATCAGGGAGTGCTGACCGATCTGGACTGGCCACTGATAGCGCTCCTTGTTATCGAGATTGACCACCTCAAGCAGGTGGAAAGCGTTGACGCTGGCATAGAGCGAGAAGAAGTGGGCCAGCACGGTACTGAACAGATAGAGCTCCCCTTCGCTGCCAAAAGCGGACTGGCGGATGGAGAGCACCGACTTGAGCCCCCGCACCGGCATGCCACGCACCAGCCTGTCCACAGGCTTGGTCTCGATCTCCTCGATCCCCGCCAGCCGCTTGCGCGACGCCTGCTCTGCCTGCTTGTCGTGCAAAGCGGGAAAGTCATAGGTACGCAACACCTGCACCAGAGCATCCCGGCGCAGCAGAGAGACATAGTTGAGCGACAGGTTGGAAATCAGGGTCCAATGCAGGCTGCCATCCAGTGCCGGACGCAGCGGCCGGGTCGGCCGGATCAGGTTGCGGAAGGTAGCAAACGACGGTGAACTGCCGGTCGGTACGCAGATACTGCCCACCTTGAGGCGGGCAGCGCGGGAGCGGTTGGTGCAGGTGAGCGTCACCGAAATGGATTCATCCAGATCGACCGTAGTGGTTTCATCTCCCCGCACGAACGAGAGGCTGTGTTCGAAGCCATCACCGCTCACCGACTCTCGGACCCGCACCCGGTAATAGAGCGCCAGCCGCTGTTTGGCCCGCTCAATCTGATGCTGAAAACTTTCGAACGGCTGATAAATGCGTGGCGTGCCCCGGGCGCGGCCCAGATTGCCCTCAACCCAGCCTTCAACCTGATCCACCGAGAAGATCTCGAAACTGTCGGCATAGCGATAACTCGCCTTGAGCGGGTATTCCGCCTGACGACCGTTGAGATTGACCGGCTCGCTGTCGTGCTGAAACAGGTTGATGGCCGGCACGCAGTTGAGCATGAAAGAGTCAGGGCGGATCTTGAGCTCCGCCGGCAGCGGTCGGTCGAAACAAAAATGGATTTTGAATTCACTCACCGGCAGCGGCTGTTTGGGCCACTCGCCACCCGAGAGTTCAAAGAAGAGGAAGCTCTCCGGGAAGCAGAAATACTCCTGCAAGATCCGGTAGCCGGAGTAAACGTTGTTCGGATAGGGCAACAGCGCATCATCGCGCTCGAAGCCGACCGATTTGAGTGCCTTGGCCTCCTGACGAAAGCGCTTGCCGCCGAACTCCAGCTCGATATGGGAGAGCTGGTTGGAGAGCCAGAAGTAGAGCTCATAAGCGGTGTAGCTGTCGCCACCGAGGAAAAAGCGCAGCTTGTCCAGCTGCAACTCGCTGAGCGGCAAGGGTGCATGCAGCGCAATATCGAGCGAGATAGTCGAGAGATCGTTGCCACTTTGTGCCGTGATCTGGCGCATCTCGGCCGGATAGACCCAGGCATCATGACAAGTCTGAAAGTGGCAGGTCACATCATCGATTGGCAGGCTGTCCAGCTGACAACCCTGCCTGACCAACGCCGGTTGCGCGATGGCCCCCGGAATGACCGAAAACTGCATGATGGTCATGCTGGGAACGGGACGCAGATAGTTCGGCCAGAGCATATTGAGCAGACCGTGGGTCAGCTCGGGAAACTCGTCCTCGATTTTGGCGCGCAGGTTGCCCGTAAGAAACGCAAAGCCTTCCAGCAGGCGTTCCACATCAGGGTCGGTATTCTGCTCCGACAAAAAGCGGGTGAGTTCGGGATAGCTATCGGCAAATTCGCGCCCTTGCAGGCGCAAAAAAGCCAACTCATCCCTGAAGTAATGTTCCAGCGACATTGATCAGACCATGCGGTAGTGACGGTGACTGTCCATATGGACGTTGAACGAGGTAACTTGCTCGATATGCTCCAGCCGCACATGGGCCGTCACCTGAAACGACATCTCAAGCGGACTTGCCTGATAGTCGGGTGAACGGACATCCACATGGATGATCCGAGGTTCATAACGACGGATGCATTGCCGGATCGCCTCCCGGATCCGCCCCTTGATATCCGCACTGCCCTGGGTGGCATCATTGAAATCGATGACACCCAGCTCAGGCGCACTGCGGCAATTACCGGGACGAGTGTTGAGGATCTGCTCGAGCTGACGTTTGACAGAGTCGACCAATTCATCAACTTCCGAACGAGGGGAGGAGCCAAGCCCCTCCCCCCGGATACGATCAAACAGGCTGGCCGCATTTCCTCTATCCCAGGAAGAGAGATGCGGCATCGGGCCTTATTCCTTGTCCAGTCGACCAACCAGAGAGAGCTCGAAGCTCGCCCCCATGTACTTGAAGTGCGGACGCACGGCCATGGCAACCTGGTACCAGCCCGGCTCCCCTTCCACGTCCAGCACCTTGATCTGGGCGGCGCGCAGCGGACGACGGCTACGCACGTCTGCCGGCGGGTTCTCTTGGTCTGCAACGTACTGCTTGATCCAACCGTTCAATTCACGCTCCAGATCCTGACGCTCCTTCCAGGAGCCGATCTGCTCGCGCTGCAACACTTTGATGTAGTGCGCAAGACGATTGATGATGAACATGTAGGGCAGCTGGGTACCCAGCTTGTAGTTGGTCTCCGCTTCCTTGCCTTCCTTG
The DNA here is from genome assembly GCF_040908295.1 of Aeromonas sp. R4-2. Taxonomy (NCBI): domain Bacteria; kingdom Pseudomonadati; phylum Pseudomonadota; class Gammaproteobacteria; order Aeromonadales; family Aeromonadaceae; genus Aeromonas; species Aeromonas sp. R4-2. The sequence goes on along the minus strand of NZ_JBFODL010000011.1, from coordinate 359,280 downwards.
GTATTGGGGAACACCTTGGGTTTTTGCACCGAGTTGGCAGAGAAGAACGCAGCGTTGTCGCTGTCCTTGCGCATGGTCAGGGTGATGAAACCCTCTTCAGAGAGTTCATACTCGCGACGGTCGGTGATGAGTACTTCGGTCGGGATCTTCGCTTGCAGCTGCCCCATGGCCTCATAGACATGCACCGGCAGATCGTGAATGGCGCCACCGCTTTGCGGGCCAATAATGTTCGGACACCAGCGGTACTTGGCGAAGCTGTCGGTCAGGGACGTGCCCATCAGATAGGCTGTGTTGCCCCACAGATAGTGATCGTGATCCGAGCTGATATCTTCCTGATAGTTGAAACCCTTGATAGGGTTTTCGGTCGGATCATAAGGCAGACGGGCCAGGAAACGTGGTGCGGTCAGCCCCAGATAACGGGCATCTTCCGACTCGCGCAGTGCACGCCACTTGGTGTATGCCGGGCCTTCGAACACCGATTTCAGATCCTTGATAGAAGGCAGATCGGTAAAGCTGTCTACGCCAAAGAAGGCAGGCGCAACAGAGGAGATGAAGGGTGCGTGGGCCATGGCACCCACTGCGCTGACATACTGCATCAGCTTGATATCAGGTGAGCTGTGCGTGAAGGCATAATCACCAATCACGGCACCCACGGGTTGACCACCAAACTGGCCGTAGCCGCTGGAGTAGACGTGTTTGTAGAGGCCGGATTGGGTGATTTCGGGGGAAAACTCGAAATCTTCCAGCAGCTCTTCCTTGGTAGCGTGCAGCACCTGGATCTTGATGTTTTCACGAAAATCGGTGCGATCTACCAACAGCTTGAGGGAGCGCCAAGAGGACTCCATCTCTTGCAGTTCTTTGGCATGCAGGATGACGTCCATCTGCTTGCTCAGCTTCTTGTCGAGCTCGACAATCATGCTGTCAACCAGCGCCTTGTTGACCGGCTCGGCGGTTGAACCGCTATCCAGAATATTGGCGATGAGCGCAGCCACACCCTGTTTGGCAACACTGTACCCCTCATCAACCGGTGTGATGCGAGCCTGCGCCATGATTTCGTCCAGCAAAGAGGACGAGGAGGCTGCACCCGCCCCCGCTTGAATCTGTTCTTCGACCAAAGACATGTTTGTTCCTTTCTCGTCAGTCAATACAACCCGCCGATCACTCGGCAGGCTTGATCAAATCCAGCTCTTTGAGCAGTTGCTCACGAGCCTCATCACTGGACAGCAGATCCTGCAGGCGGTTGCGGAAGGCAGGGATATTCCCCAACGGCCCTTTCAGGGCAACCAGTGCTTCGCGCAGTTCAAGCAGCTTGCGCAGTTCGGGCACTTGCTGAGCCACGTTGTCAGGAGTGAAGTCTTCCAGAGACTGGATTTTGATTGAAACCGGCAGTTCGTCCTGACTGTTCTCTTCCAAACGATTAGGAACGGAGAAGTTCAGTTCCAGTGCAGATTCTTTCATGACAGATGAGAAATTATTCTTGTCGATGGAGACAGTTTGACGCTCCTCAATGGGGGTATCTTCACTGCGTCCTTTCATATTACCGACCACCATCATGGTCAATGGGAGTTCAATCTCCGCCTGTTGACCGCCGGTTGCCGGTACATATTTGATATTTATACGTTCTTTGGGCGCGACTGTTGCGCCATCAATTCCTTTTCCCATGCTCTAGTACCCGAGTTGAAGGTTTTATCAAGAGAAGCAAAGCTTATAGCTAATATCATTAGCAGCAACTGTAATAAATGACAGTTGAACAAAACCAGACTTGACCTATTGAAATTAAAGATAAAAAACCGAATAAAGCCATTACTCTAATATGAAAGTAAGCATTAATCACTTACCACAATGAAACCAGCACTACGCCTACCCTAGCTGTCATAACAACATTAATTACCATTGATACAAAAGAGATTCCTTTCGATTTGAGAGCAACAAAACAAGAATAAGATCAACAGGTTATGAATTATTGGTCATTTCTTTAATCGCAACTAGCTTTATTAAATGAACTTAAATCCATCCATTTTCCAGTTAACCCCTCTCTTGGCCAAACTGATTTGCGACAACAGCTGACGCATTCTCATTAAATGTTAACACAGCTAACTCCCGCTCGGCGCCAGCATAACGATAGAAAGAGAAAATGACGACCCATCAATCAGAAAAGACCCACTTAAAGTTTGACTCTTGCTGCAAAAAAAATGATGAGTCACATATTCAGCCCCGCGTAAATGACAGAATAAAAAATACGTTGCGCAGTACAGAATGCCTGTCCGTATTGCCTAAACATCTAGTCAAGTAACGTCTCTACACATATACGCCAATAATTGTCGCTATGGCAGCGTGGCGATATAAATCACATACCCCGATTAAGGCTTCACAGGATTGTTATACGGCATAGAACACATTGATTTTATGCACGATATCGCATAGAGATGCCTGAGTGTGATATGGTGAAGGGCGCTCTTGGGCGTTGCTGCCCAAATCAGCCAGTAAGTCATGACTTCCCCAATCCCGGGTGAGCACTACATTTGGGGCTTTCTGGCTGGTAGGCCAAGAGTATTCCGCTTGTTTATGGAGCTTACAAACGTCATCACTTCTCCCATTTTGCCGTTGTAGTTACGCAGACTGATTGTCCCCGCCAGCAACTGTTTGAACCGACGCATTGCCGTCTCTGCCAACGAGAGACGGTGATACCACGATATCTTTTCCCAGCGCACCAACGCTTCCTTGCGCATCACCTGCACAGCCTCATTTGTTTGATGTCCCTTTTCCCGTAGGCCACATTCTTGCGAGGTGGAATACAGGCTGTCGCCCCTTTACCTACTATCAGTTGATGGCGGGCTTGACTGTCGTAGGCGACATCCGCATAACCTCGGCATCCCTGCTTCCCACTGGGCCAGCGGCTTGAAGCTGCCCGGCTCATAGACCCACTGCACCTGACGGGCGGCGTTGCCATCGGCCCGGTAGCTTTGTTGCTGTACCAGCTGGTCACCGTCCCAGCGATAGTGGATGCGGGTTATCGCGGTGAGTTGGCTCACCTGCCCCTCCCGCTCCTTGCCGATGCGCCAACCAAAAGGGTCGAAGCGGTAACGCCAGCGGCTACCATCGGGCAAAATGACCCGCTGCAGTCGGTCAAAGCCATCCCACTCAAATTGGGTGGTCTGGGGCCGGAAACCGGGACGTGATACCACCTTCTCACTGAGCCGTCCGCACTTGTCGTAGCGGTACTGATTTTGCCCTATCTGGCTGGCCCGGCCCGCAGCGTCATAACGGCGCAAGGGCTCGGCCTGAGCCTGTTGGCTGGATAACGGTTGCCCATCGCTGGGCAGAATATGGGAGAGCTCACAGAGGTTCAGTTCGCTGTCATAGCCAAACAGCCGAGCCTGACGCTCGTGGCCGCGCTTGCTGCGCTCGGCCACCACCTGGCCGTTGCCATTGAGTTTCCAGCCCTGTGTCGCCTCAGTGGCTGTAAAAAAACACCGGCAATATGCCGGTGTCAGAGGATTGTACTGCTGAAGGTTCCCCACAAATTTTTTGAAAAATATTAATCCATTTTATATAGGCGTTTCAAAAAGGATGAGAAACTCGAATCGACATGACATATGTTATTTCCATCCGAAGCATAAATATATATTTCACCAAGATCACTATCTCTCAACGACATAAATATGGTGTTACCACCAAAATCATAAGCAAAAGGTAAAAATTTATTAGGCCCCCAAGAACCATACTGCGTATCGCTTGGTTCTATCTCATGAATATCTTCAATTAGTTCTTCAATAGTCAGCCGACCATATTTAATTGGATTAAAACCATTTACTGGCAAGCCCCATAGCTCAGCTTCTACATCCTCCTCTGAAACAAATCCTCCATTTATCTTGAGGTAATGTGCTTTAAATGAATCTGGAATAGCCACTGGAAATATTGACTCAAACTCTTTCATGTCCTGCTCTGTTATTTTTTGAGAAAAAACAAGCTCAACCATATTTAACTCTCGCAGCATGTTAAAAGTATACATCTTACGGTCTTGCTCTTACTGAATGCCATGCTAGAATTGTCAGCTAATGAAATATTAAGGAGAATATAAAATGCCGGTACAACACCGACATTAAATAATAAGGCAATGCTTTTGAATTTTATTCAAAAGCATATAGTCAATCATCTATTTTACCTGGATAGACGGAGGAACCTTCAACCCCACCAAAATCATCATTTATGACATAAAAAGCCCCTCTTGAAGCTTGGCTGGACTCAGTCATTGTAAACTTATAATACACTTCGTCCTTCTCTATTATTTCAAAATAAAGGTTGTAAACGCCACTTTCCAAAGAAACATTTAAATCAACTCTTTCAAAAGCTGAAGATATCAAAAGTGGAAACTCACTAGTATAGTGAAAGTTCGTCACTATACATCTCTGACAATCCACATTGACCTCAAATCTGCTAACAACAGAGAAGTGTACATATGCACCAAAAGTGCCATCAACAATGGGGTCGAATATTACAAAGCCATCATTAATAATACACCCTTGACGGATATTTCCCGTCCCCCAATCACAATAGGCATCATCAAAAGGCCTATTCTCAAGCCTAATCTGACGATGAGATACCAACAAATCAACTTTATGTTCTTCAATCATATCACTTAATCGTAAAGAGTACTTTAGTGCCATCAGGAAGGTCTGCAAGTGCTTTGCCTATACTGGAACCTGCGCCTCTATTATCAGACGGGCCGATATGCTTCACACTAGCACTGACACCACCTTCTTCAAACATTGCCATGGGCCACTCATCTCGATCTAAATTTGGTTTGGTTTTAATCCCTTTAAGACTTTTCGCTCTATTGGATTTTGCACCAGACCTATCAATTGTCACGATGTATGGATGCCCATTATCCATAGCTTCTTGAATATGTTGAGTGGTTTGTGGATATACCGAACTATCAACATCGAGTTCATAATCACAATCAGAGCGAGAGCTCTTTTTGAAAATACATCCCGCCAACCCCAGCGGATCTACCCACTCTAACGGGTTATGCACATACCCCTGTGGCCTCAGCCCTCCAGCAAAACCTATCGGGTCTGACGAGATATATTGCCCCAGCTCCGTGTCAAAGTAACGGTGCCGGTTGTAGTGCAGCCCAGTCTCCTGGTCATAAATCTGACCCTGATAGCGCAACTCACAGTAGGTCTCTTCGTTGGCCGCATCCCCAATGAAGCGCCTGAGCGGTTGAGGGATTGCATCTGCGCGATAGTTGCCCCACAGCCGTTGTTCACCGCGCCAGATAATGTCACCGGCTTCGCTGCACAGCTCACGGGCGGTGCCCGCCACATCGGTCACGATACAGTGCAGACGCTCGTCCTGCTCACCAGCTTCCCACTGGGCCAGCGGCCTGAAGCTGCCCGGCTCATAGACCCACTGTACCTGACGGGCGGCGTTGCCATCCGCCCGGTAGCTTTGTTGCTGCACCAGCTGATCACCGTCCCAGCGATAGTGGACACGGGTTATCGCGGTAAGTTGGCTCACCTGCCCCTCCCGCTCCTTGCCGATGCGCCGACCAAAGGGGGCGTAGCGGTAACGCTAGCGACTGCTATCGGGCATGGTTACTCGTGAAGTAGTAATATTATTTTTCATGCTGCTGCGATAATTATTTTCATGCAGGAAGCAGAGGTTTTTATGCAGGTAAAATCCTGCTATTCAGCGATCAGTAAAAATCAACAGCACCAGGATAATCAGAAGCCAGGTTTACATTCATAAGGTTGTGTTGCGTCGAGTTTAAGACGACTTTTTGTCAGCCACTGTTTTGTGAAATCATCATCAGGCATCAAAATTTTTCCATTTTCTGCAACCTTTAGCTTAAATGCTCCGTTGGAATAGAGTGTAATAACCCTGTCATCCCCTTCCCCTTCGACAACATACCCTGCATTAATAAAATCATAAAGGGCCATTCCCGCCTTACAAAAGGTCAGTGATTTTGCTAGCGCGTCATGATCTTCATTGACATACACACCTTCCAGCCACTGAGGTTCCTCACTTTTAATCAGCGCAGAAAATAGAGTGAGAGATATAATGAGAGTATTGAGATAGATCTTTTTCATAAAAAGCACCTGTATAATTATAGTATCGCCATTCAATCAGAGGTTATCGTCGGCCAACCCTGCACAACTTTTCCACCATGAGCACATCCATCTCCCATTCTGACAACAGGTTTGCCCTGAATGGTAAAGACAGATGACCCAGAAACCAACCCATCTGATGCACCAACACCTGTACATAATGCTTTACCACCGACAACAGCAACAGGGACACCGTTAATGGTGACAATAGCCTGTCCGGCATCAATAATTGGCCCCCCAACATGTGGGACAGGCCCTGGTTCAACTTTTGGGCAGACATGCATGTGCCCCAGTATTGCGATAGGTTTTCCCATAACACTTTCCTATAGTAAATAAGGTCTTTTACTTTTCTCTCTTAACGCATCAGTCTGGCTACGATTAATTCTTATGCGACCATTAAAATCGCCACCATTCGACCAAGAAAACAGGCAAGCATCAGTACGCTGAATGAATGGGTTGAGCTCAATCAAAAATACGTTAAAATTTCCATCCTGATAGGTTACCGCAATATCTGCAACAACATGTTCAATGTGCAACAGTGGAATAAGCTTTTGCAAAAAAACAATTATCAATTGACGTATTTCATCAGCATTCTTAAGGAGGAACGGAAAATATTCAAGGCAATGATATTGAGATACACCAACTACACTGCCATTTTTAATAAAGCACCTAAATTCCCCCCATCGAGGAATATCATGCCATGCTCGTAAAAACAACCATGCTGGCGTTGATGATTGAATACAATCCCAGAGATAAGATGCGACCCGAATGCTAGATACTGATAACTGCTTCACTACTGCGTCTACATTTTCAATATGCGGAATACTTCTATCATGATAACTGACCCCACCAAATCGTACAAAAACTGGCCCTGTGAATCTAGACAATGCATATTCAATATCATCTCGTAATTGTTCAGAAAGTGACTTTCTTTCTAATAATCGCTTTGCATCCATGAATTCTTGAGTGCAAGAAGCAATTGCAATTACATCGTTATCTTGAAGCTCAATACCTTCACTTTTGAAAGAAAGAGCTAGTAATTCCTCCGGCCAGTTTTCAATGAAAGTCAGATCGTGATCAGTGTACATATCTAGTTAGCCTTGATATAAAAACAATACTAAAATGATGTATTACATTCGCTAGTGATAGACTTTAAATTATTTACACCTAAAAGCAAACATTAAAACCATGCACTATCCACGAGTAGAGTTTAATTTTAAAATCGCCCATTAAAAGTCACTTAACAACTTATAAAGGAGATTTCAGTCACGAATTATAATTCACTTTCCGATGCAGGTTTATGTAAAAAATCCTTTAACGACAAAGCCAACAACCCCAGTCCATCACCCACAATTAAATTATCTACGTAATATCTCCAATGAAATATATTTCTATAGGTGGGTGAGTCAGGCCTCACATCATAAATAATATATGCATCACCGTCATCATCATATTCTGAACCAATCGCAATTAAACCATTAGGTAACAGCGAGCGATTATCATATATTGACTCTTGTAATAACTTTGTTGAGGTCATAACCCTACTTGTGGAAGATAAGGTGACCATGACCGTCATCCTAGTTTTTCCATTATATCTTGCGATAAAATTATCTACATCATCCCGTGGGCTACATGCTTGATCCGATACCAAACAGATATAATCGATATATTCATCTGGCAATTTAATCGACAGTGCCTTTTCCACATCGGCAAGTCTGCTTTTTACAGTGATTGGATCAATAAATAAATCTGGTTCATCGGTTTCCCATTTCACCAAGTCTTCATTTTGTATCTTCATACTAAAAATCTTCACCACGCTACATTGAGTTACCACCAGCATGGGCTGTGCCACTGTTAGACAATAGCTAGCGCTTATAAGTTGTCTTCTGACGTTGGCATATGTAAAAACTCTTTCAGTGATCGTGCGACAAACCCCAACCCATCGCCAACCACCAAATTATCGACATAATAGCGCCAATGAAAAATATGCTGATAGGTTGCAGATTCCTCTCGCACATCATAGATAAGATAAGCTTCTGCATTATCATCATAATCACATGCAATCACAATAAATCCATTTGTCAGCAAAGTTCTATGGTCGTAAATGGACTCTTGAGACAGCTTGGTGTAATCAATTACTTGCTCCGTAGGAAAAAAAATGTTCATCACGACAACCATAGCCTTATGATTGTACCTAGCTAAAAAGCGATCATTTCCTTCATCCTCAAAAAAAATCCCTTGATCCTCTGTGAGAAGAAGGAAGTCTTTGTATTCATCAGGGAGTTTAACGGAAAGTTCGCGCTCAATATAGTTGATCGCAGCTTGGATTTTTACTTTATCTGCAATACTTGATACATCTTTATTTTCCCATCTCCAGTTAACTAAATCTTGTTTTTCAATCGCCATTTAAAAATCCTTACTATTCAACATTGAGTTACCACCAGCATGGGCTGTACCACTATTAGAAATACCGGTATCCGCATCTTTGTATGCATGATGTACGCTTTTATCAACGAAACTCATAGTAACGCCATCTGGTTCATGATGCCATGCCCCCACACGGTCATTATTGACACGGTCGAAGTTTTTACCGTATTTTTCACGGTACGCGTTCCTAGCAGATTGAAAGTCATTCGCATTCCCTTCCATTGCAATTTCGACTTGATAGGGTTTTCCTCCGTCACCAATCGCTTTACCATCCTTTAAAGGTGGAAACCCTGAAAAATCCGGGTGGCCATCTTTGAAAGGAACACCCTCTTTGCCATGGCGCTTGACCGCTTCATAGAGGCTTTTGTTCTTCTCCGGATCGGGTTTGTACATTCCTGTACCTTCAGGACAAGGTTTTCCATCAGGTCCAACCCAGCTCCCTTTTTTAGAAGAGGGGAGACGACCAGGGTCCATTTTTCCTTTCGCAAGTCGCCTACACTCCTCTGTTGTACATTTCTTTAACTCTTTATCCAGATTCTTAGCCCTGTTTTTCTTAATAATCTCATTCCAGTATTTTTTTGCATTTTCCCGTGTTGAAGCAAATAACTTAGTATTAAGTGCAGCTTTGGCTTTTGATAAAGCAGCTGTCACATCTGCCACTTTCGCTGCTATTTTTGTACCTTTTGCAGCGTCACCGAAAATTGGGATAAGCCCCAATGCATCAAGAGCAGCCCCTCCCCAGTCCCCCGTGAACAGTGAGCGACCTAATGAGACGACATCGGCTGCGGTACCAAATGGTGGCGGCGCCATACCAGCAGCTGCCAAGCCGCTATCCACCACCACAGCATTAAATTTCGACTCCATTTCCATGACATCCTTGCGAGCGGCTTCGATCTCCGGACTATCACTTCGTTTTTTTATATTTGACATGGTTTTTACCTAGCTGGTCAATCCCACTCACCCCGGAAACCAGTAATTGGGGTGGCTGTTCATGATGGCATCCGCACCTTGTTCATCATCGATATCAATGAATAAGGCTTCCAGTCGCTCATCCTCGCTGCGTGAGGTATCAGATAGAATTTGTCTAAATCCGTCAAACTCAAAAAAATTAGACCCAATCCCCCACATGAAATACAGGAACTTTGCCTGATTGGTTGGCTTGTGAATATTGAATCGTTTGGCTATTTCACGTCCATTAAGTGTCATTGTATACAAGGTCTCTGGTGTGTGCCCTTGCTTGTGCTCGGGTAATGTTTCTTCCATGACCTCATCAACAAACCATCGGGAGAAATCTTTATCACTCACCAAATGCGATTCCATTTGCAGATTGTCAAAGTGCCACATGGGTTGATATCTCCTCAGGTCGCGTGGCCATCGGCAAGGCCAGTTTTACTATTTTTAATTGGTTGCTAGCATACACGTAATGCATTAGTTGCTCAGGTTCATCAGCAGTTTCCGCATACGCTGCATAAAGTGGATAAAAGAATTCCGCCAGTTGTTCCTGTGTCAAATTCGGGATAAAGTGATTGAATGTTTTTGGTTGATAGAACCGGAAAAAATATGTTCTGCCTGCATTAGTTATTTTGGTGAATTTTTTCAAGTGTCTGGCCAGTGGTATCACTGACAAAGGGCTACGGATAATAATACCCCACTGTTTCATATACCCTTCTGCCAGCCACCAATCCAAGACATCACTAGTGATATCCACCTGAACGAGATAAGGTGCAACATGTCCTAAATCATCCAGAATGGAAACATCAAATAACGAACGGTAGATAGGAGAAAAACCTTCCAAGCAAACAGAAATATCCGGACTTGCCGCAGCATTCAGCAACAAGTAGGTATTCAGTGTTATCTCCTGCCCATTATAATTAATGGATTCAGGTGTGAATATAGTAGCTTTTAAACCATCACTCACCAGCTCATATGGATTATCTAGCACTCAAGGCTCCCTCTTCATTTCTTTTTATAAGGACACTCTTCAGTAAAGGGCTTATCACTACTCAGGGCGGCAGCTTGCTCTGCTGCGCCGCCAGACATATCAATCGATGACGCTTTCATCTTGATCGTCTTTGCCTTAATTGTAATACCGCTATCATCGATGGTGATCGTCCCCCCCGGCCCACCGATAACAACCTTCTCCTTGGCGTACAAGGTGTGTTTCAATGTTCTCGAAAATATTGAACCTTTAGTTTCGATGTCATACTTATCGCCAACCAAAAGTTTAAAAACTTGTCCCACGGAGAGTGTTTGGGTATGGCCCACCAACGTATTCTTATAGAGACCGACCTGCTCTGTACTAGCAATACCTGTTGTATCAGAGCGAAATTTCTCCACAACGGTGTTATATATACCAGAACCGGGCATTAAATTTGAAAGTAGTCCAGCGAGTGATGTACCTTTTGATGCCATTTCAGCACCAGCATTTGCTTTGAAGCTTCCGGCATCTTTAAATGATTGTCCCGCCGACAATGATAGCGTTTCAGCTGCAGCGCCAACTTTACTGATATCATCAGCAAATTGTTCAACCCCTGGCTCACCTACTTTCGTAGACTCCTTCTTCATAAACTTTCCGCTGTTGGAGATCAGGCTGAATAACCCCCCTAACAAACCTAGTCCTTGTCCCCCCACCGTCAGATTCATATTTCCTCCGACGCGGTGCTGGTGATGCTTACCAATGTCTGTGCTCTGGTTTTCCCCAATGCTTTCCACCGCACTAGAGTCCACTCTGGTCATCATGTCATGCAGTACTTTTACTGACATATCCTTCTGAGCATGGATATGAATGTTCTCCTGCCCCGACTCATCCTCGAACGAGAGCTCGTTGTATCCACTCCCTCGGTGAGAATCCGAGCGAAGAACTGTCTTGGTTTTATGTCCTGGTAAGGGGTACGGTGATGGGTTAATGGCGTGAAAGGTCCGCCCGGTCACGATGGGCTGATCAGGATCCCCTTCGAGGAAACTCACAATCACTTCATGGCCGATGCGTGGTATGGCCATCAGTCCATACTGACCACCCGCCCAGCCCTGACTAACCCTAACCCAACACGAACTCTGCTCATCGCTGGCACCATAGCGATCCCATGGGAACTGCAACTTCACTCGACCAAACTCGTCACAATATATTTCTTCACCGGAAGGCCCCACGACTGTGGCTATTTGGGGACCATCCACCATGGGCTTATGTGGTAAGAGCGGTCGCCAGGTTTGCAGCGCTTTCACAACCGAGAACTCATTGGTAACAGTTGTCGCACCATCCCCGCCTTCTTCTTCCAGTGCTTGAGGCTGCTTGCCGGTATGAAAAATGCTGACGATTTGCCAATCGGTATTCAACGCTGCATTTGGGTGCTCACTCAATGCAAAAGTCTGGCCCGGCAACAGCGCCGCACAGTTTGATTGGCCTCGGCTTGCAATGGCATCCCTGCGCAGAGCATCAAGCCGATACTGGGTAAACGATTTGCCACTGGGGTCTTGCTTGAAGCGTCCTGGGTAGTCGAAGTGCTGGTAGGTATCGCGCTGGTGCTCTAGCTCGGCTCCCATCTTCTTGTGGGACAAGGCATAGGCCGGGGTCTTGAAGCTGTAATCCTTGAGCTCTACTTCAGCCTGACGCACTACTTCTCGATAGTGGAACTGGCGAATGTAAGGCCCTTGCTCCAGTGAGCGGTTCCCTAAATTGAAGAAGAGCGCAGGTCCATCAGTGAGTGCAGCTGCATCATCTGCGAGCACGAGCCGATGTTTGCCTGCTTCAAACTCATGGAAATAGAACATCCCCTCTTCTGCGGCGAGGCGATTAATGAATTCAAGGTCAGATTCCCGGTACTGTACGCAGTACTCCCGCTGAGCATGGGCGTTTTTGAGTGCAAAGGCGTAATCAGTAATGCCATGCTCTTGTAGCAGGGCGCCAATGATCTCTTCCGGCTTTTGGGCCTGGAAAATACGGGCATTATGACGCAGACCCAATCGCCACAGCGCAGGTTTGACTTCCATGCTGTAGCGCGTTCTGCGAAAACCGCTGTCGCCTTGTTCGAACTGACTCACCACACCGTTCACACGTCGCTGCAACTCGCCGTTGTACCACACCAGCAACTCACAAGGTTGATCCAGTACCGCACCAAAATCGATATCCGGCTGACTACTCGCCAGTTGCAATGAAAGGGTGAACGGATCGCTTAATGCCTCATGCAACGTAAAACTTGCCACAACAAACGTGGTGGCAGGCAGCGCGCCCACCTTAACGGTGAATTGCAATCCGGTCTGATTAGCCATGATATCTCCCTATCACCTTTCGAAACTGCGCCAGAAACCTGTCAAAACACCACGCTACCGCCCTCTCCGGTACACAAGTGGTCACCAAAGATAAGTAACATGACGGGTAATACGATGTGTGTGTCTGCATAACAGAACACTCCTTATTGCTTTGCCATCCCTCCGCATTCACCGGCAGGGCACCAAACCCCAGCAGGGGGATGGCAAAACAGAAAAGCTCCAGCCAACCCGTTGGCCAGGCTGGAGAAAATGCACAGTACAAGAAGCCGGTTGAACAACCGGCTCAAAGACACATTACTACTTACAAGGAATACCAAAGTACCGAAGCACGGCTTACGCCTCGATGGGGGCGCGCCAGTCGTCCGCACCGGAAGTACCGGCAACGGTGTGTTCCCAGTCAATCTTGCGGTAAGCCATGGAGACCTGGATAAGCTGGGTGAAGTCAGACTTCGCCGGGTCCTGGCAGTGCGGCATCTGGCAGTCGATGTCAACGATGGTGGCATCGGTCAGTACGGTAGAGAAGAAGTGCTCCTGCTTGCCCTCAACGGAGGTGCGGTACCACTTCAGGGTCACTTTCGGCAGCATCTCGCCGGAAGCCAGAGAGTTGTACATCAGCGGCACGGCTTTGTTCAGCGCAACGGTGAACTTGAACGGTTTGTGGACACGCTGACCAGCCGGCTGACCGGATTGCGGGTCGGTCGGGACAGTCACAACGTGCTGGAACTCTTGTACCAGCATCTCGTCTTCGTGACCTTGTACGAAGATGTTGCCGACGGAATCGGAGGTGAAGGCACCAGCGGTGATGTTGCCCTGGGTTTTACCTTCGATGCTGATATAACATGGAGTTGGCATGTGTATGCTCCTAAATAGGTTGGTTAAACGAGATAGCACTCAACCAGCCTACAGCAGCAACCATGCCACCTTTTTTATCTGTTATTTATCAACAGCTTAGACTCACACCTCAATACCAACCATCTCACCCTGAGCAATGTTTCGCTCAAACAGATGAAATTGACTGCTAAACGTTGCACATGAAGTCAATTCCACCATAAATTGGGCAATTTCTTGCTCAGGCCAGCATCAACAAACTTCATCGTCAATGTTTCGCACTTGTGCTGTATCGATGTTCAGCCTGACCATCCCTTGCTTCAGGGCCAAAGAGATTGCCTGATTCTTGCTGCTAGCCCCCAGCTTCTCCGCAATGCGCTCCAAGTGAAAGGTCACAGTCCGAGGTTTAATTCCCAAGATCTTGGCAAGATCGCTGACCTGCTTTCCCTCCGCCGCCCACAGGCATACCTCCTACTCCCTCTGACTCAAGGGCTCACGAAGCACCGTATCTGACAGGCAAACTCGAACAACGGCTTCGAAAATGTGTGTCGCCAACCAGCTCAGAAAAGGGATCGCACTCAGCCATTGATGTTCAGTCAGGGGTGTACGCGTGATGAGCGAGAGCAGCCCTACTTGGCCATTAGGCCCATGCCAAGGGATGGTGATGCCATCACGTAATCCAGCCTCTCGAGCTAGCATCATGACCTCCAATCCAACAGCATCCTGTTGGTCACAACACTCGGCAATGAGATTGGCCCACAGGATTGGCGTGCTATAGACCATGCCTTTACGCACGACCGGATCGACAGTCAGAAAGTCGCGTTCGTTATACACCTGAACCCATTCCGTAGGACAGCCATTGAAGATCCGCACGTCAGGACGCTGTATCGAACTCGGAGAAATGAACCCCAACCGAAAATGGTCAAACCCCATCTGCTGACATAGTGAGCGGAGTAAGGTCACGATAGACTGCTCATCAAGAGCGGTACCGAACTCGGTGATCAACGTCAGTGCATCGGTAGTATTGAGGAGATAGAGCGGAGTAATGGTCAATCGTTCGGCTTAAAAGCGAGTAAACATACTAAATACTATCAATAATTAATCAGGCAGCACAATATCCCACCAGTTGTTGATGAGACCTAGCATGAACGGCGTATTGCTCCCCTGGCCATACCCGAAAGCTTGTCCCTCTAGATAAACAAGTGCACGATACAAGCAGGATCAATTGTCGATGCTGCGTTGATGTCGGGCGACTAATTGACACCAAGGACAGCAGAACAAGTCTCGCCACGTGAGGGGGCGTTGAGATTCCCGGAACTGGTGAACTGCTGATGAGGTTGCTGGTGTTCGTCAAACCAGTAGGTGAAAATCTGCAGCTCCCACAGTAAATACTGCTGCCACCTTTACTCGGTACTTGTTGCTCATCGAACAGTACAATCCCGTACAACGCTCGAACCCTGGCAAAATCGCGTTCTATGGACCAAGGCGAGATGCCAAACACGTCTGCTGCTTCAGGGACACTGATTGCTCGCTGTTGGTCATGTAGTCAATGTGCTAATTGCAAGAAACGCGGCAAAGGTGACTTCGGATCGATTGACATGTCATTTCGCTGGGTAATGGGTAGGCACGTTAGACTACCCATTGAGCAATTTGTTCAGATGATTACGGTGAATACCCTAGCTAGCGACATGTCAGCAAGACTTTGGCTTCGTTGCGTATCGCACAATATCGCTGCGTGAGGAGGGAACGCTTTTCAACTCGCCAATCGCCATATTTAGCTAGACAGAGCTTGGGGCGATGTGGGTCCCAACTATCAATAGCTTCACGTCATCGCGCATCCAAATCGGTACGTTCTGCTTCTAAGTCTTTTATGGCTGGCTTCGCGAGCGGCTATGAGGAATTTGGTGATAATCGTGGTGCTGGCTACCGGAATCTAACTGGTGATCCACTGATTACAAATCAGTTGCTATACATACTGAGCTAAGCCAGCATCATGCGCCAAGCTAAAGGATGTTTTGAATAATGTCATTAGAGCAGCCCTCAGTCATGCGACAGATGATTACCGAATATTCCTGGTTCGTAACGACGAGAGCTGGCGTTAATTGGGTGACGGAGCCAGTAAAAAGAAGGACCATACCGTGAGGGCATGGCCTTGTCTATTTAGATGAGGAACTCGTCCAGCTGACGACCTTGATCGAGTTGCTCAGCCAAGAACTTGGGTGTACGGCCCTGACCGGTCCAGGTTTTCTCTACACCATTTTCAACATAACGGTATTTCGGGAGCCGAGGTGCTCGTTTAGCTTTAGCCGCAGTCGCTGCTGCTGGGGCACTGCCTACCAACTCAGTCGGGTCAATGCCAGCTTGAGCCAGCATCGCTTGGAACTCAGCCAGCTTTTGCTGATGCTCAGCTTGGGCGGCCTGTTCTTTCTCCGCTACATCTAGCCGCTCCAGATAAGTCATTTAGATTTTCTCGCGTGCTTCTTTGAGCTGATCCAGAGACAATTCACGCATCACTGCACACAGTGCTACGGATGTTTAGATGTAGTAGTCAACTAAATCTGGACTCTCGGTTAGGCCGAGTCTCGACCTTTGTTGGCGCTATCCCGTCATTACAATGATATGAACGCCGGCAATTGTGGTGTTCTATCAGGTAATATTCGATCAAATATGGGTGAGTCACTACTGCTGGCCCCTAAAAAAACAGCTGCTGCCGACTATCAGCAATCGGCATAGCAGTGACAACCAATACTGAAGTTCCGCTGTTGGGTATGGCTCCAGATGCAGAAACAGGAGTCACTTCAAGGACAAGGTATTTGCCTATATCATCCAGGGTGGGAATGTAGTTGATACCTCCGGCAATTAGCACTTTGTTGAAACTCCCAGCCTGATCATCAGCCCGATACCACAAGTAATAGTGTTCACCTGCAGGATCTCCGTCAACATCTTCATAGATAAAATGGCCCGTCAACATCTGACCCACAATGCCATTACCAATAATCTGCACATCCCTTGCAACAGGAGGTGTTCCAATCATATGTGCGACAACCTCTTGACTCCATGTGCTCTGTCCCTGAGTGTCTTGTGGATATCCACTAGGTGTGATCGCTCTGGCGACGACGTATCTGTTACCCGGTGTAGTGAACATTTGTTTTTGCCCTTCTACACAGGTTCCCTCCCCCCCAGGCTGAGTGCACCATCGAAACTGGTATTGAATAGGATCACCGTCGGGATCACTGGAGTGGGCATTGGCAGTCAATAATTGCCCCAATCGAAAGCTTGGGACAGAAAGCACAGGTTGCACAGGTCCCCCCTTACCGTGAACCGGCAACGTATGCTCACTCTCCATCGCAATCACAGGAAATATACCAATCATCAGCCATCGTACAAGACTAGCTATTCGAAATATTAACAACGTCATCATTTCAATCCATTTCATGATAATCATCTCCACTCTGCTACTTATGCATCACATTAAACTTGCAGTTAATATCCGTTTTTATCTCTGAGCTCAACAGCCCAGCGGGGGCTCGTGCGAGCCTCACAAAGATACAGATTAACGGAGCAATTTAAAGTCAGAAAATGCTGACTTTCGATACAGCTTAGGTCTGGTCAATCACACCAACGCACGCCATTCGGAAATATCCGACGCACAGAATAAAAATTATTCATCTTCGGTTCACTTGCGAACCGGATATAATATATTTAGTTTTTTGTCGATTAAATAACTCGCACAGTTCCCGCTGTTCAAATAAAACAGCATTATCATTCATGGCAAGTATTACCATAAGGAAGATACAATGAAGAAGTTGCATGGGCTTTATATTTTAGTGACTGCGGCGTTGTTTCAACAAACAGCGCAAGCTGAAGGATATTATATTTCAGGAAAGTTTATAGAGAGTACTCAGTACGCCAGTAGTATGGATACCACACTTCGTGTTGGTATTGACCCTCGTAACGCGAGTTACACTGAAGTTGTGAGCAAAGATGATGATAATCGTGGCTCAGTGGCATTAGGCTATCAGTTTGATAAATATTGGCAGATAGAGTTGGAATATAATCCAAAGACTGATTCACATTATATCACAAGTATTGACGGTGGTTCTTTTAGCGGTTCCAGAAATAATTATCAAATAAGCACTGAACGACTGATAATCAATGCATACCGTGAAGTACCTTTTTACGGTTCATTGTCTGTATATGGTCAAGCAGGTCTAGGCTTGTCAAAGATAGATGTAACGGGTTGGCAAGGTAATGAAAGCAGACGTTTTGATAGCAATGAACAGAGCAACCTTGCCTATTCTATTGGTGCTGGCTTGCGTGCAAACATTAATTCATCATTTATCTCTGATCTTGGATACCGCTATATCGGTCTAGGAAAAGTTGAAAGCGGATTTAACCGTTTTGATAATGCTCGCCATCAGAGTGATGAGCAATTAAAAGCTGAACTATCATTACAAGAAATTTACCTTGGCCTAACCTATCTATTCTGATTAACCCACTTCAAAAACAGCAGGTTGACATCAACCAGCTCCTTAACAACATCAATGAGCAATAGATTATGATTAAAAAAATTGCGCTTAGTATTTTATTACCATTGTCAATATCGCCTCCTGCATACTCTGCTACAAGTCCAGTCACGACCGACATCAATGCGGAAAATGGTTATCTTAGTACCCATGTTCTGGACACCTCCCTTGGCAAAGGAGCTGATGGAGTAGAAGTAAAACTGTTTAGATATGGCAGCAAGCAGTGGCAGCTAATCGACACCCAGCGTACAGATGAAAATGGCAGGATCAAACGATTTACCAATGTTGAGTTAGGGAGCAACGATGCTTTTGGTAAGTACAAGCTTGAGTTTTCAACAGAAAAATACTACCAATTGCAGAAAAAAAAGAGCTTCTATCCCATAGTGAATATTGAGTTTTATGTGGATGATAACACACATTATCATGTCCCAATTACATTGACCCAATATGGTTACGCCACATATAGAGGAAGTTAATTATGTACATCCGTAGAGCAAAAAAAATCTTTATCACCACCATATTCACATTAGCATTGTCAGGTTCCGTATTAGCAGCCAGTGACTTCCAACCAGTAAAACCCACATCACTATCTGACTATCGGTTAAGTTACGAAGAGATGCATTCCATCGCCAATAGTCACGTATTACCACATCGAATATTTTATTATCCATCCGTGGGTCCACACGCCAAGTGGTTTGATGCCATAAAAAAAGGGAACTTGGCTCAAGTGAAAGAAATGGTAGAGTCAGGACAACCACTTGAAGCTAAAGATAATTTAAGCGGTCGCGGGCAGACAGCCCTTGGATGGGCGGCCTTTATCGGCTACGAAGATATAGTCAACTATCTTATCGATAAAGGTGCAGACTTATACGCGACAGATGATGCTGACGTTAAAAATGTGCTCAAATCAGCAGCACTAGGGAAAAGCGCTGATGTCGCGAAGACAATATATAGCAAACTGAAAGGGAAAGTAGATATCAACGATCAGAGTGCAGATAAAGAAGCAGAAAGCTTATTGATGATAGCCGCCAGCAACAATAGAATTGAGATGGTTAACTATCTGCTATCCATTGGTGCCAAAGTAGATCTTGTCAGCGAACCATTGCAGCAAAACGCACTTACTTATGCATGCTCACGTGGTCATCAAGATATAGTTGACATCTTGATTAAACATGGCGCAGTGAATTTCAAGACAGGCAAGAAAGCATGCTAATATAATTTTATAAAGGTTGCATTATTTGCAACCTTTATATTTTTATCTATATACTAATAACTTCATGATATAGTTTCACAGCACCGCTTCTATGTGCTTCAGCAACTATACGCCTTCAAATATGCAACATATCAGAATTTTCTCTCTTGTGATTAATAGTAAACCACGTAATATTTTAACCTCATATAAAACAAACTGTGGCTAGAGTTTTTTAATACAAGGATGTACTAATGAGTTATGATCATTTTTTTGACCATTTTTGCCAACGTTATACACATCAGCCCGAGTATTTGCAAGCTGTCAGTGAATTGCTTCATTCCATTTGGCCCTTTTACTCATCTCATCCAAAATACCAACAGCAGAGTTTACTTGAGCGGATATTGGAACCAGAGCGCCTAATCCGCTTTCGCGTTTGTTGGGTAGATGATAAGGGGATGGTACAAGTCAATAGAGCATTTCGCATTCAACACAGCTCAGCTATCGGTCCTTATAAGGGAGGTATGAGATTTCATCCAAGTGTCAACGCCTCTATTTTGAAGTTTCTAGCCTTTGAGCAGACTTTCAAGAATGCACTGACCTCTTTGCCAATGGGGGGAGGCAAAGGCGGCTCTGATTTCGATCCCAAGGGAAAAAGTGAAGGAGAAATCATGCGCTTTTGTCAAGCGTTGATGCTCGAGCTTTATCGCCATGTAGGCCCTGATACCGATGTGCCTGCTGGCGACATTGGTGTAGGAGCTCGGGAGGTCGCCTATATGGCAGGAATGATGAAAAAGCTGACCAATAGAAATGACTGTGTGTTTACAGGAAAAAGTGTCTCCTTTGGGGGCAGCCAGCTTCGGCCTGAAGCAACCGGATATGGTTTACTTTATTTTGTGTCTGCCATGCTAGCCCAGTCAAATCAACACATTGCAGGTAAGCACATTTCTATATCTGGCTCAGGCAATGTTGCTCAGTTTGCGATAGAGAAAGCAATAGCACTAGGGGGCAAGGTGATCACCGCATCCGATTCCTCTGGTTGCATTTACGATCCCTTAGGCTTTACA
The DNA here is from genome assembly GCF_040908295.1 of Aeromonas sp. R4-2. Lineage (NCBI taxonomy): Bacteria > Pseudomonadati > Pseudomonadota > Gammaproteobacteria > Aeromonadales > Aeromonadaceae > Aeromonas > Aeromonas sp. R4-2. Next base: position 338,867 of record NZ_JBFODL010000011.1, on the reverse strand, counting down.
GCAGAAAAACTCCAATCGCTGCAAGCAATCAAAACCAATGGTGGACAAATTAAAGAATATGCAGATAGGGTTGGTGTCCAATTCCATGAAAAGCGCTCCCCTTGGTTTGTACCTACTGACATAGCTCTCCCCTGCGCGACGCAAAATGAATTGAGAAGCGGAGATGCAAAACTGCTCATCACGAATGGCGTCCAACTTGTTGCAGAGGGAGCTAACATGCCTTGTACTGCGGAGGCAATTTCGCTTTTTCATGAGACAGGTGTCTCGTTTGCACCTGGTAAAGCCGCGAATGCCGGAGGTGTAGCTACTTCAGGTTTAGAAATGAGTCAAAATGCTCAGCGATTATCTTGGTCTAGAGAAATAGTTGATGAACATTTGCAGCAGATCATGATATCTATACACTCCCTCTGTATCGAGTACGGCCGTGATAACAAGGGATGGATAAACTATGAAAGAGGCGCCAATATTGCAAGTTTTGTCCGAATAGCTGACGCAATTTTGGAACAAGGTATCTTGTAATTCAAAAACAAGGATGCGAAGAAGACCTCTTCGCATCCTACATGCTGGGGAATCCCGTAAAAAACTCAAAAGGCATTGGTAACGTTTGAGTGTATTACTTTCCCCTATAACACAATCATATATACAATCAAAAATTATATTCCCATTTATTACTCCATCAGTCTGCGAAGCAACACCCCCGCTAATATTGAAATTAAAGCTATCCAGTCTAGTGAACCACCGCCTCCCCCGTTACTTTTATCCTCATTAACATTAACAATGGAGCTTTCATTATTATCTGTGGTTATTTGTGCAGTCTTGCTTACGGTCAACGCTGAACTCATGGCAAAAAATATATTATCAGCACAAGAAATTTTTATTCTTGCAGCTTCACCTATATCGACAGGAATAAATATGCTTGCGGCCCCATTATTGGGTTGCTTCGGCGCTATTGACCTCCAACTGCCCCCCTCATTTGAACTCAGGGAGATATTAACCATACTGCAACTAATAGGAGGTCGGTCTGTGCTACCCACCTCCCAGTTAACTATATTTTTTTGTCCAGCTGTGATGTGATTGCCTGGCATCGGATAGATTGAGAAACGGGCATCACTCAGGATTTTGACTTTCATATCATCGCTGGCTACGCCACCTCTGTTATCTCGTGCCGTAAGACGAAAATTCAACTCTCGCGTCAACTCAGGCCACGCTTCCCCCTTCGCCAGTACACCTGTAACCAGGGATTTCATGGAAGGGAAAGTGCGTTCTGGACTCTTGATTGGCTGCATAAAACGGAACAGGGGTCGAAAGCCATCATCAACCATTGAAGCCGAATTCATAGAGGGCTCACCAAGATCAATCTGCTCCCATGAGTAACTCAATTCATCGCCATCGGGATCACTACCTGCGCCGGTCAACGTGAATGGGGTCATAGCGGGTATCACAATGTCATTTCCGGCATTAACAACTGGCTCCTCATTCATCGACTCAATAACAGTGCCAATATCAGAATGCAAAGACAAGTGTGCTTTTATCTGTTCAATTGATTTGCTGTGAAAATAGGGATCACTGTGCGATTGAATACTCTCTTCACCACATAAGCCAGCATACGCCATGATAGAACTGCCACTTCCTGGTTCCCAAGCTTGCTTAGGATTACGGTTGCCACCTCCACAACTACCACTTGTTCCATTAAAAGTATGATCCGCACCAAATTGATGGCCGAGCTCGTGGGCGACGTAATCAACAAAGAATCCGTCCCCAGTAGGATTCCATGAGCCCGTCATACCCATTGATCGACTCGCGGTGCCAAGGGATCTCAGAACGGCAACACCGCCTCCACTAGTCGTCAACACATGGCCTACGTCGAAATTTCCAACAAGGTTATTATTCTTGGCTAATGATTGAACCGATGCATTGGTTTTCATATCCAATGTGCTATTAGTGAATGGATCTGTCTGTGGGTCCGTAAATATCAAATTGTCGTTACCACTTGCTAATTTAAGCTCAACACCAAGATCTCTGCGATAAATCTGATTGAGTCGATTGAGCAATGTCATCACTGCATTAAGTGCTTTTTCTTTTGTCCCCCCATGAAACCTAGTGTATTCACCGGTAGTCGAAATGGCGATTGTATACGCTTTGACGATGCTTTTTCCCTTATGAGCAGGCTCTTCTATATCTTGCTCAGAATGTCTGCCCACAATGGGATTAAGAAAAATCTGCTCGTCTTTCTTCTCTAAATTACTACGAGAATCATTTTGATAGTAAGAGGCATAGCGACCATCTCCCAAAGTATCCAGATACACAGAACGACCGTTATATACGAATACACCATAAAATCCATTAGGCCCTATATCAAATCGCCCCTGTGCTGTCGGGTTATCTACTTGGTGACCTTGAAAAGTTAATAATTGAGGGTATTGGCGTGCCAAGTCATCAGGTAGAAGCGAGTAAGGCGTAAGCACATACATGATGGTTCCCCCCTCAGGCAGAGGCAATTCGATCTGCGACATTCCGGCATAAAGCTGTTGAAGATAGCCTTCATCAGCACTTAGCAGATGATATGACTTGGCTCGAACTTCTCCTTTTGCTTGGTCAGACCCCTTTTCCGCCAGTGTAACCCATGGGGCCGCATTCAATACGCCGCTTACAAACAGACCTGCGACTAAACATACCCCTTTCATAATACATGTCATCTTAGATAGCCTCACTTGTGACTGATGGCTACTTTATCGATATGGTAGGAATAAACTTTACATACAGTAGGAAAGATCCTACTGAGATAATCATTTTGTTATTAGCGGAAGTCTAAAAATTGCCCCTGCAACTATTGACGTACCCTGGTTACATTGACAGGGAAAAGTTGAAAAAATACACGACGCTGGCACATTTTATCTGGTGTCTGATGCTAGGAATTCAAAGCTTGAACCCTGGATAAGCTTGGTGCAGTGATAGATGGGAAGTACCAAAACTGGCGAGAAGCTCACTGAAAGATGCCGGACGGCGGCGATCTCCGACCGAGGTGCTTGTTGTGTTGTGAAGTCCGGCAAGGTGGAATATCGGTTGATCCGGCGCTGGCTTATATTGGAAAAGCTGATCTGTCTGTGGATGACTAACCTATCGCGAGCGGCATGGCTAAATAGCTGTTCCGAATAGTAGACCACCGGGGTATGGAACTCAGTCCAGTTTGTGCGATCTCATTTGTCGCCAAACAAAACAAGCTGCACCCGAAGGACTGAGTTGATGCCTATCCTACCACCCCTGCCACGACCACAACTGCGCCGCATTCACAAAGTCATCCATGCCACGCGTGATAAAGGGCATGCTCGTCGCTTGATGGCTATCTTGCTGCTGCACGAAGGACGCACGATCACTGAGGTTCATCACCTTACCAGCGCTGCTCGCTCGACCATCGGCCGTTGGCTTCGGTGGTATCAAGATGAAGGTGTGGCTGCGTTAGAAGCCTTACCGGCTGGCCTTGCCCCAGTTTTACCTGTCGCCAAGATTGTCACCTTACTGGTGCTGCTCATGCAGTTTTCTCCGCAAGATTTTGGTTATCAGTGCAGCCACTTGTGCACCGAACTATTTGCTATCAAAATCAATCGGTTAACAGTCCTCAATATAGCAGTCTCCACGCTCCGCCGATGGTTACCACGTATGGGCATTGTCTGACGAAGGCCCGTGCCGACCTTGCGGATAAAAGACCCGGCCTATCAGGAGAAAATGGCGAATATCGACGCGGCACTGGCCCGCTGTGATGCCGATAATCTGGTGTTTTATGAGGATGAAGTCGATATGGCCGACTGGATGTTCAGAGCGCGGCAAAAGCGAGTTGTCACACCGGGACAGAACGCGCGAAACATTACCTGGCAGGCGTTCTCCATGCAGGCAACGGAAGAGTGCTTTACGTCAGTGGAATAAGGAAAAACTCATCCCTGTTTATCGCCATGCTGGAAAAGCTGCGTCACCACTACCGACGAGCCAAAACCATCACGCAGATCCTCGATAACTACATCATTTACAAAAGCAAACAGACCGAGCGATGGTTGAAGAAGAACCCCAAGTTCTGCCTGGTGTTCCAGCCAGCTTACAGCCCTTGGGTTAATCACATAGAACGGCTGTGGTACAAGTTACATGACACCATCACGCGCAATCATCAATGCAGAGGGATGGCCAACCTGCTGGCCCGAGTGAAACACTTCATGGATACCGTGTCTCCTTTCCCGGGGAATGGCTATGGCACAGCGAAGGTGTAGCACTATTAGGATCAGCTATTTAGCATCGTAGATAATAAGCATGTATTGCTGCCGTTGGGTCGTGGGGTTGTTGTCATTTAAAGAGTGGAAATCGCATAACAGGCTTGGATGACGGGGGATAAAGCTATTGCCAAGGTATTGGTGTGGATAAGCCTGATGGTAATGGAAACTGGAATGGACAACTGATTATTTGGCAAAGAACGCTTACAGAACCGAGCAGAGAAAATTGATAAAGAACAGTACCTTGAAAGGCATTTTAAATGGGGGGAGCAACGCTTAAGCGCTTGTAGATGCCTACATATTAGCTTGCATTTTTTACTAATTGTGCAAGTAATATTGAAATCGAAACATTCCATTTATAATGACTCATTCATGAATTGTTGTAAAATTTGATTGTAAACACCATTCTGCTTAATAATGAGCAATCCTCGTTCAAATCGCTCAGCCATCTCCAACCCTTTTTGATGACGCCGAGAAAAAGCTATTTTGAATTCATCATAAGACAAGTTTCCAACATTATGAATAATATCATCTACCTTTTTTTCGTTTATTTTCACTAGAGCTGGTCTTTCATTCATTACTATGTAATCAACACGACCTCTAATTAACATATTAATAAGCTGATAGTCAGAACGAGCTTTATAATGAAAGATTCTCTCATCGTATAAGAATTCATCTGGATAAATATAACCCAAAGTAATACCAACTTTCTTTCCACGCAACTCAGCCATGATAGGAAGTAGTATCTGCTCTTGGTACAATGAGTAAACGACCATCCTATCTTGGAAAAGAGGCGTTTTATGCCAGTAATAACTCTGTTTATTACTCGCTGTTTCAGTTGCATTAAAGCAACCAACCACCACATCGGTCATTGCCATTCTCATACATCTTGAGAATGGCATTTGTTTAAATTCCACCCTTATGTTTTCAGCTAAAAATGCAGCTTTAACTAATGCTGGGGTCAGTCCTTTAATTTCGCCTGTTTTTTTGTCTATTGAACTAAATGGAGCCCAATCATTTTCAGCTGCAATAGTGATATACTCTATCTTACTTGGTGTTGCCTCAACACAATTTACCATAAGAATCAACATTACATAATACCATCCCCTTTTTAATAAGCAATCAGCCATTACAATTCAACTCCTTTAACGAATCATAAAAAATTTTCCAGCATCACTTCAATTAATATAGAGCAGAGTGTTCAAATCAATAACGAAAGATTGTAACTTAGACATCAACTTAATTAATTAACACAAGTGACAGAATATTATCCTTGATATTACAATACGATTTAAAATATAATTTCAGATGCTTTTTCACATTATGCAGACCTTTATCACTGCCAAGTAGCCTCCCCCATAGCAACTTTTGCGCCTAACTCCAGACCACTGTTCACTGGCAATTCAGGATATGCAGATTTCATTGCTTCCACCAAGTCCGAAGCTCTCTTCGCTTTTACCTGCTGTTGTTCAAACCGAACTACATAATCTCGAGTAAACTCGACAGCCTCAGTCCCTAATGGTGCAATTTCTGTAAAATGTCCTGGAATCACACGCTTTGGCTTAAGTGAAAGCACTATATTTAAGGCATCTATCCAGTCTGTTCGTTCTTTTTTAGTTGGTGTATCAGCCATCCATAGATGTCGGCCGTAGCTAATCAACTCCCCCCCAAAAACTGTTTTTATCGATGGGATCCATAAAAATGCATTAGGTTTATTAAACTCTTTGACTTCTATTCGTTCTCCTTCTAATGTAAGGTAATTCATGCTGTAGACTTCTGGGATCACTAAATTTCCAGGTGCGCCATCACCAAGAATCGGGCCCCAGTATGAAAGTTTTGCATCTTTTGTTTTATTAATGTGTGCCACAACATGTGGGCTAGCCATTACTTTCACATTGGGAAACTCCGCTAACAAAGACGGAAGACCAAAGTAATAATCTGGGTCACCACCAGTGATATATATTTTTGTTAGTTTTTTTCCCTTTTTTTTAACCATATCAACTAATGCTCGTGAATTTTTTGTATCAAATTGAGCATCAAAGAGTATTGCTTCTTTCTCCCCATAAACCAATACAGAAGAAACAGAAGTGATTGAATTCTTTCCCGAATTGAATACCTCAACGGCCAGGGATGCAAATGCATCCCCGCTGGTTGATAAGATAAAAACCATAGAAGCAACGCAAGTAGCTTTCATTAACCAACCTCAACAAATTAGTATAAAAGATATTTCCAGCCATCAAAATAGGATCTAACTCATTTTTATTACAAAATTAAGCTGCTTTTTGAGAGTATCAAGCTGACACTTCACCGTATGTAGGAAATGGCTTATGATTATCAAGGCACACTTAAAAGACCATTTAACTCCAGTTGATATAAAACAACAAAACATTAATACAAAGAGTATTAACTTTGCATCTAACCAATACATTGAAGTTGTAATTTATTTACCGCTTCCATCAATTTACTGTCCCATAGCTCATATGCCTCACGTTGCTCATCAATCCAGTCATGCAGATTGTAAATAGCCATGACACCCGCCATCCTGTGACCAAGCATTTTTTCCGTGACTTGTGGTAGAACTCGTTCCTCCGACAGGCGCGTACTCAACGTTCGACGCATGTCATGCATACGCCAATACGGCAGATCCAGTTTATCTCGCACACGCTCTGCTAACTGGATGAGAGATGCACTGCTCAACGATCTTTTCGGATTCACTGGCGAGCGACATACTGGCCCTCCCTTTAGCCGAGATCTCGCTGCCGCTTCTTGCAGCAGCATCATCACCCTGCTGGGAATAGGCCGACGTATTGGCGCCCCACATTTGGCGCGAGCAGCGGGAACCGTCCAAATTTGCTCCTCCATATTGAACTCACTCCACTGTGCACCCAATGCCTCGCCGCTACGACAGCCAAGCAGGATCACCAATTTGGCTGCCAATTTTAATCCGCGGCTGGCCCTGCTCTGTTCAAAGGCAATCCAAATTTGAGCGAGTTCTCGCATGGTCAGCACACGAGTACCTCTCTCAGGTTGAGAGCCCACATCTTCGGTGCGTAATTGCAGCACCGGGGAGCCACCAATGAGATTACGCCGAATACAAAAACTAAGAATGGATTTCAACCTGCGCAATAAATGCCCAGCGTTTTTCGGCTTTTTCTTGCCTATCTTATCAAACCACTCCAGCCAGCTCGAAAACGGGATCTGTTCAACCGGAATACCAATAAACAGAGGTTCGAAATAGCGCTGCATGGTATGCTCATAGAGCACGACAGTACGGGGCCGCAGCTTGGGCAGATGGTGCTCACGAAAATGCTCGCAGCACTGTTTCAGTGTGACATCATGCTTCTGGTGGAGCTTATCCCAGAAAACTCTGGGATGTTCATTACGCTCAAGTGCACCACGGATAGCAGGGATCAACGCCCTGGCATCAGCGAGTTTAAGGTCGGGATAGCGTCCAATTTTGAGTCTCGCTGCTTTTCCTTGCCAGCGATAGCGATATTGCCACGAGATGGTGCCTCGCTCGGTGACCCGAGCTGACAGTCCATCACGGTCTGACAATTCCGTCTTGCCAAAGTAGGGCTTACCATAGAGGGCCCGTAGCTTCGTATCAGTAAGTGGCATATGACTCTCCTGTGACTGGTCATCTGATTTTTCACTGACACATTAACGCGTCCTAACGTGTACACAGATATGTACCAAACCGGTCTGAAACGGACTGAATCAAGATCGGACAAAGTGAGACAATCTGAGATAACACTCCGTATAACGACTTGTTTTTCAAGCATATAGACACAATTCAGAACCACGAAATGAACCAGCAGACAAATCCTACCTTCTATTTCCACGACTACGAGACCTTCGGCATCAGCCCCGCCAAGGACAGGCCGTCGCAGTTTGCCGGTATTCGTACCGATGCGGATTTCAACATCATTGGCGAGCCGCTGGTCATCTACTGCAAGCCTCCGGCAGACTACCTGCCGGATCCGGAGGCATGCCTTGTCACCGGTATCACGCCGCAAAAGGCGATGAAGGATGGGCTGTGCGAGGCGGATTTCATTCGCCAGATCCACGAGCAGTTCGCCACGCCGAATACCTGTGTGCTTGGCTACAACAGCATCCGCTTCGATGATGAAGTGACCCGTTACACCCTCTATCGCAACTTCTATGACCCCTATGCCTACAGCTGGCAGAACGGTAACTCCCGCTGGGATATCCTCGACATGCTGCGGGCCTGCTACGCCCTGCGCCCGGAGGGGATCGAGTGGGCCTTTGACGATGAGGGCAAACCGAGCTTCCGGCTGGAGAAGCTGACAGTCGCCAATGGCGTGGCCCACGCCAATGCACACGATGCACTCTCGGACGTGCTGGCCACCATCGAGATGGCCAAGCTGGTGAAAAAAGCCCAACCCAAGCTGTTTGGTTATCTCTTTGATCTGCGCAACAAAAACAAGGTGAAGGCGCTGATTGACGTGGTGACCATGAAGCCGCTGGTGCACGTCTCCGGCATGTTCTCCCCCTGGCAGGGTTGTGCAAGCTGGGTCTCGCCACTTGCCTGGCACCCCACCAACCAGAACGCGGTGATCATGGTGGATCTGACCCGTGACCCCACCCCGCTCATTGAACTCTCCAGCGAGGAGATCCGCGAGCGCCTCTATACCAAAAAAGAGGAGCTGGGGGATCTGGCGGGCATTCCGGTGAAACTGGTGCACATCAACAAGTGCCCGGTGCTGGCGCCAGCCGCCACCCTGACGGCGGAGCGCGCCGACGAGCTCGGCATCAATCGGGAGCAGTGCCGCAAGAGCCTGGATCTGCTGCGCGCCCACCCCGAAGTACGGGAAAAACTGGTGGAAGTGTTCAATCAGGAGTTTGCCGGCAGCAATGAGAGCGACCCCGATACCCAGCTCTACGGCGGATTCTTTGGTCACGGCGACAAGTCCACCATGGATCTGGTGCGTGCTACCCCCGCGGACCTGCTGGGTGAGCGGGAGTTCGCCTTTACCGACGCCCGGCTGCCGGAGATGCTGTTCCGCTACCGCGCCCGCAACTGGCCGCACACCTTGAGCGAAGCGGAGCAGAAACGCTGGCGCCTGCACTGCAGCGACTACTTCAGCCGTCGTCTGCCGGACTACGTGCCCCGTCTCGAGGCGCTGGCCGAGCAGAACCAGAGTAACGAACGGAACTTTGCGATTCTTAAGAGTCTCTACCACTATCTGGAAGATTTATGAGTTGTGAGTAGTTTCACAATAAATCCTTCCCACCCGTCCCCTTCTTCAGGTCATAATGACGAAGGGGATTTCCCCAAAAACCAATATCTTGCAACATCCTGAGCGGATGTCTCCCAAGCAAGAGATTTCTTTGGCCGAACGGAAGCCATTTGCTGATGCCTCGTCACCACGCACTGCTCGGATTACTGGCCCTGCTGCCGCTGGCAGCCAACGCCGCATACCGGTTCGATGTGCCGGACTATCTTGCTCGCTTGCCAGAGCAGACCTATCGCATCGTAGAACAAAACTTCAATACCCTTTATCAGCAGACTGATTTCACTCCCCTGATCACCAACAGCTACTTCAACGGCTCCCATCTCTACAAGTTTGTCGGGGTACCGCTGGCCATCAGCACCCAGTCAGGTTTCCAGCTGGAGGTGTTTGGTCAGGTCTATAACCGCGCTTCGCAAGCCTATATGCACCTGAGCGAGGACATGTCCCTCTATCGGGTGATGCGGGTCGATCTGATGGGGAACCCCAATGATCAGCTGGCCATCGGTTTTGGTCTGGGGGTGCCCATAACCCCGTTGCTAACCCTCAAGGCGATCGCCTCTGGCAGTGATATCCCGGGCTATGGCTCAGCCAAATACGCCGTCGGTTTTGAGTGGCGTTACTGAAAAACGTGACTGATAACCGCTAATTGAAACAATGCAGGCTCCGTGATGGAGCCCGAATTGTTTATGGTGAGGCTGTGATCAGGTGTAGCGGATCACCCGCCCCTCGCCCCCTTGCAAGGTCACAGTTGTGCCGACTGCCTGTCCCTGCCAAAAATCGGTTCCCCCTTCCGGAAGCAGAAACTCCTGTGGTTGCCCCTCCCAGTTGAACAGGCAGAGCAAAGTGCCGCCCTTAGGCAGGTTCACTTCGCCACAGGCAAAGTCCATCGACTCGAAACGGGCAGAGGGTGCCCGGGCGGCGCAGAACGCCAGCAGCTTGCGCAGTTGCGCCGCCTGCTCCTCATCGAGCTCCTGCAGCCGATCACCCGCCAGCATCATGCCACCGCTTGCCACCAGCGCTGCCAGATGGAAACTGTATTCAGCCTGGCTCGCCTGCTGGGTCGGCAGATCGCGCAGACAGATGCAGTCGGGATCGAGGGCCCAGAGCTTGTCATTTTGCCAGGCGCGGCAGAAGGCCTCGCGGGCGATCTGGCGATAGCGGTGGCCGTTGCGCTCCACATCATCACTCACCCGCATGCCGTGCACCAATCCAAGGCTTGGCCAGATGGGGGCATTGCAACCGAGCAGGAAAGTCCCTTCACCAGCACCACGCAGAATAGCCGCCATACCGCGCCGATAAGCTTCAACCCGGGTGGCTGCCTGATCGTGGAAACGGCCACCGTGGATTGCGCCCCAGAAGTTGGCATCGAGCTTGAAGTAGTGGATGCCCCACTGCTCGCGCAGGGTGCGGAACACCTGCTCAAGGTGCGCCTGCACCTCGGGGTGGGTACCATCCAGCACATACCAGGGAGTACAACGCCAACCGCCATAGGTGACACGCTCGGAGGGGAGCGGCAGGCCGTCATCCCCCTTCACAAACCAGTCGGGATGCTCCTGAAACACCTGTGAACCGGGCTCGGCAATAAAGGGAGCGACCCAGAGGGCGGGCTCGCAGCCAGCCTGTTTGATCTCCGTAGCCAATGCAGCAACACCTTGCTCGAACTTGGCCGATGGAGTGAGCCAGTCACCCATTTTGGCCTGATAGCCGTCGTCGATCTGCACATAGCGCAGGGCCGGGAAACGCTCGGCACGCACCTGCAGGTTCTCGCGAATGTCAGCAGCGCTCACCTCGGCGTAATAGTGATACCAGGAGCACCAGCCGTTCGGGCGCTCACTCACCTTACCGATCAGCGAGCCATGCTCGGCCTCGATCAGCCGTGCCAGCTCAGCCAGCAGCTCCTCGCGCTCCGCCCCTTCGAGGCAGATCAGCGCCTCGCTCTGCCAGTGCTCACCGGCTGCAAGTTTTCGCCCTTCGCAGTTCATCAGGATCTGCAGGCGGCCATCGGGGTAGAGGCGAAACTCCCCGCCAAAACGGTGACAGCTGGTAAAGGCGAGCAGCAGCCACCCCTTGCCATGCTCCACCAGCAACAGGTTGTGAATGGTGTGATAGTCATTGTCATCAGTGATGCGATAGACGCTGGCATCGGGACAACGGCCGACATGTTGCGGTGATTGCCAGCTACCCATGGTCTGGGCCAGCATCTGGAATCCTTCGCCATAGATGGCGCTCTCCACCGGCAGGCCAAGCTTGCCGTCAAAAAGCACCCAGCGCTCAACCGGAGTGGCATCAGCGCCGGTGTTGTCGAGTCGCACTCGACACAAGGGCCCTTCCCACTGACGGGTTTGCAGCAGATGGGGTGGCAACGCATTATCGTTCGTCAGCTGGCGAACTCGGGACAAGAGGGATGTCATCACAACTCCTTGTAGTTCGAAAAAGGGTTCTATCAGACGATGTTCAACAGATAATCTGCATACAAATCAGCTTCAAACGAACTGATTTCAGTTGTTATTGTTTTAATGCCGCGACCCGGCCTCTCTGGTAAACTGCGATTTTTCTTCCCAGTCGATGAGGTTCACGTGATCGCGCAACGCGCCTTGCTGTACTTTCGTGACTTTATGGTCATCGTCGCCTGCCTGCTGGCAGGCAAATCCGTGGCAGCCATCCTGCCTTTCGCCTTTCCCGGCAGCATCATCGGCATGCTGCTGCTGTTTGTGCTGCTCTCCCTGCAGTTGATCAAGCTGCACTGGGTCGAGCTGGGCGCAGGTTTGCTGCTGCGCCACATGGGCGTTTTGTTCGTGCCGGTCGCGGTCGGACTGGTGGCCTGGCTTGAGCCCCTGCGCCAATCCTTCGGCGTCATCATGCTCTGCATCGTGCTCGGGATCGTGCTGATCCTCGCCACCGTCGGTCGGCTCTACCAGAGGATGAACAAATGATCTTCTGGCTAGCGATCCCTCTGACCCTGGCGCTCTATTTCGCCACCCGCGCCCTCTATCGCCGCCTGCCCTGGCCCATCATCAATCCGGTGCTGGTGCCGACCGGGGTGATCATCGGCCTGCTGCTCTGGTTTGATCTGCCCCTTGAGCAGTACGAGCGCGGCAGCAGCCCCATTACCATGCTGCTGGAGCCCGCCGTGGTGGCGCTGGCGCTGCCGCTCTATCAACAGGCGCGCCAGATCCAGGCCAAGCTCAAGCCCATCCTAATCTGTACCCTCGCCTCCGTCTTGATCTCGGTGTGCACAACCCTGCTGATCGGTCATTTTATGGGCACAGATCCGGCGCTGCTCGCCTCATTGGCGACCAAATCCATCACCACCCCGCTCGCCATGAGCGTCAGCCAGTCCATCGGCGGCATTCCCGCCATTGCGGCCGCCGTGGTAGTGGTGGTGGGGATTGTCGGTGCCCTGATCGGATACCCGCTGCTTAAAGTGTTCAAAGTGACCGATCCGGAAGCGCAAGGGCTCGCGATGGGGGCCTGTGCCCACGCCATCGGCACAGCTACTTCCGCCGAGAAGGGGATCACCCAGGGGGCCTTTGCATCGCTCGCCATGGTTGTATGCGGGATCCTCACCGCGGCCGTCGCCCCGCTGCTGTTTGCCATCTATCACTGGCTGATCTGATCACCCCATTGACCACCTGTTGACCATTCCGGGGGGCCTGCTGGCCTCTCGGGGTGCGACCTGCCGCACAATTTGCACAAGACAAACGTTTCCATTACCATCCCCCTCCGTTTGCCCATCAGGGCGTGAGCCTGCTCACACATTTACCCGAGCTTGCTCCCTACAATGGCCGCCCAATTGGCCTTTGAGGACACACTATGCATCCCCGTTTTGCCAAGCCATTCGATACCCTCTCTGCCCCGCTCAAAGCAGCCGTGCAGCCCATGCTGGATAGTGCCGACTTCAACGCCCGCTTCACGCCGGAGCAAGTCGCCACCCTGAAAGCCGCCACAGGTCTTGACGATCGCGCCCTGCGCCTCGCCCTGTTGCCGCTGGCAGCCGCCTGCTCGGTGGCGCCCATCTCCAAGTTTTATGTCGGTGCCATCGCCTGTGGCCTGAGCGGCACCTGGTACTTCGGTGCCAACATGGAGTTTGCGGGGCAAGGGTTGTTCCACTCGGTTCACGCCGAGCAGTCCGCCATCTCCAACGCCTGGCTGGGTGGCGAGACCGGGATCAGCGAAATCACCGTCAACTACACCCCCTGCGGCCACTGCCGTCAGTTCATGAACGAGCTGAGCACCGCCAAGATCCTGAAAGTCTCTCTGCCCGATGACCTGAGCGCCCTGCAATCCTTCCTGCCCCACTCGTTTGGCCCGGCAGATCTCGACATCACGGATGCGCTGATGAGCCCGCAGGATCACGCAGAGCTTGAACTTCAAAGCGAAGACCCGCTGTGGCAGGCCGCGCTGGCCGCCGCCCGTCAAAGCTACGCCCCCTACAGCCAGGGCTATGCCGCGGTGGCGCTGCAGTTTGCCGATGGCCGCATCTTCTCTGGCCGCTACGCCGAGAACGCCGCCTTCAACCCCAGCCTGCCGCCGATGCAGATGGCTTGCGCCCATGCGGTGCTTAACGGCGAAGATCTCGCCACCATCCGCCGCGCCGTGCTGCTGGAGAATAAAAACGGCCAGATCAGCCAGCGTGACTCCGCCCAGTCCACTCTCAAGGCGCTGGGCTCCGTCGAGCTGGAGTATCAGGCGGTCTGACCCTCGGCTTTGCGTCGATAAATGAAAGCCCCCGCACCTTGGTGCGGGGGCTTTTTTAATGGGCCGTTTAACCGGGAGCGACCGGTGATCTGCACAGTTTGGCGCGGTTGATCACCCCGTCTAACCGGTTGCTGATCAGACAGGTTTCAGCCGCGCCGTGAAGTGGCGCAGCAGCGGCGGCTCGTAGTCAAAGGTGAGCCCGCGAATGTCGCGGGCCCGCGCTTTCACCGCGATCAGGCAGTCGGCCACATAGTCCATGTGATCCCGGGTGTAGACCCGGCGCGGAATGGTGAGACGCAGCAGCTCGAAGTCCGCCGCCTCCTGCTTGCCGGTGGCAGGATCACGCCCCAGCAACAGGGAGCCAATCTCCACCCCGCGCACGCCCCCTTCCAGATAGAGCTCGCAGGCGAGCGCATGGGCGGGGAACTGCTCGGCCGGAATATGGGGCAGCAGCTTTTTGGCATCCACAAACACCGCATGGCCGCCGGTGGGGGTCTGGATGGGGATGCCCGCCTCGGCCAGCCGCTCGCCGAGATAGGCCACCTGACCGATGCGATAGGTGAGATACTCCTCATCCATCCCCTCCCGCAGGCCGATGGCGAGCGCCGCCATGTCCCGTCCCGCAAGCCCGCCATAAGTGACAAAACCCTCCATCGCCACGCAGCGCACCTGCACCGCGCGAAACAGGTCGAGATCCTCTTTGAAACAGCAGAGCCCGCCGATATTGACCAACCCGTCCTTCTTGGCCGACATGGTGAAGATGTCCCCCAGTGCGAACATCTGGCGCACTATCTCCTTGATGCTGCACTTCGCATAAGCCGGATCCCGCTCCTTGATAAACCAGGCGTTCTCGGCAAAGCGGGCGGCGTCGATCACCACCGGAATATGGTGACGACGGGCCAGCTCGGAGACCGCCTCCATATTGGCCATGGAGACCGGCTGGCCTCCGGCGCTATTGCAGGTCACCGTGATGATGATGCCGGCCACGTTGTCGGCCCCCAGGGTTTCGATGGTGTCGGTCAGGCGAGGGAGATCAAAATCCCCCTTCCAGGCGTAGGGGGCGGTGGTGTCGAGGGCTTTCGGGGTGAGCAGGTTGATGGCCCGCGCGCCAGCCAACTCCACGTGGGCCTTGGTGGTGTCGAAGTGGTAGTTGGAGATAAAGACCGGCACCTTGCCCTTGCAGCACTTGACCAGCTCGGGGAAGAGGATCTGCTCCGCCCCGCGCCCTTGGTGGGTGGGCATCACATGCTGGTAACCAAAAATGTCGCGCACCGCGCGCTCCAGCTCGACGAAGTTGCGGCTGCCCGCATAGGCCTCATCCCCCATCATGATGCCAGCCCACTGACGGTCGGACATGGCGCCTGTGCCGCTGTCGGTCAGCAGATCGATGTAGACATCCTCGGCCAGCAGCAGGAAGGGGTTCCAGCCAGCGGCCTCGAGGGCAGCACGGCGCTCGGCGCCAGTGGTCTGTTTGATGGGCTCGACCATCTTGATACGAAACGGCTCGGGTATACGACGCATAAAAGACTCCTCACCGGCACTGGGCCAGTGTGTTTGAAATCGGGATTGGCAAAGAGGCCGGGGCGCTCAGGGTCGTCCGGCTGACAAATTCAAACGGCGGGTGCCGCCAATCAGCGGTGAGGAAAGTCGAAGGTGAGAATGGGATCCCGGGTATACCAGTGGGCGAGCAGGCAAGCTGCCCGGGGCGTAGCTGTCATGATTGGCATCACTCCCCTCCATATCGGTTGTAGACAGTCGGTGGCCAACAAGATCCATTGATTGATGCTGCCAACGGGCAGCCTCGCCACGTTAACGGCTGGTTAATTGGCAAACAAGGGGCGTACCGACGGGCTGTGCGCCCGCTCACAAAGTGCGCATCTGCGCGGCAGACTGGCAGTGAGGTTGATCCGCCCGCTCCCCCTGTTCGTTATTCTCCCTACCCACACGCCACATCCCCCATTAGCCAGGGCTGGAAGCCATCATGCATCGCAAACCCCATCTGCCCGAGAAGATCTGCCCCGTCTGCCAGCGCCCCTTCAGTTGGCGGCGCAAGTGGGCGCGCAGTTGGGAGGAAGTTCGCTACTGCAGCGAGCGTTGTCGCCACGCTCGTCACAGCAGCCAGCAATCTGAGGGGGAGCGAGTCTGATGGAGCTGCGCCTTGTTCTCGGCGATCAGCTGAACGCCGCTCACAGCTGGTTTCGCACCCCGGATCCGGCAATCTGCTATCTGATGGTAGAGGTGCGCCAGGAGACCGACTACTGCCGCCACCATCGCCAGAAGGTGCTGGCCTTCTTTGCCGCCATGCGCGCCTTCGCGGCAGCACTCACCCAAGCGGGCCACCGCGTCTGTTATCTGACTCTTGATGAGAGTGCCCGCTGGCCCGACTTGCCCGGCTTGCTGGAGGCTCAGCTCGAAGCACATCAGGCCAGCCGCTTTGCCTGGCAGAGCCCGGATGAGTGGCGCCTCGCCAGCCAGTTGAAAAGCTGGGCGGTTGGTCTTGCCATCCCTGCTACCGAGGTGGAGAGCGAGCATTTTCTCACCCCCCGCGATGGCTGGCAGCGCTATCCCCACAGCCGGATGGAGTTCTTCTACCGCGCCCTGCGCAAGCAATACCGGGTGCTACTCGATGAGTGCGGCCAACCCCTTGGCGGGCGCTGGAACTTCGATGACGAGAACCGCGCCAAGCTGCCGGAGCGTCAGCCGATCCCGGCCCCCCTCACCTTTGCCAACGAGGTGAGCGAGATTGATGCCATGCTGACCCGCCACGGGGTCAGCACCATCGGCGAGGCGGATGCCAGCAGACTGCCGTGGCCCATCACAAGGCGCCAGAGTCGCGAGCTGCTGGCCCATTTTCTGGCCCATTGCCTGCCTCATTTTGGCCGCTATCAGGATGCCCTGAGCGAGCGCGGCTGGAGCCTGTTTCACAGCCGCCTGTCGTTTTCCCTAAACAGCAAGATGCTTCATCCGCTTGAGGTGATCCGGGCCGCCGAATCCCACTGGCAGGCCAATCAGGCCACCATCACGTTGGCGCAAGTGGAGGGTTTTATCCGCCAGATCCTCGGCTGGCGCGAGTTTGTCCGCGCCCTCTACTGGGAAAAGATGCCCGACTACAAGCAGGCCAATTTTCTCGGGGCCAACCGACCGCTGCCCGGTTTCTTCTGGAGCGGCGAAACCAGGATGGCCTGCGTGCGCCACGCCATAAACCAATCCCTTGAGCACGGTTACGCCCACCATATCCAGCGGCTGATGGTGACCGGCAACTTTGCCCTGCTGGCGGGGCTCGATCCTGACGAGGTGGATCAGTGGTATCTCGGCATCTATGTGGATGCCATCGAGTGGGTCGAGCTGCCCAACACCCGCGGCATGAGCCAGTTTGCCGATGGCGGCCTGATGGGCAGCAAGCCCTACGCCAGCAGCGGCGCCTATCTCGAGCGGATGGGCCACTACTGCAAGGGGTGCCACTATCAGGTGAAAGCGCGCCACAGCGACGGAAGTTGCCCCTTCAACAGCCTCTACTGGCACTTTCTCTGGCGCAATCGGGACAAACTGGGCGGCAATCCCCGCCTCGCCCTCCCCTATGCCAACTGGGATGGCCAAGCCGCAGCGCAGCAGCAGGCCATTCTGGCCACCGCGGAGCACTACCTGATCAAGCTGGAGCAGTTGTAAGCGGGCCATGTTCCTCACAGCATCACAGCGATTTACGCTGGCAATCAGGCTCACCATCGCACCAAACACCAGCTTGTGACAGGCAAGCAGACGGAGATCCCAATCCTGCGCAGAGCGGTTGAATATCCTGTGGCGGCTGATTATGGTGGTGGCCACATCAGGAGATCAGTCAAGGAAAGACGATATGGAGATAGTGGTTCTCGGTGGCGGCGTAATTGGGGTAACCAGCGCCTGGTATCTGGCCAAAGCGGGTCACAAGGTGACCCTGCTGGAGCGACAAGGGGGCGTCGCCCTTGAAACCAGCCATGCCAACGCCGGGCAGATATCCCCGGGTTATGCGGCCCCCTGGGCGGCCCCCGGCATTCCCCTCAAGGCCGCCAAGTGGATGCTGCAAAAGCATGCCCCCTTCACCGTGCGCCCCACTGCCGATCCCTTCCAGCTGCGCTGGATGCTCAGAATGCTCGCCAACTGTACCCCGACCGCCTATGCCACCAACAAGGGGCGCATGGTGCGTCTGGCCGAATACAGCCGCGACTGCATGAAGCTGCTGCGTGACGAGCTGAACATCGATTACGAAGGGCGCCAGCTCGGCACCCTGCAACTGTTTAGAAGCCAGTCCCAGCTCGATGCCAGTCAGCGCGATATCGAGGTGCTGGAGGAGTATGGCGTCCCCTACCAATCCCTTGATGCCAGCGGCTGCGAAGCGGCAGAGCCTGCGCTGGCGCGGGTACGCGGCAAAATCGTCGGCGGCCTGCGCCTGCCCGGCGACGAGACCGGCGACTGCTTCCGCTTCACCAAGGCCCTTGCCCTTGAAGCCGAGAAGCTCGGGGTCAAGTTCGTCTTCAACTGCGACATCGACGAGATTGAGCAAGCCCGTGGCCGCGCCGTGGCGGTGCGGGCGGGCGAGCAGCGCTATCGCGCCGATGCCATCGTCTGCGCGCTCGGCAGTTATGCCACCGGTTTTCTGCGGCCGCTGCTGCGCCCGCTCGGGCTGGAGCTGCCGGTCTATCCGGTCAAGGGCTACTCCCTCACCCTGCCGATGATCAACGCCGAGGCCGCGCCGCGCAGTACAGTGCTCGACGAGACCTACAAGGTGGCCATCACCCGTTTTGACGAGCGGATCCGGGTCGGCGGCATGGCGGAGCTGTCGGGCTACAACCTCGCCTTGAATCCGAGGCGCCACGACACTCTGGCGATGGTGGTCGGCGATCTCTTCCCCGAGGGGGGCGATATCAGCCAAGCCGAGTTTTGGACCGGCCTGCGCCCCATGACGCCGGACGGCACCCCGCTGGTGGGGCCGAGCCCCATTCCCGGTCTCTGGCTCAATACCGGCCACGGCACCCTGGGCTGGACCATGGCAGCCGGTTCGGGTCAGCTTCTGTGCGATCTTATCAACGGCAGCGAGCCCGCCATCAGCGATGAGGGGTTGACCCTGGCCCGTTACGGCTAGACGTCCACACAGTCGGGCTGTTTCACTCGCCAACTGCGCCCCCAGACAACAGCAGAGGACGTTCTCAACCGCTTTATTGACAGGCCACCGCCATAAACGGTGGCCTTTTCGTCTGATGTTGACCTTCTCCCTCCCCGTCTGCCTGAGCGGTAGTCTGGCTGCCGGTTAATGCAGCAAACGGCACAGAATATTGCGCAATTCGACTTGCGCAAGCCGCCACAATCCGTAATGTGGATAGACGCATTTTTCGCAGCGCATATTTTTTAAATGGCCTGTAAACCGCTTGTAAACAGGCGTCGCCAGACAAGGGGTTACGGGTGTCACCGCGAGTTTCTTTAGCAGCAATCCAGGGTAGGACAATATGAAAAAAGTAGGTTTGGTCGGTTGGCGTGGCATGGTGGGATCGGTTCTGATGAGCCGGATGCAGGAAGAGCAGGATTTCGCCCATATTCAACCCACATTCTTCACCACCTCCCAGGCCGGTGAGGCCGCTCCCAACTTCGGCGTCGATGCCGGTACTCTGCAAGATGCCTTCGATATCGAGGCGCTGGCCAAGCAGGATATCATCATCACCGCCCAAGGCGGCGACTACACCAAGGATGTCTATCCGCGCCTGAAAGCCGCCGGCTGGCAGGGTTACTGGATTGACGCCGCCTCCTCCCTGCGGATGGAGAAAGACGCCGTCATCATTCTGGATCCGGTCAACGGCGATGTGATTGAACAGGCCCTGAACGATGGCATCAAGACCTTCGTTGGCGGCAACTGCACCGTCAGCCTGATGCTGCTGGCCCTAGGCGGCCTGTTCAAGGCCGACCTGGTGGAGTGGGTGAGCGTGGCCACCTATCAAGCCGCCTCCGGTGGTGGTGCCCGCCATATGCGCGAGCTGGTCACCCAGATGGGGATGCTGCGTGACGAAGTGGCGGTCGAGCTGGCGGATCCCGCCTCCGCCATCCTCGACATCGAGCGCAAGATCACCGAGAAGACCCGTTCCGGCACCCTGCCGGTTGACAACTTCGGCGTACCGCTGGCCGGTGGCCTTATCCCCTGGATCGACACCAAGCTCGACAACGGCCAGAGCCGTGAAGAGTGGAAGGGTCAGGCCGAGACCAACAAGATTTTGGGTATCGAGAATGCCGTCATTCCGGTGGATGGTCTGTGCGTGCGGATCGGCGCCCTGCGCTGCCACAGCCAGGCCTTCACCATCAAGCTGAAAAAAGATGTGCCGCTGGCGGAGATCGAAGCGCTGCTGGCTGCCCACAACGACTGGGTGAAAGTGATCCCCAACGATCGCGACATCACAGCCCGCGAGCTGACTCCGGCTGCCGTCACCGGCACCCTCTGCATTCCGGTGGGCCGTCTGCGCAAGCTCAATATGGGCCCTGAGTATCTGGCCGCCTTTACCGTAGGTGACCAGCTGCTGTGGGGCGCCGCCGAGCCGCTGCGCCGCATGCTGCGTATCCTGCTGGCGCGCTAACCCGCCACAGAAGCAGATACAACAAGGGCGGGGAGTCACACTCCCCGCCTTTTTTATTGCCTGTTTTCGTGACCCGTTTAGCGGGTTTGCGGCCTTGCCATTACTTGAGCAGAATACGCTGGCAGCCGCTGTAGATCTCGGCCCGCCCGGGACGGCAAAAGCCCACCAGAGTGAGCCCGGTCTGCTCGGCCCGCTCGACCGCAAGCTCGGTGGCAGCGGAGATGGCGAGCAGGATCTCCACTCCGGCGCTGGCACACTTTTGCACCATTTCGAAGCTGGCGCGGCTGGTCACCAGAATGGCACCGTCACGGCGACCTGTGCGGCACAGATGGCCCACCAGCTTGTCCAGCGCAATATGGCGCCCCACATCCTCGCGGATGGCGAGAATATTGCCCTCACCATCCAGATGCACCGCCGCATGGGTGGCGCCGGTGCGCTGGCCCAATAGCTGGAGCGGGCGCAGCGCGGTCAATACCTTGTCAATATGGCCCACCGCCAGACGCTGGCTGTCAGGCAGCCTTGGCTGGGTGCGGATCACCTGATCCAGACTCTCGCTGCCGCAGATGCCGCAACCGGTGCGACCCGCCATGGTGCGCCGCTTCTCTTTAAGGCGATGGACGCAGCGATTGGCCAGGGTGATATACAGCTCAATCCCCTGACAGCCGTCAATCTGCTCGATGTCGTGGATATCGAGCAGGCTGTCGATGATCCCCTCGGATAGCGAAAACCCGATGGCGAAATCCTCCAGATCGGAGGCCGAACACATCATCACGCTGTGAGCGATGCCGTTGTAGACCAGCGCCACCGGCGTCTCAGAGGGGAGCGCCATCTCGCTGTCGCAGGTCAGCGCATCGGCGCGGTAGTGCACCACCTCGCGATGGATGGCGCAGCGGGCCAGTTCGTTCTGCGCCTCCAGCTCAAGTAGCTCTCTCATGGTGCGACCCCGTCAATGATCTCGGGATCCCGGGCCGAAATGCCGAGCCGCTTCATTTTCGAAAGCAAGGTGGTGCGCTTCATCCCGAGGCGGTTGGCCGCCCCCCGCTCGCCAGCGACGATGCCGTTGCAGTCACGCAGGGCAGCGATGATCGCCTCGCGCTCATCGGTCGGCCCCTCCTCGGCAAAGAGCGGCGTGGCGGGCTCGTCATACACCAGGGTCTCAATCTTGTGATAACCCTTGAGTGGCATCAGCTCATCGGGCGAGAGGTTGAGCACATGGCCGCGGGTCATCACCACGGCGCGCTCGATGACGTTCTCCAGCTCGCGGATATTGCCGTACCAGGGGAGTGACACCAGCATTTTCATGGCATCGGCGGGGATCGAGGTGATGGTGCGGCGCATCCGCTTGGCGATCTTCTTGATAAAGAAATTGACCAAGAGCGGAATGTCCTCGCGCCGCTCGCGCAGCGGCGGCAGCTCGATGGGAAATACGTTGAGACGATAGTAGAGGTCGCTGCGAAAGCGCTTGTTCTTGACCATGGAGAGCAAATCGCAGTTGGTGGCGGCCACCAGCCGCACATCCACTGCGATGGGGTTGCTGTTGCCCACCCGCTCCAGCTCGTGCTCCTGCAATACCCGCAAGAGTTTGGGCTGCAAGTCCAGCGGCATATCCCCCACTTCGTCGAGGAACAGGGTGCCCTTGTGGGCCCGCTCGAAGCGGCCGATGCGCTGGGTCAGGGCGCCGGTAAAGGCCCCCTTCTCGTGGCCAAAGAGATCGCTCTCGATAAGGCCGGTGGGAATGGCGGCGCAGTTCACCTTCACCATCTCGTGGTCGTGGCGGGCACTCAGGGCGTGAATGGCCTGGGCGATCAGCTCCTTGCCGGTGCCGGTCTCGCCGAGGATCAGCACGGTACTGTCGCTCTCGGCCACCAGCCGCACCTTCTCCAGCACACTCTCCATCACCGCGCTCTGGTAGATGATGTGGGGGAACTCCCCCTGCATCTGCGGCTCGTTGATGCGAATGGTCTTCTCTTTGGCGCCGTTGGTGTTGGAGATCTCCTGCTGCGCCTGCACGTTGTTCATGGCAATGGCCGTACGTGCCGCCACCTGCTCCAGCAAGGAGATGTCGATATCGGCAAAGAAGTCGGCGTTGGGGTGCGAGAGGATCAGCACCCCCAGCAGATTGCCCCGATAGCGCAGCGGCAAAATGCAGGAGCTGTCGGCATCGGGCGGCAGGATCTGGGAGGTAAAGCGGCAGCGATTGCTGCAGCCGTGGCCGTGTTCGCGATAGACAAAAAACGGCTCGCTATGACCAAGGGCCCCCTGCAGGCACTTCTTTTCAAAACAGGAGTGATCGATGATGCCCGGCTGCTCGCTCTGGTGCTGATTGACCAGATAGCTCTTGAAGCTGTCGGAGGTGGCGTTGTATTCGGCCAGACACAAGCTGCTGATGCCGAAGTGGTGATGCAGGATGGCAAACAGGCTCTTGGGCAGCTCGGCGATGCGCACCAGTTTGATTACCGCGTTGGTCACATCCACCAGAATTTTGCAGCTGTCGCGCTCAAGACGCAGGGAGTTGGCCTGCTCCAGAGTGCGCTCCTTGTCGAGCACGTTCTCCAGCGCAATGGCGATAATGGCCGCCAGCTGGGTCAGTTTGGCCAGGGTCTCCATGGTGAAGCTGTCGAGCTGGGTGTTGATAAACTCGACTCCGCCAAGGTGGCTGCGGGCGGTGGTGATGGGGAGCTGGCAGTAGGAGCGCAGCCCCCCGTAGACCCCTTCGCGATCCAGCGCCGGGCAGCGATTCTCAAAGCGGGCGGCAGCGAGAATGATGGCCTGTTCCGGGGTCTCTTTGGTCGGACGGGGGGAGAGGTGCAGCTCTGCCTTGGGGCAGACCAGATGCTTTGGGCCGGAATGTCCCATGAAGTAGAAGATGGCCTCCTCGTCCGCACCCATGTTGAGGATCAGGTTGACCCGGGTTACGCCGCCGAAGCTGGCATCTATCTTGTTGAGTTTGTGGATAAAATCATCGAGCGTCACGGCCGACAGGAGGGATTTGGAGAGCAGGAGGAAACCGTCGTCCCAGATGGGAGAGATCTCGTCCAGGGGGATGGCACTCACATTTAGCATTGCGGCCTCACGTTATATCGATTTAGTCACCAGTCAGGCTGTCCATGCCATCGCATCACGACAAGCACCCGTCACCAAAATAAATAGCCGCAGCCCGTAAAAGCGGCTGCCAATAAAAAAAGCGGTGACGAAAATTGTCGCATGTTGCAATTCCAGAGTTGTTATTAACGAACGACAACAAAAAGTAACATCGTTATCGGGGGATATATTGGAATGGCGACTCATCATAGATGAGCTCAAATTTCATTACAATCCGATTTAATATATCTGATGGCCATACTTAACCGGTTATTTCATCAGTTCTTGATCTCAATTAAGGCGCCCGAAAAGTGGGCCGCCGTCAACTGTCAGATCTGCCTCTCCTCTTCGCTGGCTGCGGGTTTCAAGATGGCGTTTGCTGCCCATCCATCGGCAATTTACGAGGTGATGATCCGGCTGTGGCAGCACTTCAGGCCACCGAAGATAAAGAGGGCCGACAGGCTCTGGAAGGCCATCAGCAGCCAGCTGGCGTTGTCGGCAAGCTCGGCGGTGACGCTCTGGTGCGTGAGGTAGATCAGCAGGGTGATCACCCCCAGCAGCAGGCCGTTGATCAAGGTGGTGGAGATAAACCCGATCAGCCAGGCACTGGAAATACTCAAAGCAGAAAATACGCTGCTCATGGCAAGCCTTGCTGCCATAAAACAGCCGAAAAAACCGAAGCCGAGCAGAAATATCATCTCGTCGCGCCAAATATAGCAACCTATTCCCAGCAATATCGCCGCCAGATAGGTGCCAATATAGAAAAGTCCGAATAAGCGACCAATTTCATGTTGCATCATTTACTCCCCTTTCTTTGGGTAATAAAAGGGTGCCCGACTCGATAAATCCGAGTCGGGTTCCCTTATTTGTGCAGAACCTCTTTTTTAGGGCGATCAGCCTTTGGCTGCGCTGCGCAATTTCGCCTTGAGCGCGCTGTATTCAGTCTGGACGTACACTTCCGCCTCAGGCTGATTGTCGATGCGCTCGATCTTCACCGCGCAGTACTTGTACTCCGGCGTGTGGGAGACGGGATCGACGTGCTCGATGGTGAGCTCGTTACAGGCCCCGATCCACCACTGGTAGGTCATGTAGACCACCCCGGCGTTGACCCGGTCGTTGTAGTTGGCCCGGGTGATCACCTTGCCACGGCGCGACGAGATCCAGACCAGCGCCTGATCCTTCACCCCGAGCTTTTTGGCATCGCTCGGGTGGATCTGCACATAGCCCGGCTCATCGGCCAGGGTTTGCAGCGCCGAGCAGTTGCCGGTCATGGAGCGGCAGGAGTAGTGACCTACCTCGCGCACGGTGGAGAGCACCAGCGGGTACTCGGCACAGGGCTGCTCCAGCGGCGGCCGCCACTCGGAGGCAATCAGCTGACCCTTGCCGCTCGGGGTGGTGAACACGTTCCCCTCGAACAGAGTGCTGGTGCCCGGGTGCTCCTCGGTCGGGCAAGGCCACTGCACGCTCTTGAGATCGGCCATCTTGTCGTAGCTGACCCCGGCATAGAGCGGGCAGAGCGCGCGCATCTCGTCCCAGATCTCTTCGGTGTCGTGGTACTCCATGGGATAACCCATGGCGGTCGCCATCAAGGAGAAGATGGCCCAGTCCGGTTTCACGTTCTCAGGGGGCGTCACCGCCTTGTAGAAGCGCTGGAAGCCGCGATCCGCCGAGCTGTAGACCCCTTCATGCTCGCCCCAGCTAGTGGCGGGCAGAATGACGTCGGCCATCTCGGCGGTCTGGGTCATGAAGATATCCTGCACGATCACCAGCTCCATCCCCGCCAGAGTGCGGCGGAACTGACCGAGATCTGCCTCGGTCTGGGCCGGATCTTCACCGAAGATGTAGAAGGCCTTGCACTTGCCCTCCTCCACCTTGTGGCCAAGCTCGGTCAGGCGATAGCCGGGTTTCTGGGAGAGCGACGCCACGCCCCACGCCTTGGCGAACTTGGCGCTGATGGCGGGATCGGCCACCGACTGATAACCCGGGAACTGGTGCGGCAGCATCCCCATGTCACAGGTGCCCTGCACGTTGTTTTGACCACGCACCGGCCCGCAACCGGTACCGCGGCGACCGAAGTTGCCGGTCAGCAGCGCCAGACCCGCCAGCCCCTTGACCACGTCCACCGCCTGACCGTACTGGGTCACCCCCATGCCCCACAGGATCATGGAGGCAGGCGACTCGGCATAGGTGCGAATGGCGGCGCGGATATCTGCGGCTTTGAGGCCAGTGATCCCCTCCACATATTCCGGGGTGTACTTGGCCACCGTCGCCTTGAAGGTCTCGAACCCTTCGGTGTAGTTGGCGACAAATGCCTTGTTGTAGAGCCCTTCATTGATCAATACGTTGGCGAAAGCGTTAACCAGCGCCATGTTGGAACCGTTTTTGAGCGGCAGCCACTGATCGGCGATACGAGCGGTCTCCACCATGCGGGGATCACACACAATCACCTTGGCCCCGTTTGCCTTCGCCTTGAGGATATGGCGGGCGACGATGGGGTGAGAGTCAGCAGCGTTGTAACCAAACACCAGCAGGCACTTGGTCTCTTGAATTTCGGGAATGGCGTTGCTCATGGCGCCGTTGCCTACAGTTGTCTCCAGACCGGAGACTGAGGGTGCGTGTCACACCCTCGCGCAGTGGTCGACGTTGTTCGTCCCAATCACCGCACGGGCAAATTTCTGCATCACATAGTTGGCTTCATTGCCCGGGCCACGGGCAGAGCCGGTGGTCATGATGGCGTCCGGGCCATATTTCGCCTTGATGGCAGAGAGACGGCTGCTGGCGAACTCGATCGCCTCATCCCAGGAGACCGCCTCGAACTTGCCACCGCGCTCGCGGCGGATCATCGGGCTCTTGAGACGGGGGGTCAGCAGGTTGGTGTCGTTCAAAAAATCCCAACCGTAATAGCCTTTGAGGCAGAGCTGCCCATCGTTGGTCCGGCCGTTGGCGCCTTCGGCCCCCACCACCTTGTCGTTTTCAACCAGCAGGTTGATTTTGCAACCGGTGCCGCAATAGGGGCACACGGTAATGACTTTTTTCATGACTCACACTCTTGTTTGTTAACGAAAAACGGCTCGGCAAGCCCGCTCACACCCGCGCCGGCATCGCCAGCAGTGCCTCGGCACTGGCCAGCTGCTTCTGCCGGTTCAGGGTTTCAAGATGCTCCGGCGTGACCAGCCGCAGCGCCTGGGTCGGACACACCTCGACACAGGCCGGGCCCGCCTCGCGGTGACGGCAGAGATCGCACTTGAGCGCCTGCGCCTTGGTCTGCGGACGCTTGAACAGCGCATCGGCAGCGGGTGCCACCTCTTTGAGCACCACCGCCATGGCGCCGTAAGGACAGGCCACCACGCAGGACTTGCAGCCGATGCAGCGCTCCTGCAACACCTTGACGCAGCCATCCTCGCTGACGATGGCATTGTTCGGGCAGGCCATGGCGCACGGCTTGTCTTCACACTGGCGGCAGAGCACCGGTGTGGTCACCTTGCTGCCCACGATCACCTTCAGGCGCGGCTGAAAGTAGCTGTCCCTGGAGACCAGATGTCCATCCTCGATGGCAAGATGCAGGCCGCCCTCCCGCTCAAGGGTCCCGCTGCAAGACCCTGACTGGTGTGAAACGGCGCAGGCCACCTCACAGGTACGACACCCAATACAGAGACTGGGATCTGCAATCACGAAGCTGTTCATAGAGAGGGATCCTAAATGGTTCGTTACACCGGGCCGCCCGCCGACAGGCAAAGAGGCGGCCAGCCCCCACAAAGCATTTATCAGACCAAAACGGGCAAATGGCGCGATAAAAAATCACAACCAACTGAAAATAAAGGAGTAATCAGAAAGAGATGCGCGCTGATTGCCACCTCTGACGAGGGTGACGACGGGGTGGGAAGTGTGATCGACACGACAAAAGTGACGAGCTCGACACCGGCTGACCAACCCTACCCCGCGTGATGAACAAGGTATTAAACAACACCATCAGAAAAGATACCGAGGCCGCTAGTTGTTGGGTTTTACTATCGCCTCAGCCCAGCATCACCAATGCCACACAGAACAAAAAAAACGCCACACATTGATAAAATTATTGAGCCAGAGCTGATTTTCAGCACCTGCCACTTCAGTTTCTCATCTGTCTGGCTACTATGAGCCAAATGAAAATCATTGCTGGGAAGGTTACACGCATAATTCTATCTAATCTCTATTAAAAAATACTTTTAAATTAACAGCTATATCTAATACATAGTTAAAATATTAATTAGAAATTTTATACACATAAAGCGATAATGGAGTTAAGTAATGGATTTAATTTTAATTTCTGAAAAATCATATAAACAATATCATCCAAATTTTGTCATTGCTGGTAGAGAAGACTTATCCGCCCCAAAAAAAGATAATTACAAAAAAGCAGCAACTGCTGCAGCTGTAACATCGGGAATAGCCTCAACTGTTGCAGGCGGTGCAGCAAGTGGAGCGACACTTACTACGCTGGGTTTATTAGGTTCCATCCCATTTTTCACACCGGTAAGTATGTTAGCAGGTGCCTCATTAGCAATACCAACCATATATAAACTACTTACATCAAAAGAAGATTCTGAATCAGTAAGCCAAGATAGCATAAACGAACTAAATGAATATATTTCCCGCCACTCTCTTACAAAAAATGAAGCCTTAGAGAAAGGCTTTAAATTCCCTCCTGGACATCCGAAGGTTGGGGGGACTTACGTACCTCATCCTTTATCTGGTTACCCAAACTCATCCAAGAAAGATCTCTACATACCAGAGCATGTTTTTGATGATATCTTGTTTGAAGAAAGAGAAGCCGAATTACTAACGCTGCTTGTAAAGTTAGGCGCTACTGAAGTCGAGATATCAAAAAATGTTAATTCAGTTTTCGTTGATCAAAAAAATATCAACATTGGCGCTAATGCTGGAGGCATTGGTAACACCTCTTTTTCTGGTGAGAAAAAGATAGAAAAAGAAAATGGTGAGAATGATACAAGAACTTTTTTATTAAAGGGTAAACCATGGGACAGTGAATCAAAAATAGACAGAAGTGAGTTTGCATGGTTAAATTTCGAGCCCTCATGGAATGCATTAATTACAGCGCGAGAAATCGGTGGTTGCACTTGTGCTAGCTTAGAGATAAAGGAAGCTTCAAAATACATATCAAACAAAAACATATCTATGCAATTACAAGCTGGCATTTATTCTGCTAATGGAGCTGGAGGTTTATCAATGCGAGATTTGCAGGAAACATCATACTCTGTAAAGGTAAAATTTTCTTAGATTATAAAATAGGATGCAATAAGCGCAGCGCATTGCACCTCTTGCTTCTTTCAATATTTGGTGCAATTCACTTCGTTCATTGCACCCTACAATTACATTTTAATGGAGTAATATTTAATGAATATAAAAATCCATAATGAACATAAAGATGAAATATTCAATTTACTTGTTGATAACCTTAGACAATTTAACTTTGATAACATGGGTGAGGAACGTTCCCAACCTCTAATTGTTGCCATTCATGATGATAATGACGAAGTTGTCGGTGGCATTGCCGGACGTACTATTTATCATCAACTGTTGATCGAAGTACTTTGGGTACACGATGACAAACGAGGTCAGGGGCTTGGCATTCAATTAATGGAGATTGCTGAACGTGAGGCAAAAAAAAGGGGATGTATTGCTGCTCAAGTCGACACCCTCTCATTTCAGGCACCCAAATTTTATGAAAAAATGGGATTTAAAATAGTCGGTAAAGTGAGCGGCGTTAAAAATAGTCCTGACCGCTACTTTTTATTGAAGCACTATCATGGAGAGTAATAATTACCGTAGGGTGCAATAAGCGCAGCGCATTGCACCTCTATCGTTGGTGTTTATAATTGGTGCAATTCACTTCGTTCATTGCACCCTACGACTGTTAAGTTTGCTGGTAATGCTTTGCCAGCCCCTTAGGAGCACATTAAATTTATGGAGGATAAATGACATATCGGGAACTACTTGAGCAAGCAGTACATAGCAGCGCTGTTATTCATCAACCACATGCACTGAAAGCCTATTTATCGGCTCACTTTCTTGCTGCACATCTTGGGCAACCGGAAGCCTTGTGGCAACAAACAGCCAAATTGATTGCCAAGGATGGGTTGCTGGTTTCAACGGTACTTACCTATAGTGTGCAGCCTGTCGCTTTCTCCGATTTACGCAGACATCGTATTCTGGCACGTGGTATCTATCCCGCTGCCTACCAAGCTATTTCCCAATGGCATGCCGAGTACGGCTTTCACGATATCTTTAAATTCTATATTGCCAAGGCAGCCAATAAGCCCGAATATTTATCCCATAACGTCACCATTTTGCTTGCGCTTAACGAGGTATACAACGCCCTTCCTCCCGAGTGGGTACCTGCATTTTTAAATCGGGTCACGGAGTTTGTCACTGCTACCTTCCCTAATGAAGAAAATAGAGAATGCTGTGAGGTGATCACAACCGGACAGCCGGCAACATTAGAGGATGTATTGCATTCCTGTTTGCAGCAGCCCGGCTTTTTTGGCCATAACCTGATCACCCTGGCTTGGATAGTTCGCTGCAAAACATCGTTATCTGATGCTCAATATAATGCCATGCTAAGCAACCTCTATTTACAAGCCGTCGAGCCCCTTGAAGACCCTGATGACGAACTGGATTTAAACTTGTGGAACTCCTGCGCCACTCATCACGAGTCTGATGGCTTTATTGAACAAATACGAGCATTGGTTTTTGATAGTAGCTTTAATCTCCACCAGATTACCTTGGCTGACGCCCTCTGCTTCTTGCAGCAGCAATATCCTGAGCATACGAATGAATTAACAAGGGTGGCCAAGTATCACACCAAAAAATGTGCTGGAATGAGTTCATAAAAATATCACTGTAGGGTGCAATAAGCGCAGCGCATTGCACCTCTTACCTCTTTTAATACTTGGTGCAATTCACTTCGTTCATTGCACCCTACATTTTCCCCGCCCAAATAAAGACTCCATTGCTCCCCCCCCTCCCCTTTGCCATCCTGCCAGCAATTAATTAGCGATTACTTTATCGTCTATTTATTATCCGTTTTGGAAAAAAATTTTAGCCAAACCACTTCGCTAGATAAAACAATCAGTTGCCCGCTTTCCCGCCATATATTTCAATCGCCGGATAATTAACTCTCTTACTCAAATTGAACTTTTGATTATTTATAACTGAGCATAGTCCCGCAGAGTGTGTGTCATTATAAGCTTAATGACAGATGAACAGACTGTGTTCCATGACAAGCAGATCACTATTCCGTTAGCGCCCTTTCCCATCGCAATCCATTAATTCTCTCCCGATTAAATATCACGACTCTCTTGGTAGGTCGGGCAGCTGTGCGTTGGCAAACGTGTAAACATCAAACTGACAAGATGAACTCATGAACTGTGATAAACAACAAGCCATGTCCGGCGTCATGCTGGCGGCGATTGGCGTAGTCTATGGCGATATCGGCACCAGCCCGCTCTATACCTTGCGCGAGTGCCTGTCAGGTCAATTCGGGTTCGGCGTCGAGCCGGCCTCCATTCTCGGCTTTCTCTCGCTGATCTTCTGGCTGCTGATCCTGGTGGTGTCGGTCAAGTACCTCTCCTTTGTCATGCGGGCCGACAACGCCGGCGAGGGTGGCATTCTCACCCTGATGTCGCTGGCGACCCGCAACGCCTCCACCCGCTGGACGCCACTGCTGATCATCCTCGGCCTGATTGGCGGCAGCTTCTTCTATGGCGAGGTGGTGATCACCCCGGCGATGTCGGTGATGTCGGCCATCGAGGGTCTGAGCATTCTCACCCCTGCCCTCGACCCCTATATCGTCACCCTCTCGGTGCTGGTGCTGACCCTGCTGTTCGCCATCCAGAAACATGGCACCGCCATGGTGGGCAAGCTGTTTGCCCCCATCATGCTGATCTGGTTTATGACGCTGGCGGTGCTGGGGCTGCGCGGCATCATCCACAACCCCGAGGTGCTGGGTGCGCTCAACCCCATCTGGGCGGTGCGCTTCTTTATCCAGTACCAGACCACCTCCCTCTTTGCCCTCGGCGCCGTGGTGCTGGCCATCACCGGGGTGGAGGCGCTCTACGCGGATATGGGCCACTTTGGCAAAAATCCAATTCGCCTCGCCTGGTTTATCGTGGTGCTGCCCTCGCTGGTGCTCAACTACTTCGGTCAGGGTGCGCTGCTGCTAAGCAACCCCGCCGCCATTGCCAACCCCTTCTTCCTGCTCGCGCCGAAATGGGCGCTGGTGCCGCTGCTGCTCTTGGCAACCATGGCGACGGTGATCGCCTCACAGGCGGTGATCTCCGGGGTCTTCTCCCTGACCCGGCAGGCGGTGCGGCTCGGTTATCTCTCCCCCATTCGCATCGTTCATACCTCCGAACAGGAGTCCGGCCAGATCTATATTCCGGTCATCAACTGGATGCTCTATATCTCGGTGGTGATCGTCATCATGAGCTTCGAGCACTCCAGCAATCTGGCGGCGGCCTACGGCATCGCCGTGACCGGCACCATGGTGCTCACCTCCATCCTCTCCTGCTCGGTGGCCAAGAACAGCTGGCACTGGAACAAGTATCTGGTGGCCATCCTGTTTGCTGCGCTGCTCTGTATCGACGTGCCGCTCTTTGCCGCCAACCTCGCCAAGATCTTCTCCGGCGGCTGGCTGCCGCTCACTCTGGGCGCGGTGATGTTCACCGTGATGACCAGCTGGAAGAGCGAGCGTTTCCAGCTTATTCGCCGCCTGAACGAGCACGGCAACTCCCTTGAGCCGATGATCGCCTCGCTGGAGAAATCCCCGCCGACCCGGGTAGCCGGCACTGCCGTCTATATGTCGCGAGTGGTCAATGTGATCCCTCATGCGCTGCTCCATAACCTCAAGCACAACAAGGTGCTGCACGAGCGGATCATCCTGCTCACCCTGCGGGTGGAGGATGTCCCCTACGTCCACAACGTGCGCCGGGTCTGCATCGAGCAGCTCTCCCCCACCTTCTGGCGGGTGGTGGCGAGCTACGGCTGGCGCGAGACCCCGAACGTGGAGGAGATCTTCCACCGCTGCAACGCCGAGGGGCTGAGCTGCCGGATGATGGAGACCTCGTTCTTTATGGCCCACGAGTCGCTCATCATGAAAGACCGCCCCTGGTATCTCTATCTGCGCGGCAAGCTCTTTATGCTGCTGCAACGCAACGCCCTGCGTGCGCCGGATCAGTTCGAGATCCCGCCCAACCGGGTCATCGAGCTGGGATCGCAGGTGGATATCTGATGGCGGGTTGATGGCCTTTAATGGCATTGAAAACCTCAGCAAATAGAGAGGGAGGCATTGGCCTCCCTCTTCTTTTCCGTTAACCCCGATTACCGCCCCCTCATCCCCAGCCCTTCTCCCGCAAGGGGAGAAGGGAGCAAACCACGGCAAATCGAACCAGCTCATTTCCCCTCACACAACAGCCGTAGGGTGCAACAAGCGCAGCGCCGTGCACCGCGACCATATGGCTGACTTTCCCCCTCATCCCCAGCCCTTCTCCCGCGAGGGAAGAAGGGGGCACACCACGGCGACCATATGTTGCCAACGGTGCAATTCACTTCGTTCATTGCACCCTACTCCTTCCCACCGATGCCCTAAGCGCAGACGAATCACCCTTTCGTCCCTTGTCACGACCCCGCATTCAGCCGTGTCGATACCGTTTTTCGGGGGTGACGAACCCTCTTGGGGGCTTCGTCACAAGTGACGAACGTCACAGTTCGACAGCCACACTCGTCCTTTCCCCCCCCAACCACACCAAGACTTTTATTCATTTAAAAACAACAACTTAAGGCCTATTTATCTGTAATGACCATTCTGGCCCGTATCTTGCCAACCTGCCCCTACTTTCTCCGTTCGCGACACGACAAGGTAGGCTATGAACCGCTTCGTTATCGCTGACCCCAAGCTTTGTATCGGCTGTGGCACCTGTATGGCGGCCTGCAGCGAGGTACACAAGGCGCAAGGTTTGCAGCAAGCCCCCCGTTTAACCGTTATGCGACACGAGCAGGCGACCATGCCGGTTCAGTGCCGTCACTGTGACGATGCCCCCTGCATCAAGGTGTGCCCGGTCGAGGCAATTCGCCAGACCGGTGATTGCGTGCAACTCAACGAGTCCCTCTGCATCGGCTGCAATCTCTGCGCCGTGGCTTGCCCCTTTGGCGCTATCCAGAGCGGCGGCAGCCGTCCGGTGGCCGTGGCCACCAGTTACGACACCTATATCCCCTGCTCCATCCGCTCCAGCAACCCCTCAACTTCCGCAGGCCTGCGCTGCTTTGGCGAGGATCTGCTGAGCTGGGAGCCGGGCGTGCGCAGCATCGCGGTCAAGTGTGACCTGTGCGAGTTTCGCGCCGACGGCCCGGCCTGTGTCGGTGCCTGCCCCTCCCAGGCACTGAAGCTGGTCAATGACGGCGACACCGAACGCGCCGCCCGTATCCGTCGCCAGCAAGCGGCCGACACCAACCCGCAAGGGGCCTCTGCCTTCTCGGCGCCCGCCACGGCGCTCCCTGCATCCGATTTACCCGCCACAGAGGGAGTTCGCTGATGTTGTCCCCCCTTGTAATGGCTACGCTCCTGCTCTTTTTGCTGGGCGCTGCCGCCGGTTTGCTCCTGCAAAAGCTGCCCGCACTGGCCAACCGTCTCAATAGCGGTTTTGCCCTGCTGGGGTCACTCGCGGGTCTGGTCGCCGCCATCCAGATCTTTGCCCAAGGCGCCCCCGTCGACGGCCAACTCTGGCTGCTGGGCTCGGTTCACCTCGATATGCTCTCCGCGCTGATGCTGCTGGTGATTAGCACCGTCGGCGTCGCCGTCGCCCTCTACTCTTTTGCCTATATCCGCGAATATCAGGGCAAAGGGGATGTGGCCATCGGCGCGCTGATGAACCTCTTCCTCTTTGCCATGGTGGGCATGGTGCTGGCCGACAACGCACTCGGTTTCTTGCTCTGCTACGAGCTGGTGACCCTCACCACCTACTGGCTGGTCAAGACCAACCCCGAGGCCGCCAAACAGAGCCGGCTTTACTTGGTGATGAACCATATCGGCATGGCACTGGTGCTGATCGCCTTCTGGCTGCTCTGCCGCGAAAGCGGCTCGCTGGAGTTCGCCGCGCTGCGCGAGCACCATCTGGCGGGCGGATTGGCCTCCCTGGTGTTCCTGCTCAGCTTCTGCGGCTTTGGCCTGCGCGCCGGTTTCGTGCCGCTGCACGGCTGGCTGCCGGTGGCCGAGCCCGTTGCGCCGTCCCATATCTCGGCGCTGATGTCCGGCGTCATGGTGAAGCTGGGTCTCTTTGGCATTTTGCGGGTCTGCATCGATTTTCTCGGCGCCAGCCAGCTCTGGTGGGGCTATGTGGTGCTGATCTTCGGCGCCTGCTCGGCAGTGCTCGGGGTGCTGTTTGCGCTGGCCGAGCACGACCTCAAGCGGCTGCTCGCCTACCACACGGTGGAGAACATCGGCATCATCCTGATGGGGATGGGGATCGGCATGATCGGCATCGCCAACCAGCAACCGGCGCTGGTGGTGCTGGGGCTGCTCGGCGCCCTCTATCACCTGCTCAACCATGCCATCTTCAAGAGCCTGCTCTTTATGGGCACCGGCTCTGTGATGTTCCGCCTGCACACCCGGGATATGGACAAGATGGGGGGGCTGGCCAAACTGATGCCCTGGACCGCGCTGGCGTTCCTCATCGGCGCCATGGCCATCTCGGCGCTGCCGCCGCTCAACGGCTTTGTCAGCGAGTGGTTTATCTATCAGTCGCTGCTCTCCATGACCAAACTCGGCACCTCTGTCGTCGCGCCGCTCGCGGTAGTGATGCTGGCGGTGACCGGCGCCATGGCGGTGATGTGTTTCGTCAAGGTGTACGGCATCTGCTTCTGCGGCGCCCCGCGCAGCGAGAAAGCGAGCCACGCCCGCGAAGTGCCGGGGGCCATGGTGGCAGGCACCCTGCTGCTGGCCGCGGTCTGTCTGGTGCTGGGTCTGGGCGCCCCCTGGATTGCCCCCCATATCGCCAGCTATGGCCAGGACTTGGTCAACAGCCAGATGAGTGTCGCCACCGGCGCCACCCTGCTGCCACTCGATAGCAGCCAGGCGATCCTCTCCCCACCCGTTATCGCCATCACCTTGCTGGGTCTGTTCCTCATCCCGTTGCTGGTACTGGCCATCTTCAAGGGCCCCAAGCTGGGTCGTCGTCACGCTGGCACCCCGTGGGCCTGTGGTTACGCCTATGAGGAGCGCATGAGCCTCACCTCTGGCGGTGTCACCCACACCTTGCGCCAACTCTGCGCGCCACTCTATCGCAAGCAGCCGCAGCTCGATCTGGCCAGCGCCCTGCACGGGGTGAGCGATACCAGCGGGACAACCGGCTGGTTGCTGCACGGTGTTGTGCTGGCGCTCTTTATCCTGATGGCTGTAGGAGTCTGATATGCCTGTTCTTGAAATGCCGAGCTGGGGCATGGTTGCCCTCGCCCTGACCCAGGCCATCGCCATGCTGGCGCTGGCGCCGCTCGCCACCGGTTTCAACCGGGTGCTGCGGGCCAAGATGCACTCCCGTCAGGGGCCGGGCCTGCTGCAGGATTACCGGGATATCGCCAAGCTCCTGCGCCGTCAGGAGGTAACCCCTGAGCCTGCCGGCATCATCTTCAACCTGATGCCTGCGCTGCTCATCGCCGCCCTCTTGCTGGTGGGGATGGCGCTGCCGACCCTGACTCACGAGTCTCCCTTCCCCATCGCCGGGGATCTCATCACCGATATCTATCTGTTCGCCATCTTCCGCTTCTTCTTCTCCCTCTCGGGGCTCGACAGCGGCAGCATGTTTGCAGGTATTGGTGCCCGCCGCGAACTGACCCTCGGCATTCTGGTGGAGCCCATTCTGGTGCTCGCCTGCTTCATCATGGCGATGATGGTGGGCAGCTCGGATCTGGGCAATATCAGCAGCTATGTAGCGACCCAGCCACTGGCCGCTCCCATCGCTACCCTCTTGGCGGGTGCCGCCTGCGCCTTCGCGGTGTTTGTCGAGATGGGCAAGCTGCCCTTTGACTGCGCCGAAGCCGAGCAGGAGCTGCAAGAGGGGCCGCTTACCGAGTACTCCGGTGCGGGGCTGGCCTTGCTCAAGCTCTCCATCGGCCTCAAGCAACTGGTGGTGGTGCAGCTCTTTCTGGTGATTTTCCTCCCCTTCGGCAAGGCGGCCAACTGGAGTCTGCCTGCGCTCATCGGCGCGGCGCTGATCCTCGCCTGCAAGCTGCTGGTGGCCTTTTTGCTGGCCGGCATCATCGAAAACGCCATGGCCCGCACCCAGTTCGTACGCACCCACAAACTCACCCGCTACGGCTTGGGGCTGGCCCTGCTGGCGCTGCTCGCCTATCTGGTCGGGATCTGAACCATGCCCGCCAGCACAGCAACTTTTTCCGATTTCATCATTTGTGAATGCTCATTCCCGAACATTAAAGTGAGAACTGCATGACCATCGCCATTTCGGATCGCATCGGCTGCGACTACATCCAGCAGGTGCGAGCACAACTGCCCCACGCCATCGTCGACGAGGAGTGGCAAACCGCCGATCAGGCCACCATTACCGTCAAACCCACCAGTCTGGTCGAGACGGCCAGCCTGATCTTCCATCAGCTGGGGGGCTGGCTTCCGCTCTCCTTTGCCAATGACGAGCGCAGCCTCAACGGCCACTTCGCCGTCTACCACGTCTTCTCCATGGAGGGCGACACCAAATGCTGGATCACCGTCAAGGTGCTGGTGGATGCCGATACCCAGGAGTACCCCTCCATCACCCCGACCATTCCGGCGGCGGTGTGGGGCGAGCGGGAGATCCGCGACATGTACGGCCTGCGTGCCATCGGTCTGCCAGACGAACGCCGTCTGGTGTTGCCGGACGACTGGCCGGAGGATATCCACCCCCTGCGCAAAGACGCCATGGATTATCGCCAGCGCCCGATGCCCACCACCGACACCGAGACCTACCCCTTCGTCAACGAGCTCGGCAGTGATGCCAACCGCATCGTGCCGGTCGGCCCGCTGCACATCACCTCCGATGAACCGGGGCACTTTCGTCTGTTCGTCGATGGGGAAGACATCATCGATGCCGACTACCGCCTCTTCTATGTCCATCGCGGCATGGAGAAGCTGGCCGAAACCCGGATGGGCTACAACGAAGTGGCGTTTCTGACCGACCGGGTCTGCGGCATCTGCGGCTTTACCCACAGCGTCGCCTACACCACCTCGGTGGAGAACGCCATGGGCATTCCGGTGCCGGAGCGGGCCAAGATGATCCGCGCCGTGCTGCTGGAGGTGGAGCGCCTGCACAGCCATATCCTCAACATCGGCCTGTCGAGCCACTTCACCGGTTTCGACACCGGCTTTATGCAGTTCTTCCGGGTGCGGGAGAAATCCATGACCCTGGCCGAGCTGCTGACCGGCGCCCGCAAGACCTACGGCCTCAACCTGATTGGCGGGGTACGCCGCGACATCTTCAAGGAAGATCGCATCAAGGGTGCCCAGCTGGTGCGCGAACTGCGTGATGAGCTCAAACCCCTGGTGGCCATGCTGCTGGATACCGCCAACATCTCCTCCCGCCTCATCGGTATCGGCAAGCTCGAGCCACAGATTGCCCGCGATTTCAGCTGCGTCGGCCCCATGGTGCGGGCGAGCGGCTTCAAGCGCGACGTGCGCCGGGTTCACGATTTTGCCGGTTACCGCGAGCTGCCGATGGAGATCCAGACCAAGGCGGGTTGCGACGTGCAATCCCGGGTGCTGGTGCGGATCCACGAGCTCTACGACTCCCTCGACATGATTGAGTTCGGCCTTGAGCACCTGCCGGAGGGGCCGCTTTTGACCGAAGGCTTCACCTACCAGCCGGGCAAGTTTGCGCTGGGCTTTACCGAAGCGCCCCGCGGCGAGAACGTCCACTGGAGCATGACGGGAGATAACCAGAAGCTGTTCCGCTGGCGCTGCCGCGCCGCCACCTACGCCAACTGGCCTGCCCTGCGTTACATGCTGCGCGGCAATACCGTGGCGGATGCGCCGCTCATCATCGGCAGTCTGGATCCCTGCTACTCCTGTACCGACCGGGTCACCCTGGTCGACCCCAGGAAGGGCAAATCCACCGTGGTCTCCTACAAGGAGATCGAGCGCTACGGCATCGATCGCAAAAACTCTCCGCTGAAATAAGGGGTCATCATGATCAAGCTGTTCAAGACCATCCTCAAGGCTGGCACCCCGACCGCCAAGTACCCCTTCGCCCCTTACGAGGTGAACCGGGATTTTCGCGGCAAACCGAAATATCAGGCGGATCAGTGCATCGCCTGCGCCGCCTGCACCAAGGCCTGCCCGGCCAACGCGCTGGTGATGGAAGTGGATATGGAGACCGGCGAACGGCGCTGGGAGATCTCCATGGCGCGCTGCATCTTCTGCGGCCGCTGCGAGGAGGTCTGCCCGACCCGCGCCATCGCCCTCTCCCCCGAGTTCGAACTGGCGGTGACCAACAAGGCGGATCTCTATGAGGAGGCGCGCTTCGCACTGGCCCCCTGCACCCTGTGCGGCACCTACTTTGCCCCGAGCAAGCTGGTGGCACTGGTGGAAGATACCCTCAAGCAGGCGGGCACACCGCTCGCGACCCCGGAGCGGCTGCACCACTGCCCCGACTGCAAACGAAAACAGAGCATGCTGAGCCAGCCTGACTCGGCCCTGATCACACCGATAGCCACACCGATGGCCGCACAAAAGGAGTGGATGTGATGAGCAAGATCAAAGGCATAGAACCGGTTGTCGGCCATGCCCATACCCGCGCCGTGCCGCTGGCACAGGATCCCGAGATCACCAAACTCAAGAAGACCCTGCTCAAGGACATTCGCCGCTCGGCCTATGTCTACCGGGTCGATTGCGGCGGCTGCAACGCCTGCGAAATCGAGATCTTCGCCACCATCACCCCGCTGTTCGATGCCGAGCGTTTCGGCATCAAGGTGGTCGCCTCCCCCCGCCACGCCGACATCCTGCTCTTTACCGGCGCGGTAACCCGGGCGATGCGGGTGCCAGCCCTGCGCGCCTACGAGGCGGCGCCCGATCCCAAGATCTGCATCGCCTACGGCGCCTGCGGCTGTGACGGCGGCATCTTCCACGACCTCTACTGCGTCTGGGGCGGCACCGACAAGATCGTGCCGGTGGATGTCTATATCCCCGGCTGCCCTCCGACACCGGCGGCTACCATCTACGGCTTTGCCGTGGCGCTCGGTCTGCTTGAGCAGAAACTCAAAGCCACCAGCCACGAGGTGCAACCGGGTGAACGGGTCGAACTGCGCCACACCGGCATCCCCAATGAAATCCGGGTGATGATCGAACGCGAGGCGCGCCGCATGGCCGGTTATCGTCAGGGGCGGATCATCGCCGACGAGTTTATGGCCCTGCTCGAAGGGGCGACCCAGCAGGATGTGGATCTGCGCATCCAGAGCTACCTCGATCAGCACGACGATCCCCGCCTGGCTGAGATCGTCAACAACCTCGCAAACGCCTGCCTCAACCGGGCGGCCGGCAAGGGAGAGGCGGTACATGGCTAACGAGGTTTTCTTCTATCGCCTCTCGCGCAAGTTCGTCGACGAGCAGTTCGACGTGCCGGAAGAGGCCAGGGAGGTGATGTACTACAGCCTCGCCATCGGCCACCACCTCGGCATCGTCGATTGCCTGCGAGCAGACCTGGTCTGCTCGCTGACCGGTTATCGCGACTGGGTGGCCAAGCTGCCACAGGGGAGCGAAGCGCGCCGCAAGATGGAGGGGTTTCTCACCTTTGGCGAGATCACCATCTATCGCGAGCACTGCCATATGCTGGCCTGCGCCTTCGACCGACTGCGCAAAGCCGACAATCTGCTCGATGAGCAGGAGCTGGGCTGGACCAACACCTTTATGGATCAGCTCACCGCCCTCTTTAACGACCCCCATATGTACCTGATGGTAAGGAGCCGCTGATGGGCTGCAATCTCGTGTTGACCGTGGGCAATGCCATGATGGGGGACGACGGTGCCGGCCCCTATCTTGCCGACAAACTGCAAGCCGCCCCCCTGTCCGGCTGGATCCATATTGACGGCGGCATCGCGCCGGAAAATGTGGTCTACAAGGTGCGGGAGCTGCAACCGGCGCGGGTGGTGCTGGTGGATGCCGCCGAGATCGGCGAGAAGGCGGGAACCCTGCAGGTGATCCCCCCCGAGACCATCGCCGAGATGTTTATCTTCTCGACCCACAATATGCCGCTCAATTTCCTGATCGACGAGCTCAAGACCTTTGTCCCCGAGGTGATCTTTGTCGGGGTACAACCGGCCATCGTGGCGTTCTCCTTCCCGATGACCGAGATGGTGAGCGAGGCGATGGATTATCTTTATCAGCACCTTGATGCCGCCAGTGATACTGGTCTGTTAATAGATAAACTGGATCAGTGGAATATTGCCAACGCCAACCGGTGATTATTTATCGAGTTGTTAACGACCGTTATTGACCGACGGTTCAGGCAATGTGATCGAGGCCCGATGTTAAATTAAAAACATCGGGCTAATTGTGCTGAACTTGATATAAAACAAGGTTCTTTGATTTTTTCAAAAAATCGCTAACTCTCGATTTTTTATGACAAAAAAAGCGTTGCCAGTCACAGAAATTTGCCACAAAATGGCGACCGTTACGGAAGTTGATGGGGTCTGGTGGCCTCCTCGGTCTTCAAAACCGATGTGAGCCGAGAAGGCTTTGGCAGGTTCGATTCCTGCCTCTTCCGCCAAATTTATCTATTGAACAAATACTCTCTCGCTGAATTCTTCGGCCTGGATGTTATTTCCATTGTTTGTTCAATATGTTTGAAGTAATACCTTAAAAAAGGTGCTTGCCGCTTGCCAATATAATCCGAACTCAGGTTATCTCGCTGGCCAAAAATTAATTTATCAGCATCGATGCAGCATTAATTTATACCCGCTCATTAATGCACCCAGTTTGCACTCATCCGCAAATCGCCAGCAGTGTCATAACCCGTCAGCTCGGCCTCTCTATCGGCAAACCGGTGCGCATCCCGAACCCACGCACTGCACTGGTAATCCCATGCCGAACTCGTCTCACGCGCCAGCCATCCCCCATCGCCAGCCCGCATCAGGTACGGCTGCCGACGATTCACAGCCAGATTCTCAGCAACAGCCCGGCCAGCAACAAACGCGCCGCTTGCCGCAAGTAGAACAGCTGCTGCAGCAACCCTTTCTCACCGGTTTTATCGAGGCGCTGAGCCGCCCGCTGGTGACTCAGGCGGTGCGCGACACCCTGAGCGAGCTGCGCCAGTGCGAAGATTTTCGCCAGCATGGCGTTGCCCCCGAGCAGATCGAGGTGCTGATTGCAAAACGCTGCCAACAGCAGTTGCGCCAGCGTCAAACCCGGGTGATCAACGCCACCGGCACCCTGGTGCATACCAATCTGGGGCGCTCGCCATTAAGTCACGAGCTGTGGGACGAGGTGCGCGACCTCAACACCGGCTACAACAATCTGGAGCTGGATCTCGCGACCGGCAAACGCGGCGGGCGCAAGGGGCTGATCGCCCCCCTGCTCCGTTGCCTCACCCAGGCCGAGGATTCGCTGGTGGTCAACAACAACGCCGCTTCGCTCTTTTTGCTGCTGCAGGAGGTGGCCAAGGGGCGCGAGGTGATCGTCTCGCGCGGCGAGCAGATCCAGATTGGCGGCGGCTTTCGCATCCCCGACATTCTGGCCCTCTCAGGCGCCAAACTGGTGGAGGTGGGCACCACCAATATCACTACCGCCAAAGATTACCTCGATGCCATCACCGATCAGACCGCGCTGGTGCTGATGGTGCACAGATCCAATTTCGCCATTCGCGGCTTTACCGAATCCCCCGATATCGGCGAGGTGGCGCGCGCCCTGCCCGAGCACGTGGTGCTGGCGGTGGATCAGGGGTCGGGCTTGACCAGCGAAGAGTTTGCACCGGATGAAACCTCGGTGCGCCAGTACATCAAGGCGGGGGCGGATCTGGTCTGCTACTCAGGCGACAAGCTGCTGGGTGGCCCGCAATCGGGCATCATCAGTGGCAGCAGTGACCTTATCAAACGGCTGGAAAAACACCCCATGATGCGCACCTTCCGCCCGAGCCGCATCGTCTACTCCCTGCTCGAACGCCTGCTCATCCACAAGCTCAACAAATCCCCCATCGGTGAGGGTATTGCCCAGCGCACCTTGAGCAACCCGGCCGCCATGCAGGCGAGAGCCTCCCGGCTGATGGCCGCCCTGCCCGGCTGCTTTGTGCCGGTCCCAGCCCAGCTGGTGGTGGGCGGTGGCACCTTGCCGGACGAGTTTTACCCGGCCCCTGCGCTGGAGTGCACCGACCCGCGTCCGGCCCAGCAGCTGCTCGATGATTTGCGCGAACTGCCGGTGCCGGTCATCGCCACCGTGCGCCAGCAGAAGGTGCTGCTCAATATGGCCACCCTGCTGCCGACCGAGATGGAACTGCTGATCGCCCAACTCAAGGAGTTGCTGCTCCCCGCCCCGTTCAATGCAACAAATGCGACCGAGGAGCCCTGATCCCATGACCCCCTATCGCGCCGTTATCGGCCTTGCCGGCCACGTGGATCACGGCAAGACCCTGCTGATCAAGGCCCTCACCGGCATCACCACCGCCCGTGCCCACGAGCAGGCCATCGGCATGACCCAGGATCTCGGCTTTGCCCACTTCGACGACGGTCAGGGCAACACCATTGGCGTCATCGACGTGCCCGGCCACGAGCGCTATATCCGCAACATGGTGGC
The DNA here is from genome assembly GCF_040908295.1 of Aeromonas sp. R4-2. NCBI lineage: Bacteria > Pseudomonadati > Pseudomonadota > Gammaproteobacteria > Aeromonadales > Aeromonadaceae > Aeromonas > Aeromonas sp. R4-2. The sequence continues at coordinate 295,171 of NZ_JBFODL010000011.1, read as the reverse complement.
AGGGCTCTGGAGTCTGGATCTGGTGCTGCTGGTGATTGCCGCCGACGAGGGGTGGATGCCGATGACCGGCGATCACCTGCGCCTGCTCAGGGCGATGGGGGTGCCGCGCCTCTTGGTCTGTATCAACAAGTGCGATCTGGTCTCCCCTGACGAGCTTTTGCTGTTGGAAGAGAGCCTGCTGGAGCGGGTAATGGACGAGAGCGGCATGGTGCCCGATATCGTCAGCGTCAGCGCCAAAACCGGTGAGAATATGGCGGCCCTGCACACCGCCATCGTGCGCCAGCTTGCCGAACTGCCAGCCTCACACGCTGCCCGCGAGCAGAGCGCCCCGCGACTGTATGTGGACAGAGTCTTTACCGCCAACGGCACCGGCACCGTGCTTACCGGCACCTTGCAGCAGGGCAACCTCAAGGTGGGGGACAAGCTGCGCCTCTACCCCGCCGATCGGGAGGTGCAGGTGCGCTCCCTGCAAGCCTATCACCAGAGCGTCGACGAGATTGGCGCCGTCTGTCGGGTGGCGGTGGGCCTTAAAAAAGTGCCCCACAAGGAGGTGGCCCGCGGCCACTGCCTCACCAGCGCCGCTGGCCAGTGCGAGGCGGCAACCCACCTTATCGTGCGACTCAACGCCGAGAGCCTGAGTAGCAAGACACTGCGCACGCAGGAGGTGGAAGTAGCCCTCGGCAGCTGGCATGGCCGGGCCCGTTTCGTGCCCATCAAGGATACCCGGCTGGCGCGGCTGATCTTTACCAGCCCCATTCCCTGCTTCTTCGGCCAGCCGCTCGCCATCATTCGCCACGGCAGCAGCGAACTGCTGCACGGCGCCCGCATCGTCTGGTGCGGCGACATCCACCCCGCCAGACGCAAGGCGCTGCACGCCCTGCTGGGCGAGCTGCCTGATGACTTGGAGCACTACAACCCGGCCACCCTGCAACTGGGGCTCAATGGCTATGTGCTGGCCAGCCGCTTTGACCAGCAGCCAGAGCAGGTCACCCCCCTCGGTGACTGGCTGCTGGACAACCACTGGCTGGCCCAAAGCCGCGACCAGCTGCTGGCTACGCTGGCCAGCGAACCGCTGAGTGCCGCCGAGCTGGCAACCCGCTTTGGCATCGCCCTGCCAGTCATTCAGGCCCTGCTCCAGAAGCTCAAGAGCGAGCAGCTTGTTCGCCTGCACCATGACAAGTGGCAGCAGGGCAGCGGCGAGTCGGAAGATGATCTGGGGGAAGAGGCACAGCTGGTGCTCAAGGTGGTGCGAGATCAAGGCAAGGAGGGTTACGAGCCCGGTAAACTGGGCCCCGGCGGCGTAGAGCTGGATCCCTTTATCACCCGCAAGCTACCCGCCGCCCTGCAGCAGGGCTTACAGCAAAAAGGCGCGTTGCAAAAGCAGCTGCGCAATCTGGCGCGACTCAAGTATCTGGTGCAGCTCGATGGCCCCATCTACTACGACGCCGAGCTTTACAACCAGATGGTCGCCGCCGTGCTTGCGGGCCAGCAGGTGGGAGATCTGATCGACATGGCATCCCTCAAGGAGATCACCGGCTTGTCGCGTAAATACGCCATTCCGTTCTGCCTGCGCATGGAGATGGATGGCTGGGTGCGGCGCGAGGAGAACGAGCGCCGGGTGCTGCGTTTGCCGCAGACTCAAGATGAGATGGAGCCGGCATGAGCGCCACCATCGCCCCCTCTGTCTCTGCCAATCCGGTCGCCAACTGGCTGCGCCGCGAATTTCATATCGACGGCATCGTACAGGGGGTCGGCTTTCGCCCCTTCGTCTATGGGCTGGCACTGCGCCACGGCCTTGCCGGTTATGTCTTGAACGATGCCAACGGCGTCACCATTGGCGCCGAAGGATCGCCCGAGCAGCTCGCCACCTTTGCCCGCGAACTGCGGGAACTGGCGCCGCCACTTAGCCGCATCGATCATTTCAGCGAGCGGGAGCTGCCCCTTGCTCATGATCCCGACTTCGATGGCCAATTTCATGGCCAGTTTCGAATTAAAGCGAGCCAGCAGCAGAGCGCGGCCACGGTCGCCATCTCGCCGGATCAGGGAATGTGCGAGGCATGCGCCCGGGATGTGGCCAGCCCCAACGATCGCCACCATCGCTACCCTTTTACCAACTGCACCCACTGCGGCCCGCGCTACACCATTATCCGCCGCCTCCCCTACGACCGCCCCCATACTGCCATGGCGGGCTTTGCCATGTGCCCGCGCTGTGCGGCGGCCTATGAAAACCCGCTGGACAGACGCTACCACGCCCAGCCGGTGAGCTGCCCCGAGTGCGGGCCCCATCTCAGCTGGCTCAGCGGCAATGGAAATGCGCTGGCCGAACGCGAAGAGGCCCTGCACGCCGCCGCCCGCGCCCTGCAAGCGGGGGCACTGATCGCAGTTAAGGGGATGGGGGGGTATCACCTGATATGTGATGCTCGCAATGAACAGAGTGTGGCTAGATTGCGAACACTCAAGCGGCGCGCACGCAAGCCGCTGGCGGTGATGATGGGCTCCCTTGCCGAGGCCAAATTGCATGTCACCGGCAGCGAAGACGAGTGGAAGCTGCTCACCTCTCAGGCCAGACCCATCACCTTGCTGCGCAAGCGCAAAAACGATGATCGGCTCTCAGAATCCCTACTGACAACCGCGCCGCTGGCCGAGGGGATCGCCCCCGGCATCCCCTACCTTGGCGTCATGCTCCCCTATACCCCGCTCCATCAGCTGCTGTTGGATGCCTGCGCCATGCCGCTGGTGGCCACCAGTGCCAATGGTCGCGGCAGCCCAATCCTTATCGAGTGCGAGGCTGTGGTCAGGGAACTCGGCAGCGAGATTGACGGCATCCTGGATCACAACCGCCCTATCCTGCACCCGTGCGACGACAGTCTGGTGCAGTGGACAGGCGGGCGGCGCCAGACGTTGCGGCTGGCCCGGGGCTATGCTCCCTGCACTCCCAGCCTGCAACAGGCGGTCAAGGTGCCGCTGCTGGCGGTCGGGGCGCAGCAGAAGAACCAGCTGGCGCTCGCCTTCGGCCGCCAGCGCATCTACAGCCCCTATATCGGCGATCTGCACAGCCTGCCGATGCAGGAGCACTTCGAGCAGACCCTGGCCACCTTTCGCGATCTCTACGATCTCAACCCAGAAGTGCTGGTCTCGGATCGCCACCCGGGCTATCTCAGCCATCAGTGGGCCAAAAGCTATTGCCAGAATCAGGGTGCCACCCATCTCGAGGTGCAACACCATCACGCCCACCTGCTGGGGGTGATGGCCGAGCACAACATCACGGGCCCGGTGCTGGGTGTTGCCTTCGATGGCACCGGCCTTGGCGATGACGGCACCCTCTGGGGCGGCGAGCTGCTGATCGCAGACGTTCAGGGATTTGAGCGGGTTGCCCACCTTGCCCCCTTCAAGCTGATCGGCGGCGAGGCGGCCATCCGCGAGCCGGTACGTCAACTGCTGGGGCTGCTGTTTGAATCGCACAGCCCTGAGCAGATCGGTGCCCTCGATATTCCGTTGATCAAGCAACTGCCCCTTAAGCGGATCAGCAACCTGCACCAGCTCTGGCAGCTGGGTCGCAACACCCCCTACACCAGCTCCATCGGTCGGCTGTTCGATGCGGTGGCGGCACTCTTGGGGGTGATTGATACCCCCGATTACGAGGGCGAAGCCGGGCTCCTGCTGGAGGCAGCCGCCTTGCAGCTGGCCCCCGATGAACAGCCCTTCCCCCTTGCCTTTGCTCTCAGCCAATCAGCGGAAGGGCCGCTGCAGATCGAGTGGGCCGAGCTCATCAATACCCTTGTCAGCGAGCGGCGCAAAGGCACCTCCACCGCCAGCCTGGCCGCCGGTTTTATCCGCGCCATCAGCGCTCTGGTCATCGCTCTGGCCGCGCGTTTCCCCGGCTATCCGGTGGCGCTCGGGGGGGGCGTCTTTCAAAACCGGGTGCTGATGGACCAGCTGGTGCCCGCTCTCGAAGCCGCCGGCCGGCAGGTATTGACCAGCGAAACCCTGCCGCTCAATGACGGTGGCATCGCCGCCGGTCAGCTCTGGTTTGCCATCCACCATATTGCCACGCACCAGCCTGCCACAGCCGGTTGTGCCACCTTGTCGGAGTCCTGAAATCCATGTGTCTATCCATTCCCTCTCAGGTGGTGCAACTGCACCCCGAAGATAACTGCGTCACCGTCGACACCCTGGGGGTGCAGCGGCGCGTCAGCTGCATGCTGCTCGAAGAGCCCCTCCAGGTGGGCGACTATGTGCTGCTCCATATCGGCTTTGTGATGAGCAAGATTGACGAAGAGGAGGCGCAGGCCAGCCTCGAGAGCTTCCGCCAGATGGTGGCCCTGATGCCCAAACAGGATATCTTGCCATGCTGACCTTGAATGATCTGTTCCTAGGCTTTCGCCAGCCCGAGGTGATCCGCGCCCTCGCCGCCCAGATCACCGAACTGGCCAAAAATCTGCCCGAACCGCTGCGGGTGATGGAGGTGTGTGGCGGCCATACCCACACCATCATGAAGTACGGCCTGCACCAGCTGCTGCCAGCCAGCATCGAGTTCGTTCACGGCCCCGGCTGCCCGGTCTGCATCATGCCCAAAGAGCGCATCGATCAGGCCATCGAGCTGGCCCGCCAGCCCAATGTCATTCTGGTCACCCTGGGGGACATGATCCGGGTGCCGGGATCCAGGGGCACGCTAGCCCAGCAACGGGCCAAGGGGAGCGATATCCGCCCGGTCTATGACCCCCTCGATGCCCTGCGTATCGCCAAAGAGAACCCGCAGAAAACCGTGGTCTTCTTCGCCATCGGTTTCGAGACATCCACCCCCATGACGGCCGCCTTGCTGGCTGCCGCTGAAGCTGAGGGGGTCGAGAACCTCCTATTCCATATCAACCATGTGCTGGTGCCCCCCGCCATTCATGCGGTGATGGCCGACGGCGTTGCCAAGGTGAACGCCTTTATCGGCCCCTCTCACGTCAGCGTCATCACCGGCGCCGATATCTACCTGCCCATCGTCGATCGCTATCAGGTGCCGGTGGTGGTGAGCGGTTTCGAGCCGGTGGATGTGATGGAGGCGCTCTTGATGATGGTGCGCCAGAAGGTGGAGGGTCGCTACGCGCTGGAAGTGCAGTACAGCCGCGCCGTCACCGCCAGCGGCAATACAGCCGCCCAGCGGCTGGTCGAGCGTTTTTTCGAGACCCGCGAGCACTTTCGCTGGCGAGGTCTGGGGGATATCAACGCCTCCGCCCTGCGCCTGCGCGATGCCTTCGCCAAGCGCGATGCGGAGCGTCACTTTGTGCTTGATCAGACTCCCATCGATGACCACAAGGCGTGCCAGTGCGCCGATATCCTGCGCGGCCTGGCCAAGCCAAACCAGTGCAAAGTCTTTGGCCGGGGCTGCACCCCGACCCAGCCCATGGGCAGCTGCATGGTCAGCTCCGAAGGGGCCTGCAATGCCTACTACCGATATATGGGGATTCAATGAGAGAAATTCAGTTAAGCCACGGCGGCGGCGGCGTCGAGATGAATCAGCTGATCAACCAGCTCTTCTTTCGCCACTTTGGCAACGAGATCCTGCTGCGCGGTGAAGATGCCGCCCATCTGCCGGTGAGCGGCCCCGTTGCCTTCACCACCGACAGCTTTACCGTCTCGCCGCTCTTCTTCGAGGGGGGCGATATCGGCAAGCTGGCCATCGCCGGTACGGTCAACGATCTCGCCATGATGGGGGCCAAGCCCGAGTATCTGAGCTGCAGCTTTATCATCGAGGAAGGCTTCCCCTACGCCGATCTGGCCCGCATCGTCGAGTCGATGGCGGCCGAGCTTGCCAAGAGCGGTGCCCGCATCGTCTGCGGCGACACCAAGGTGGTGCCCAAGGGGGCGGCCGACAAGATCTTTATCAACACCAGCGGGGTCGGCACCTTTCCGCGGCCTGAGCAGAGCCGGGGCATCTCGGTACGCAACCTCAAAGCCGGTGACGCCATTCTTGTGTCGCGGGATATCGGCAGCCACGGCGCCTGCATCCTGATGGCCCGTGACGCCCTGCAACTGGGCTCCGATCTCAAGAGCGACTGCACCACCCTCTGGCCGCAGGTAGAAGCGCTGCTGCAGGCGGGACTTACCCCTCACGCCCTGCGCGATGCCACCCGCGGTGGCCTTGCCGCCGTGCTCAACGAGTGGAGCAGCGCCTCCGGTGTTGCCATCGAGCTGGAGGAGTCAGCCATTCCGGTGTGCGATCCGGTGCGCGGCCTGTGTGAGCTCTACGGTTTCGAGCCCCATGATCTCGCCAACGAGGGAACCATGGTGCTGGCCCTGCCTGCCGAACAGGCGCAGGACGCGCTGGGCATCTTGCGGCAATTCAACCCCGCCGCCAGCCAGATCGGCGTGGTGCAGGCGAGCGATCGCCACAAGGTGCTCCTCAACAACCCCTGGGGCAGCCGCCGCTATCTGGAGCTGCCGCAAGGGGAGCTGCTGCCGCGGATCTGTTGAGCAGCCATGCCGTTCCGTCATTTACAGGGAGGAGTCACTGCTCCTCCCCATATCGGTTAAGGAGCCACCATGCACGAAATGTCTCTGGCCATGGCCGCCATCGATCTGGCGGCCGAACAGGCCACCCAGCGGGGCTTTACCAGGGTGACCGCCCTCTGGCTCGAGGTCGGCAGCTTCTCCTGCGTCGACCCGGACACCATTGCCTTCTGTTTCGAGGCCGCCGCCAAGGGCACCGCCGTCGAGGGGGCCCAACTGCACTTTCAGCACCAGGCGGCAGAAGCCTGGTGTTACGACTGCAACCAGACGGTCACCCTCACCGAGCGCGGGCAGGCCTGTCCCGGGTGTGGCGGATACAAATTACGAGTCGCGCAGGGTGATAGCCTGCGCATCACCGACATCGAGGTAAGTTGATATGTGTAGCGTATGCGGATGCGGCCAGGCGCGGATCGCCGGCCATGAGCACGATCATGAGCATCATCACGAACATGAACATCACCATGAACATGGTCATGAACACGACCATCATCATGCTCATGACGCCCATCACCATCATGATCACGAGCAGAGCGCGGCGCGCACCCTGATCATTCACCACCACTATCACCATCAGGGGGATGTCCATCACCACTACCACGGGGTGCGAGCTCCCATAAGCCATGAGGGGCATGATCAGCTGCATGAGCACCACCATGATCACCCCCACGACCATCATCATGATCATACGCACTCTCATGACCACGGCCATTCCCACGCGCATCCCCATGATCACAGCCATGACCACGACCATGACCACGACCACGACCACGACCACGACCACGACCATCAGCAGGGTGATCTGCACTATGGCAAAGGGGAAGCGGGCTTGTCGGTGCCCGGCATGGGGCAGCGCCAGCTGATCGCCATCGAGATGGATGTGCTGGCCAAGAACAACGCGCTGGCGGCCCACAACCGCGAACACTTCACAACCGCAGACCAGCTGGTGCTTAACCTGGTATCTAGCCCGGGTTCAGGCAAAACCACCTTACTGTGCGAAACCTTGCGCCAGCTGGCCGACAAGCGCCCTTGCGCGGTAATCGAAGGGGATCAGCAGACCAGCGCCGATGCGGATCGCATCCGTGCCACCGGTGTCCCTGCCGTGCAGATCAACACCGGCAAGGGCTGCCATCTGGACGCCAAAATGGTCCACGACGCCTGCCACCAGCTGCCCGCCAATGAAGGGGGCATCCTCTTTATCGAGAACGTGGGCAATCTGGTCTGCCCCGCCAGCTTCGATCTCGGCGAGAAGTACAAGGTAGCGATCCTCTCCGTCACCGAGGGGGAAGAGAAGCCGCTGAAATACCCGGATATGTTTGCCGCCGCCCAGCTAATGGTAATCAACAAGATCGATCTGCTGCCCTACGTCAGCTTTGACGTGGCACGCTGCATCGAGAACGCCAAACGGGTCAACCCCTATATCCAGGTGATCCAGGTAAGCGCAACCACAGGCGAAGGGATGGATGCCTGGCTTAACTGGCTGGCCAGCGCTTGAAATCAACCGGATAAACGCCGCTGATAACGGTAGAAAACAAGAGAGGGAGGCTGATGCCTCCCTCTCTTTTATCTACGCACTTTGCCAACGATTTTCTCTGTAAAGAATGGCCAGCGTTTCATACTCGCCCCCCGAACCCTGGCCCTCTCCCCAGGGAGAGTCACCGTCTGCTCCCTTCTCCCCTTGCGGGAGAAGGGTTGGGGATGAGGGGAAAGCCAACCCTCAGGCCACGCTAAGGGCCATCGCCTCCTGCTCCGCAGACACCTCACCAAAACGCAGCACCCGATGGCAGATCTGGCGCAGCAGCGCCTGTTGGTGACTAAAAATCAGGATGCCAAGCCCGCGCTGTTCGCACTCAATCATCAACTCCCGCCAGAGCTCACGCTGGATTTGCGGATCCAGCTGGGCGGTCACCTCGTCGGCAATCAGCAACCGGGTGCGGGGATCGAGGGCGCGCAACAGCGCGATGCGGGCCAGCTCGCCACCGGAGAGCTGACCGGGTTTACGACCGAGCCATTCAGGCTTGACCATAAAGCGGGCCAGCATGGCCTCATCGGGACGCCATACATCCCACAGCGCCTGCCCTGTGGTGCGATAGGGATTGAAGGTGAGTTCAGGGTGCTGGGGCACCAGCTGGATGGGGTTATAGCCTTTTCCCTGTTCAGGCACCGGCAGCCCATCCAGCAGGAGCATCCCGCCGGCCCCAACTGGTTGCCAACCCGCCAACACTCGCCCCAACGTGGTCTTGCCATGGCCGCTCGGGGCGGAGATGCCGAGCCGTTCGCCCGCTTTCACCGTCAGCGACAACCCCTGCCAGAGAGGGCGTTCCCCCTGGGCGATAGTAAGATTTCGTACTTCAAACATCAGGAAACCTCCGGCACAGAGAAAAGCGCATTGAACTCCGGCAGCGCCTGCCAGTGGGCACGGAGCATCTCGCTCCCCTGCCCTTGCCGCAGATGGTGGCTGCTCAGGGTATCGCTCACCTGTCCCTGATGCAGCGCCACAATGCGATCGGCAAAGCGGGCCGCCAGCGCCAGATCGTGGGTCACCCAGAGGATACCGCTGCCCTGATTGGTCAATTCACGCAACTGGCCGAGCAGCAGACAGGCCAACCCCTCGTCGAGCCAGGCGGTGATCTCGTCTGCCAGAATGTAGCGGGCACCGCCAAGCGCCGCAGTGCAGGCCAGAATGCGCTTGGCCATGCCGCCGGAGAGCTGGCGCGGGAATCTGTCCAGGGTGGTCGCGGGCAGCTGGTAGCGCAGCAGTTGCTCGCCGAGCCGCTCGCGGGAACCGCTCTGGCCGCAGAGGCGCGCTGCGCGGCCCAACTGGCGTTCCACCGTCAGCAGCGGATTGAGGGCGCTTACCCCCTGCGGCACATAGCAGAGGGTGTGACCGCGCAAACGGGCCCTGCTGGCATCGCACAGAGGCGCGCCATCGAGGGAGATGCTGCCGCGCATTCGCAGGTTGTCCGGCAGCAATGTCAGGGCGCTTTGCAGCAGCAGGCTCTTGCCCTCGCCGCTCCCTCCCACCAGCGCCACTATCTCCCCCGGCGCCAGTTGCAGGCTGATATCGGTCAGCAAAGGCTGCCAACTGCGCCGCCCCAGCCAGGAGTAGTGGGCCGCCTCTATGGTCACCTGATCAAAACTCAGCATGGTTCACTCCTGTGCCACAGCAGCTGTTGCAAAGCGCGGGTAGCCTGATCAAACAGCAACACCAGCAGCAGCAACATCAGTCCCGGGAAGAGGGCCAGCCACCAACCGCCACCGGCCAGATAACGCAGGGCATCGGCCAGCAGCAGGCCCAGCGAGGCCTCGTGGGCCGCCAGACCAAAGCCGAGAAAGCTCAAGGCCGCGCTGTGCAGCACCGCATGGGGAAACATCAGCAAGGTGCCGATAAACCATTGGGGCAACAGCCCCGGCAGCAGGTGGATGCGCCAGCGACGCAGCGCCCCCATCCCCTGACAGCGGGCCAGCACCACATAGTCGCTGCAGGCGATCCGCCGCGCCTCGGCGCAGAGAATGAGCGCCAGCTTGGGCCAGTGGGTGAGCGCTACCGCCAGGATCACCCCGCGCATGCCGCCCCCCACGGTAAAGCAGATCAGTATCAAGAGCAGCATATGGGGCAGCGCCAGCATGGCGTCGATCACCATTCGTACCGCCGCATCACATCTGGGGTGAATGAGCGACACGCTTGCCGCCACCATGGCCAACAACCCGCTACAGAGCGCCGTGCTGATCCCCAGCTCCAGACTGGTGAGGGTGCCCTGAAAGGCACGCAACCAGAGATCCCGTCCCATCTGATCGGTGCCGAACCAGTGGGCCAGCGAGGGAGGCTGCTGGCGCGCCAGCAGATCCATCGGCACATCCTGAGCCGACAAGCTCCAGCCGTAGGCTGCCAGCAGCGCCAATCCGAGCAGGGCAAAACCCAGCCGCCGTATGGAGGGAAACGGATTAAACAGCATGCTCGCTCTCCCAACCCCGATTGATGCGTGCCAGCAGCAAACTGGCCACCGTATTGCCAATAAAGACCAGCAGGGTGCAAAAGAGCACGATTCCCATCAGCAGGGGGATATCCCCCCGCAGCCCCGCATCCACGGTGGCCTGGCCGAGCCCCGGATAGGAGAAGACCTTCTCCGCCAACAGCGATCCGCCAATCAGTTCACCGAGCGAGGCAAACTGCAGGCAGAGCGCCGGGGTCAGGGCGTGGCGCAGCACATGAAAACGCAGCATGGGCCAGCCGCCATCCCCCTGAGCGCGGGCGTAGCGGATAAAGTCGCTCTCCAGCACCTCGGCCACCCGCGCCCGGGTATGCAGGGCAATATTGCCCACCCCGAGCAGGGCGAGCGTGGTGACCGGCAGCAGCAGATGACGCAACCGCATGGCCCAATCCGCTTCATCGGCAGCGAGCCCCGGCGTCCAGGCGCAGCAGACCGGCAACAGTGGCCAGTGCACCGCAAACAGGGCGAGCAGCAACAGGCCGACCCAGAAGGTGGGCAAGGAGGCAAGCAGGTAGGCAAAACGGCAAATAAGACTATCGGGCCAGCGGTTGAGATAGCGACCGGCGCAGAGGCCCAGCAAAATCCCGAAAAAGCCGGAGAGCAGCCAGGCACCCGCCAGCAGCAGGAAAGAGGCAGCAAAGCGCTGGCCTATGACTTCACCCACAGGCGCGTTGTAGAGCATGGAGTAACCGAGATCCCCCTGCAGCACTTGGGTAAACCAGTGCCAGTAGCGCAGCCAGAGCGGCTGATCCAGCCCCCAGCGAGCGGCGATGCGGGCGTACTGCTCTGGCGGCACATGGAGCAGATCGTTGCCGATATAGGCCTTGATGGGGTCGATGGGGGAGTAACTCAGCAGCACAAAGGTGGCGACCGAGACCAGACAGAGCAGCCCTGCCAGACGCAGCAGGGCTTTTAGCAACAGATAACCTGAATGACTCAAGGGCGAACTTAACGGCACGTCCACCGCCAATCCTGCAGGTTGTTGAGCAGGGACCAGCTACCGTGGATTTCCGGCGCCCCCTTGCCAAGATCGATGCAACGGTTGGCGAGATAGGTATGCTGCACGTTGAGCAGCCAGGCCCAGGCGGCATCTCCCTGCACTCCGGCGCCGGTCTTGCCATCCCACTCCACCTGCTGCCAGAGCGGCACGGCAGCCTGCCAGTTCGGAGCATCCAGCGCCTGCTTGAGGTGGCCATCCACCACAGGGTTGCTGTAGTAGCCCGGGTTGTAGAACTCCACGCCACCGGAGCCGCTCTGGTAGTGGTGATAGAGCTCCATGGGATCCAGACTCCCCCACCCCATCAGCACCGGATTGGCGTGCATCTCCCGCTCCACCTGCTCCCAGCTGCCAGACTTGAGGCTCACCTCAAGGCCAATGGGTTTGAGCATGGCCCGCACCGCTTCCGCCAAATCCCGGCGGGTGCTGTCGCCACTGGTGTACCAGAGGGTAAAGGCGGCGCGCAGATTGCCCTTGTGGCGAATGCCGTCACTGCCCATCTTCCAACCCGCCTCGTCGAGCAGGGCATTGGCGTGGGCGACATCCCCATCCTTGAAGGCGGTGGCTTTGTTCAGCCAAGGCAAGCCTTCTACCGCACTGTAGGCGGGGATAGCGTGCCCTTCCAGTAGCTGATCGGCCAGTAGCTTGCGGTCGATGGCGTAGTTGATGGCGCGGCGTACCGCCACATCCGAGGTCACGTCGTTGCCGATGGGATAACCCTTGGCATCCTTGCCGCCCGCAGGCGGAATGGGAAAGACGATACCGCGGTTCTCCACACTCGGCCGCACCCACAGCTTGAGGGAAGCAGGCACGGTGGGCGCCAGCGACGGGGCAATGCGCACCACATCGAGCTGGCTACTCTGGGCGGCGGCATAGGCGCTCTCTTCATCGATAAAGACAAACACCAGCCGTTTGAAATCGTTGTTGCCGCCGGCGTAATAGGGGTTCGCCTCCACCACCAGCTGTTGACCTGGCAGGAAGCTTACCAGCCGGTAAGGGCCGGCACCGACCGGTTTTTGGGCATAGGCTTTTGCGTCGTAATCCTGCTTCGACACTATCCCCAAAGATCCCAGCACGTTGACAAAGGTACTCTGGGGGGCACTCAGGGTGATGGCCACCTCGGTGGGCGAGAGCACCTTGGCCGAGACAAAGTTGCCCATGTCGATCTTGCCTCCCCCCTTGGCCGCGCTGTTGTAGGTAAAGGCCACATCCTCGGCGGTGAGCGGCGCGCCGTTGGAGAATTTCAGGCCAGGCTTGAGGGTAATGAGCCATCCCTTGCCATCCTTGTTCGGGGTCACAGCCTGGGTGAGCACATTCTGCCAACTGAGATCGGCACTATCGCCAGCAATCTGTTTGAGCAGCGGGCTGTGCAGCAGCAGGTAGCTGCCGTGGCTCCAGCCAAGCAGAGGGTCAAACCCTTCGGTGGGTTCGGCTCCGATGGCGAGCTTGAGTTCGGCAGGCACAGGTTGGGCAGCGGCTAGCGCCGTGTGAGAGGCAGTGCCCAGCAGCAGAGTCAACAGGGCGGCAGCACTGGTGCCACAGTAATGGCGAAGGGAATTGCGTGGAACAGTCATGGGGATCCTTCTTGTTTTGTACCACTCACGGATCATCACTCAAAAAAGAGGTGGAATGCGTGTCTGAACATGGGAGTGAGGGGCCAAAATGGCCCCCTATTCTAAACTTGATTTCGCGTGAAACCTAGCGACTATGCCGGTTAACCGCGCCGGGCACCGAATAGCCGTCTGCGACCCAGATCCACACCGCCAGCCCCTTGCTGCACCGGCAAGGAGAGCAGCATCTTGAGGGTGCTGCTCACCAGCGCTCGCCCCTCCCCGGCCCCGAGATGGGGATCGAGCGGCGACATCAGGGAGCAGGACAACAGCTGACCCGTCTCGGGCAGTTCACCCACCATAAAGGTCATGTTGCCGCAGGGGAGCTGCAGGGCGAGCCGATCGCTGTTGCTGCGAACCGGCCAAAGCTGATCCGGCCCCGGCAGCACCACCACGCTCAACATCCAGGGGGTGAGCACGCAGCCGAGCCACTGACCTTCAAACAACGTGCACTCCGCCACAATGGGCATGGTGGCGTGATAGAAGGGCAACGCCTGCATCTCTTCACGAGCGATCCGCTCGTACTGGGCTACCAGCAGAGGCGCGGGATTGCTGGCAAAACCGGCAAACTCCTGCGCTGTCTCCGGTACTATCTCCAGCACTCTCTCAGCCTCGCTTAAATGGGACTGCGCCATAGGCCCTCCTGCTCTTGTTCAACTTTTTCCTGCTCAGAGAGCGGAATGGCGGGCGCACCAACGGCAGCCAGCAGGGTCAAAATCCGATCCGTGGCCTCCCCCATGGCAGCCGCCACCACGGGGGTGAGGCCGATGCGGGGCTCGAGGGATTCGGGTTCTATGCCGATCAGAGTGAGCCGCTTCGGCGACTCCCCCGTCATGTGCAGCGCCGAGAGCACATCCGCCAGCCCCAGCTGGTGCGGGGAGATCTTGCGGCCAAACAGGGTCGGGATCTCCTCATCCTTCAGGGTCACGACGGTGCCCGGCGGATTACCACTGCGCACTGCATCCACCAGAATGATGTGATCTCGACTGGCCATCGCTTCGAGCAGCTCCATGCCGGCGGTACCACCGTCGAGCAGCTCGATGCCGGGGGCGAAACGGTATTCGCGCCCCAGCCCCTCAACAATGCGCACGCCGACGGCCTCGTCACTCAAGAGCAGGTTGCCCACGCCCAGGATCAGGGTGTTCATCACAGCACCTTCACCTGAGTCGTTTCACCATTTTGGGTATCCACCACATGCACTGCGCAGGACATGCAGGGGTCGAACGAGTGAACGGTGCGCACCACTTCCAGCGGCTTGGCCGGATCGGCAACCGGGGTACCTACCAACGATTGTTCGTAGGGGCCGGGTTCATCGTTGAAGTTGCGCGGGCCCGAGTTCCAGGTCGACGGCACAACCGCCTGATAGTTCTCGATCTTGCCGCCCTTGATGACGATCCAGTGGGAGAGCATGCCACGCGGCGCCTCTTCAAAGCCCACCCCGCGAAACTCTTTATCCGCCGGGATCTCGGCCTTGATGTAGGCGGTGGTGTCCCCCTTGCCGATGTTGTCGACCAGCGCCTTCCACTGATGTGACAGGGTATCTTTGAGCACGCAGCAGCGCACAGCGCGACCGATGATGCGACCCATGGTGGAGTGCAGCTGTTCAGTCTTGATGGCCGAGCCGGTGAGCGTTTTATAAATGCCGTTCAGCTGATCGAAGTGCGCCACCGTCTCCGGGTGTTTGGCGGCGAGCTTCACCAAGAGGTCTGCGAGCGGCCCCACCTCCACCACCTTGCCGTAGAAGGTGGGGGATTTGACCCAGGAGTATTTGCCGTCATCCTGCCAGCCGGTGTAGTTGGGCTCGGTCTTGCCCTCCCAGGGTTTGAGGGGCTCGTCATCCTTGTACCAGGCGTGCTTGTTGCTCTCGGCGATGCCGTCCATCAGCCAGCCATCCTGATGACTCTCGATGGGGCGATAACCCGCCAGATTGCCATTCTCGATGTAGCCGCCCGGCATCAGGAAGCTGCCGCCGTTGGCGTCGGTGGGGAGCTCCGGCACGCTCAAATAGTGCTTGGCCCCCTGCCCCAGGTTCAGCCACTCAGGGTAGTGGGCAGCGATGATGGCGGCATCCACCTTGTAGACCTGCTCGATAAACTCGCCGAGCCGATCGATAAAGCTCTTCACGTAGAGCAGCCGCTCCAGGTTGAGCACACTCGGCGCATCCAGGTTGATGGGGTTGGCCACGCCGCCCACCGCCAGGTTCTGGATGTGGGGGGTCTTGCCGCCGAGAATGGCGACAATGCGGTTGGCATCGCGCTGGCACTCCAGCGCCTGCAGGTAGTGGGCCACGGCGATGAGGTTCACCTCCGGACTCAGCTTCATCGCTTTGTGACCCCAGTAGCCATTGGCGAAGATACCGAGCTGGCCGCTTGCCACCAACGCGCGGATTTTATCCTGCACCTTGGTCAGTTCATCGGCACTGTTGAGGGACCAGGTCGATACCCCCTTGAGCATGTCCGCAGCTTTTTGCGGATTGGCCTCAAGGGCCGCGGTGATATCCACCCAGTCCAGCGCGGAGAGCTGGTAGAAGTGGACGATGTGATCGTGGATGTTGTGGGCCGCGATGATGAGGTTGCGGATGTACTGGGCGTTGACCGGCACCTTGGCGCCGATGGCGTTCTCCACCGCCCGCACCGAGGCGATGGCGTGAATGGAGGTACATACCCCGCAAATGCGCTGCACTATCATCCAGGCATCGCGCGGGTCGTTGCCCTTGACGATCTCCTCCATCCCGCGCCACATGGTGCCGGACGACCAGGCCTTGGTGACAACGCCGCCTTCGATTTCGCAGTCGATACGCAGGTGCCCCTCAATGCGGGTGATGGGGTCTATGGTGATACGTTGGCTCATACGTTGGCTTTCCCTCGGGCCTGATAATCTTGGTGAACACGTTCAAGTGATGGCAGTACCGGCAGCAGCCGGATCAACAGCAAATAGGCACACACCTCGATGGCAACAAAGCCCAGAGAGATCAGCACCTCCTCCGCAGAGGGGAAGTAGTGGTAGCCATTGCCGGGGTTGAAGGCGAGCAGGGAGTAATCCAGCCGCCAGAGGGCGGCGCCCAGCAGCATGCTGAGGGCCCCCAGGAACAACATGCGCGAATCCCGGCGGCTCTTGTCCCAGTGGAACACCAGCAGCGGGAAGATCATCAGCGCGATCTCGCTCCAGAACATGATGGAGTAGCGATTGAACTCGGAGAGATACTCCGACTTGTCGTGGATGACGATCTCGGCAAAACGCAGCGCCACAAACAGGATCAGGAAGATATCGATCACCTGGGTCAGCTTGTAGAAGAGCGACTTCTCGTTGGGGCCCCGCCCCGCCAATCCGGCCTGCACCAGAGAGCCCTCAAATACCACGATGGAAAAACCCATGATGAAGGCGGTCAGAAGCGAAAAGACCGGCAGCAACTCGTAGCTTTGCCAGAGCGGATGGATCTTCTCCCCCGCCACTATCATCAAGGAGCCCATCGAGGATTGGTGCATGGTGGGCAGCAACGCCCCCAGCGCCAGCACGAAGAACATGATCTTGTTGAGGCGAATGAGTGACGCCTTCCAGCCGAACTTCTCCAGCAGCACGGGAGCGAACTCCAGCGCCATCACCCCGATATAGATGGTCATGCAGACCGCCGTCTCGAACAGCACCGAGGAGGTGTTGAAGTGACCGGGCAGGTAGAAGTACGGCAGGTTCCAGTAACGCCCCACGTCGATGGTGATGGAGAGACCGCCCAGCGAGTAGCCAAACAGGCTCGCCAACAGCGCCGGTCGCACCAGCGGGTGGTACTCGCCCCGGTTGAACACATAAACCGCCCAGGCCAGTGCCCAGCCGCCGCAGGCGAAACCGGTACCGATCAAGAGATCGAACGAGATCCAGAGCCCCCAGGGGTAGCCGCCATTCAGGTCGGTGACCGAGCCCAGCCCGAAGACGAGGCGTTTTAAAATCAACATGCCGCACAACACGGCAAAGGGGGCCAGCACCAGCACAGGCCAGCTGACCAGCTTGCCGCCGAGGGGATACGCCTTGTGATTACTCATGATCCTTGCCTCCCTTTGTGGTGCCCTGCTCCTTGATCTGCGCACTCCCCTGATCATGACCATCGTCATGATGATGATCGTGACCATTCTTGGTGTTGCGGCGAATGAGCACCGAGAGGCCGGTCAGTACCACCATGGGCAGCACCATCCCCTTGTAGAGGGTGTGCTGGATATGCTCGGAGCGGGCACCGGAGGAGAGCTCCGGCAGATCGGGCATGTCGAGCTTGGTATAGGGCACTCCGGCCAGCACCAACACCTGGGTGCCGCCCCCCTCCTTCTCGCCATAGACGTAAGGCTGGTAGTTGGGCACCTCGTGCAGGTAAGGGTCGTTGGCCTTGAGGGTCTGGCGCGGATAGGCATATTCGCTGCCCGGAGTCGCCAGCAGACGACGCTTGGCTTCTGCCATCAGCTCCTCGCGGGTGCCGAAGATCACGGCGCCGGTGGGGCACACCTCGACACAGCCGGGCAACTTGCCCTGATCAATCCGCTCCAGCCCCTTCTGGTTGCAGAGCTCGCACTTGTGGATCGCCCCCAGCGGATTGTCGTAGTCATATTTGGGCACATCGAACGGGCAACCCACCATGCAGTAGCGACAGCCGGTGCAGACGCTCGGGTCGTAGTGAACGATGCCGGTCTTGGGATCTTTTTTAAGAGCCTGCACCGGACAGACAGAGACGCAGTTGGGGTCGACACAGTGCATGCACTGCTTCTTGATGTAGGCGTAGCCATCCACCAGCTGATCCTTGTGCTCGCCAGTGCCGCTCTTCCACACCTGAATGATGTTGTTGGTGTAGGGGGTCAGCTTGTCGTTGTTGGACCAGGTTTGCGCCCCGGCTGGATTGGCCGGGTTGCCGTTGAGACGCTGACACTCCGCCACACAGGCCTGACAGCCGACGCAGAGGGTAGAGTCATACAACATGCCGAGCGCGTCGGGAATAGGCGGCTTGTTCTTGGCCGCTGCCAGTGCGGTGCCGGGTACGGCTGTGCCCGCCGCCAGCGCACCGACGGAGGCGAATTTGAGGAAGTTTCGTCTGTTCACGGTTACTCCTCCCGTGATGGGTGCTGCCCGGCTTCGTGGCGCTTCTGCTGGCGACCGAGTTCACGCACCGTCATCAGACTCACCCCCACCAGCACCCCGAGGGCACCACCGATCAGGCCAGTCGCGGTGGGCGAGGTATAGCCCCCCTCCTGGATCTTCACATCGGGTTTATCCACCCGCGGGGTCGGGTTCTCTACCTTGGCGAGCTGGAAGATCCCCTTGCTAAAACCGACCCCCTGCTCGTTGCAGCCATAACAGGGGTGACCGATGCCGACCGGCCAGATGCCGCCGCCCACATCGCAAAACTCCAGAGTTGAACAGTTGCCATAGGTCTCCGGCCCTTTGCAGCCCAGATGGTAGAGACACCAACCCTGACGGTGACCCTCATCACCAAACTCCTTGGCAAAACGCCCTGCGTCGAAGTGCGGACGACGCTCGCAGTTCTCGTGGATCAGCCGCTCATAGGCAAACAGCGGACGCTTCTTGCTATCCAGCGCCGGCAGCTTGCCGTAGGTGATGTAGTAGGCAACCGTGGTGAGGAAGTTGTGGGGATTGGGCGGACAGCCCGGGATATTGATGATGGGAGTGCCGATATTGCTGAGGGCCTCTTCCAGGCTGACCGCGCCGGTCGGGTTGCCGCCGCTGGCAGGCACACCGCCCCAGGCAGCACAGGAGCCGATGGCGATCACCGCAGCCGCGTCGGCGGCAGCACGGCGAATATGGTCGACGATGGGCTCACCGGCCACCATACAGTAGACGCCACCATCTTTGAGCGGAATGGAGCCATCAACTACCAGCACATACTTGCCTTTATAGCGCTTGATTGCGTTGTGCTTGTTCTCTTCCGCCTGATGACCAAAGGCCGCCGAGAGTACCTCGTGGTACTCCAGCGAAATGGTATTGAGGATCAGGTTCTCGATGGTGGGGTGGGTGGCGCGCAGCAGCGATTCGGTACAACCGGTGCACTCCTGCGCCCCAATCCAGATCACCGGCGGCCGTTCGGGGCTGGTGAGCGCGGTAGCCATCTTGGCGACAGCATGCTGACTTAATCCCAGGGTTGCGGCCATCCCGGCACACAATTTCATAAAATCACGGCGATTAATCCCATGTGCCGATAAAAAATTATCCTCGACCATTCTACTTATTCCCGTAGTGAGCACTTGTTTGATAAATGCTTAATAGCGGAAATGCTAAGGACTCACCTACCCTGCAGTATTGATCTCTATCAATTTCGACAGGCTTACCCCTATTTTCATAGCGAGCCACATCACAAATGAAATTAATTACCCCCAAAGAGATATTTAGCAACTCCGTAAATTTTATGAACTTAATTGGATATTAAATAATTAATCACCGCATATCCTCTCTTTCACTGTGAGCCAAATTAACATGATTGAAGTCTTGGCTATACCGCTCATTTCACAATACTGATGCCCACCCATAAATGATCCATTTAATATATCTTTACTCATTTCATTGCATATTCCATACAGTCATCCACGGGACAACCTCCTGACTTGCCTCTCCACACCAGAACGGTCTCACGGCCAGCTGCCACCGGTAGCAAGCACGGCCTGCACGGCAAGATTTACCTGCTGTCGCTTGGTTTCAGTTTGCATTTTACCTGCGCTTCAGTGCGACACGTTCTACTGCGAGCCCACACAGCACAACCCCGCTTGGCCTCCCTGCCGTTTTACACCGCTTAATGAAAAGATGCCGCAGATGTATGCATATCAATACGCTCCCCCCACTCTTTATTGTCCTGGATGCTGGTGAGTAAAATATCGCACCCACGGATATGTTTACGCATCATCGTGAATCTGCATTCAAATTAATGGTAAGAGAAAAGGCAAGGTGGAAGGCTGCCTTCAACATAGTGATCATATTTAACTTGCGATACATTCGCTCATCCGGTTACAGATGTTACCACCCGCCTTCACACTATTTACCTTCACGTCACCCTGCGTAATTAACCAGAGCGTAAATATCCATCCCCATCGATATAGATGATAATTATTCTTGTTCAACTACAGCAATAAAGAAATGAGCGGGGATGATGATAAACATGACAAACGATAAGTGTATTAATCATCAGCCGAGCAGTGCCTCCAGCAACTACCTTGCCTTATCGAACTCGTTGATAGCCCTGCTCACCTCGTGAAATGCAGCCCGAAGCGGCCGCCGTTGCAGAGAGAAGCCTCCCCCTGACTGCCTCTGATAACCACGCCATGGAGCCTTGTTTCTGGCTGGCCCTACGGACACTTGCCAAGTGCGGGAATTGAACAAAAAAACGAGAAAAATCAAGATAGATAGCCAATTAAAATGACATAATTGACTATAGTTCAATCGAACGTTTGAAAAACGTGACCACTTCACATGGGCCCAGCGCAATGACCACTGAACGGGAACAGTTGATCCGCTCACTGTTTGATGAGTACATCGAGCTGTATTCATCACGGGATGATCGGCTCACCACGCGGTTTAGCGACAATTTCAGCGGTTTTGCCGGCAGCAGTGATGTTCTGGTTACCGATAGGGATGAGTGGATCCGGATAACCCGCCGCGATTTTGCCCAGATCCCGGGCAGGATCCGCCTGGAAATACTCGATGTAACCCTGCAAGATCTGGCCGCGGATGTGGTGGCGGTCACCGCCTTCTTCCATATCCATCTACCGAAATCCGAACCTATCCTCTCCCGCAGAACCGCCAGACTGGTGCTGATTTTTCGACACGAAGCCATGGCGTGGAAAATTGCGCACAGCAGTATCTCCATCCCTTACAGTGCGGCTCGGGAAAGCGAAATTTACCCGATGACCAGTCTGGAGGAGCGCCAACATGAGCTGGAGCTCATTATCGAGCTCAGAACCAAGGAGCTGGCGGAAGCGAACCGGAAACTGGAAGCGCTCAGCAATACCGACGGGCTCACCAACATTGGCAACCGTCGTCTGTTCGACAACTCATTGAACCAGGCCTGGGAGCGCTGTATTCAGACAGAGATGCCGATTGCGCTCATCATGCTCGACATCGATCATTTCAAGCAGTTCAACGACCTCTATGGCCACGTTGCCGGTGACGAGTGCCTTCGATTGCTGGCCCATACCCTGGCGCAATCCGGGCGCCGATCGGGTGAGTTGGTGGCCCGCTACGGCGGAGAGGAATTTGTCATCCTGTTGCCACATGTCGAGCGTCAATCCGCCTATGAAATTGCCCAACATATCCAGCGGCTGATTTTTGCACTCGCGCAGCCACACGCACAAAATGCCACCGGTCTGGTGACAGTTAGCATGGGTGTTGCCTGCCTCAAACCATCGAGTCACTGGCAGCCATCTGAACTGGTAAAACTGGCTGATGCTGCGCTCTACACCGCCAAATCATCCGGCCGTAACTGCATCAGAGTGGCGGAGTCACCCAGCCTCCCGCAACCAGTCTGACCATAAGTCCCTCATCCCCCCCATCCTCCCCGTGGGGAACCACTGCGCGCTAACCATGCACGGCAAGGCTCAACGCATCCCATCGCAACATGCCTTCCCACTGCTCCAGTGTGCTTTGATAGGTATCTGCCGCGTTGTAATGGACCATGGCATGCAGGCGGGCATGATGGCCAAGTCGCTTGACCTCGTCGGGCATGGCATTGAGGCTGGCCAGCACCCGCGCCAGATCGCCGGGATCGTTTGGCTGATATTTGCGGCAATTCACCTCATCGGTGAGGTGTCGATCCCACCAAGCGCCATCGGCCGGGATCACTACGCATAATCCTGCCGCCATGGCCTCCAGAATGGAGAGGCCAAAGGGTTCCTGATGACTGGTGGAGACAAAAATGCCGCATTGAGATCGGATCTCGTCAAGATTAGCGGGGTTGGCATACCAGTGCGTGTCTGGCAGCTGTGGCTGAGGCTGGCTGCAGGGTTGCAGCGTGCCCTTGGGCTGCAGATAGCACACCATCAGCTCGGGGCGGGCATCAGGGATCAGTTGATGGGCGGCCAGCATGGTCTCCAGTCCCTTCCAGCGCAGCAACGAGGCCGCCCACAAAATACGAGGCCCCCCCAGGGTCGCTTTGGGCCAATCAATCTCGCTCAAACCATTGGTAAATGGCTGCCAGTGTGACGGGAACTCGGTCTCGCCAAGCCGGGCCAGCAATGCCGCCAGGGAGCTGCGGGTTGATTCCAGATAAAAGACAAAACTCGCCCGTTGCAAGGCTCTGGCAGAGAGCCCCGAGCACCCCACAGGGCCATGGATCAGCTGAACCACCCGGCACCGCAACCAGCGGGCAGCCCAGTAACAGCAGAGATCCACCCCCGGCCCGGACGCCGCCACCAGGCACTTCACCTCCCCCAGACGAAACACCAGCCAGAGGATCAGCAGGGTCTGCCACCCCTGTTTGAGCAGATAGCCGATGCCGGACTCCCGCCCCTTCAATATGTGGGGCAGCCAAAGAGGATGATGCTGACAACGGGACCAGGAGTCGGGATCCTGGGTCAACACATGGCATGTGAGCCCGGGCATCCGCTTGGCCAACTCATCGAGCAGCACTTCGGTCGCAACCTTGGAGCCACCGCGAAACGGGATGGGATCCACGACGATGATCTTTCCAAACACCGGCTCAGTTTGCGTGCTCATCTTGCTGCACCCTTACTCTGGCACCTTGCGGCGGCCAAACCCCAGTTGCACTTTTTGCGCCACTCTTGCCATCCCACTCGCCAGCATATTGCGACCTCTGGCAAGGAGTCGTTGCCCCGCCCAATGAATGAGTGGTCGGAAGGGTGTGGGGGCCGTTGCGTGCCAACGACCAGCCAGCGCGGCGTCCCAAACCGCCGTGACCTCGTCAACATAGCGCGCCACCGTGAACAACTGTGCGGCACGCAACTTAGCGGCCCGCCCCATTTCACATCGGCGCTGCGGATTGCTCAATTGCCGCCAGTGATCAGCCATCTCGGCCCAATCCCCCGGGGTTGCCAGCAAGCCGGTCACCCCCTCCTCCACCACTTCGGGGATGCCGCCCACCCGATAGGCACTGACCGGGAGCCCCAACATGCCCGCCTCCGCCAACGTCAGACCAAACACCTCCTCACGGGCTCCGGAGACCAGCAGATCCACCCCGCCCCGCAAGATAGCGGCACTGTCCGGCCGCTCGCCCAAAAAGTGGACCCGCTCGGCCACCCCGAGCTCGACAGCCAACGCCATCAATGCTTCCCGCTCCGGGCCGCTGCCAATAATCAGCAACTGAGCCTCCTCCCCCGATGCCATCAGGGCAGCCAGCGAGCGGATCAGCAGATCAATCCCCTTGCGTTTGATCAGGGAGCCAACGGTGGCGATGATCATATCCCCCGGTGGCAAGCCCAGCATGCCGACGACCGGCCAGTGAGCACCGCCATTCAGGCGAGCGGCATCGACCCCGTTGGGTACCCGGATCAACCGATCGGCCGCGCAGCCATCCTGGCGCCAACCGGTCAACACCGGCTCGCTCACCCCGATCAGCACACTTGCCCGATGGACCCGCAAGCTGAATCTGTCTCTGGGCTGATAACGGGCATGGAGGTGGCACACCAGCGGTACCTGCAACGCCCGACAGACCCCCGCCAGCCACTGACAAGGAGCCGCGCTGTTGGCATGCACCAGCCCAATCTGCCGTTCGGTGATGAGCTCTCTGGCTCGCCGGGAGAGGCACCGATGGGCCGCAAGATCAAAACGGGGCGCCTGCCATCCCAGCAGCAGGCTGAACGGCTCGACCATGGTTTCTACCCCGAGGGTGGCCACCTCTGCCGCCAGCGTCGGGCTATTGCACCAGAGCAACGGCGTAAAGCGGCTGCGATCGAGGTGGGCCAGCAGATCCAGCAGGCAGCGTTCGCTGCCGCGGATCCAGTCCTCTCCGTAGTGAACCAGCAAAACAGGGGTTGCGTTCATCCTATTGCTCCCTTTGGTAGCACTGCCGGCAACCGGGTTGCCTCCTGATGATCCTCAGAGGTGGCCTTCACCTCTGTGGCCGCCTGCTGCACGTACTTGATGGCGGCGACGGCCAGCGCCAATTCCAGATAGATGGGCCAGGTAAAGCCCTGGGTCAGGAAGGATCCCGAAATCACAAACCCCACCATGCTGGCCATCACCCCCTGCATCGCCGTGATCACTGCAGGAGGCATGCCAGCAAGCTGGCAACGCCAGCAACTGCGCAGGGTCACCGTCACCATGCCGATAAACAGCGCCAGCCCGACAAAACCGGTTTCAGCCAGCACCCCGAACCAGGTGGAGTGCACCGCATGATTGAGTCCATCCCAATGGGGGCTGTAGAAGAAGTAGTTGTAATAGAAATTGGACAAGCCCACCCCCACCAGCGGATGGCCCAACGCCATGCCCCAGGCCGCTTGCCAGGCGTAGATCCGCCCCATGGCCGAGGCATCGACCCCGCTCTCGGCTGCGCCGCCAGATGCCCGGTCGCTGATCCCGGCGGCGGCAAACAGCACCACCAGCGCGACCATCCCCAGCGAGATCAACAGGGTTTTCGACTTCACCCGCTGCCAGGCAAACAGGCCGCTGACCGCACACACGCCAAGCAAACCGCCGCGGCTCTGGGTGGCGATAATGGCGGCCGCAGTCAGGACAAAACCAAGCCCCCCCAACAAACGCCCCCCTACCCCATTGCCCTGATTGAGCAGCAAGCTCAGCGAAAAACCGGCAGGAAAGAGCAGCACCAACGCCAGATCGTTGGGATCCCCCAGCACAGAGCCCAGCTCGCGCCCTATGGTCACCCGGGTGCCCTCCACCAGCCCGATCCCGCTCGCCTTGTTGTAGAGGGCCACCAGCGCCACCAGACAGCCCGCCACCACAAAGGTGCGTACCGCCAGCGCAAAATCCCCCGGGGTGCGCACCAGCCAGGCGGTTGCCAGGGTCATCAGATAGATCTTGCTGTAGCTGCCGGTCCAGGTGGCGATCGCCTCACCCCGGTTGCTGGCAAACAGCACACCGATGGAGACCATCACAAAGAAGGCCGTCAGCCAGCTCAGGGCTGGACTCCAGTAGGGCTTGATCCGGCCGGTCAGCAAAATGTGCCAGACCAGCGCGCCGATGGCGGCCAGCGAGAAGAGCAGCGGGATCTTGAGAGGATAGAGCTGGGGGAACACCTCATGCAGCCGAAAGAAGGAGAAGGTGACAAACCCCAGCACCATCAAGAAGGGCCAGCGCAGGGCAAACCAGATGGCGGGAATGGCAAGGCCGAGCACCGGCAGCAGCAAGGGATGGGGTAGCCGCCACCAGAGCAGTGCCAGCACCAGACAGATGGCGCTTGCCCAGATGGCTGGCGTTAGACGAGCCATGATCCTGCCCACCATTGGCCGAGCCAGACCATCGCCAGCGCCCCAAGCGAACTGGCCCAGAGGGTCGAGAGGCGATACGGCAGCGGCAGCAACCGCTGGCTCACCAGATAAAAGGCGAGCGCCCGCACCAGATAGACCAGCAGCAGGGTCCAGATCACCCCGGCGACCCCGAAGGGGGGGATGGCGAGCAGAAAGCCTGCTACCCCAAGGGCGCTGCAGCCCAGATTGATCACCATCTGGGCATTGCTCTTCTCGCCGCTAAAGCAGCCGACATTGAGCAAGTCCGAAACATTGCGCACCGCCATGCCCAGCACCAGCAGCGGAATGTAGGCGATCGCCCCGTGATAGCTCTCCGGGGTCAGCCAGCGAATAAGCAAGGGAGCGGTGAGCCCGACAATCCCCGCGGTAACAAACCCCAGTACCGACCCCATCACGCTGTAGTGGGCATTGAGCCGCAGTCCATCCGGCTCGCGCAGCAGCATGAAACGGCGGGGATACCACCAGAGGGCAAAGGGTTGCAGCAACAACCCCACTGCCAGCGCCAGCTTGCCCGCCACCGCGTAGTAGGCAAGCAGCGCCTCACCCACCACATCTGCCAACAACCAGCGATCCAGTCCGCTCAGGGCAAAACCCGCCAGCCCGCTCACCACCAGGGGCAATCCATAGCGCAGCAGCGGCCGATAGTGCTGCCAGTCAAAGCGGATCCCGCTATCTCGCCATTGCCAGAGGCTCAGCAGCAGCGCCAGTGCAACGCAGGTCAGGGTGCCGGAGGCCAGCACCCCGCTCACGCCCCAGCCGAGCCAGAGCCACCAGCCGGTCAGCACCGACTGGATCACCGCCTTGCCTGCGGTCGCCACGAAAAAGAGCCGCGCCTGATTGCGCATCCGCAGCCATGCCAGCGGCACGCCGATCACCCCTTCAAACGGCAGGGCGCAGAGCACCCAGCGCACATCCGCAAGGCGGGTTTCCACCGGCAGCCAGGCTTGCACCACAGGCGCCAGCAGCCAGAGCAGCACCAGACTGGCCAGGGCGATCAGCCAGACCAGCCCAAACATGCGGGCCACTACCTGCTGGCGCTCCTGCTCATCTTTCGCCAGTCCGGCAAAGCGGTAGAGGGCATCCACCAGCCCGAAGCCCAAAATAAGGGAACCCAGATTGATGAGGGTCAGCAGCACCTCCAGCTGGCCGTATTCACGAGGCAGCAGCTGATGGGTCAGCACCGGCAGCATCAGTAGGGAGATCCCCTTCATCAGGAGCAAGCCGCCGGCGTAATAGAGCATGGCAATCTGGTTCACACCAAGTTTCATAGGGCCTCCCAGCCACCCGAAACATCCTGCTCCGGGTCAGCTACCGCTAATGCAAAGCCCACGCCACTCACTCCCGCCCTGAAGCGATAGCCCCTCTGTGCGGCTTAACCTGCCTGAACAAGCCCAGAATGAGACTGGCATTTGCGTTTTGCACAACGCTGGCTGCAAATTGCACCGACCGACGCAATCTGCCCCTCCTCTTAGCCCCATTTGGCCCGATCACACTGGGGTCGTCCTGTTGGCCCGATCCCTGCTTTCTGCTTAGCGAGCAACGGACTGCACCAGAGGGAGAGGTCGCCATGAACACCATCAACCTGCACCGGATGAAAAGCTGGGCCAAACAGGGGGAAACGCCACTGGCCCGCCGGGTATGGCGCCTGGCCAAAAGTGCCCGCCACTGGTCATTCCCCGTGATCCCTCCCCTGCATCGGCTGCTGTATCGGCTCTATCTGCTGGGCAGCAACGCGCTGGCAACCCTGACCCGCACCCTTTGGTGGACCCCCTTGTTTCAATCTCGCCTCACGGCCCCCGCCCCGCGCCTCTATCTCTATGGCGGCATCCCCTATATCAGCGGTCCGGTCACCATCGAAATCGGTGCCGACTGCCGCCTCAGCGCCGCCATGACCATCAGCGGCCGGGCATCGAGCCAGACACCAAGGCTGGTCATTGGCCACAATGTCGGGATTGGCTGGCAGACCACCCTGGCGGTGGGCAGCAAGATAGTGCTGGGAGATAACGTCAGAATTGCTGGCCGTGCCTTTCTGGCGGGCTACCCGGGGCACCCGGTCAACGCCCGCGACCGCGCTCTTGGCAAAGCGGATCGCGATGAACAGGTGGGGGCCATCGTGCTGGAGCAGGATGTCTGGCTTGGCACCGGGGTGATGGTGATGGCCGGCGTCACCATAGGCGCCGGTACCATTGTCGCCGCAGGCAGCGTCGTCACTCGGGATCTGCCCGCCGGTGTGCTGGCAGCGGGTGTACCGGCCACCGTACTGCGCCCGTTGCAGCCACAAGATCACAGCGACCTCGCACACGCTTCGGAGACCTTTGCATGAAACCACACTCACTGCCGCAACTGGTGGTATTGGGAGAGGATTGGGGCCAGCACCCCTCCAGCACCCAACACCTGATCAAGCGTCTGTTGCCCGATTATCAAGTGCTCTGGGTCAACTCCATCGGCATGCGCTGTCCCCGCTTTACCCTTCATGATCTCACCCGCATCGTCCGCAAAGTGGGGGCCGTGCTGCGCGGCGCGCGCCATGCTGGCGGCCAGTCGGTTGCGCCAATCGACGCCAGCAGCCCCCGGGTTCTGCCGCCGCTCGCCTTACCGCTGCCCGGCAGTCGGCTGGCGGGCAAGATCAATGGCCACTGGCTAGCTGCGCAGATCCGGCGTCAGCTGCCCGAGCTGGATCGCCCCTTGCTCTGGATCTCCCTGCCCAGCGCCGTCGATCTGATTGGCAAGCTCGAAGAGCGGGCAGTAATCTACTACTGCGGCGATGACTTCTCGGCGCTGGCGGGGGTGGATCATCAGGCCATCGCTCACTGCGAAGCCCGACTGGTGGAAAAAGCGGATCTCATTCTGGCCGCCAGCCCCGCGTTGGCCAGCCGCTTTCCCCCTCATAAAACCCGGCTCCTCAGCCACGGCGTGGATCTCGAGCTGTTTATGCCCCCCAGAGAGCGTCCGGCGGATCTCCCCTCCGGCCGCCCCATTGCCGGATTTTACGGCAGCCTGAGCGACTGGATTGATATCCCTCTGCTGGCAGAGACGGCCGCCGCCCTGCCACACTGGGATCTGGTGCTGATTGGCCCGGTCCAGACCGATATCTCCCCCCTCAAGGGGCTCCCCAATATCCATCTGCTGGGGCCCCGTCCCCATCACACGCTGGCGGCCTATGCCCAGCACTGGCAGGTGAGTCTGCTGCCCTTTGTCGACAACGCCCAGATCCGTGCCTGCAATCCATTGAAATTGCGCGAATATCTGGCCGCAGGGCGACCCATCGTCAGCACCGATTTTCCGGCCCTCGATGGCTATCTGGATCAGATCCAGCTCCCCCGCAGTGGGGAGAGCTTGGCCCAGGCCATCAATCGGGCCGCCTTTGATCAACCCAATCCGGGCTGGTTTCAGGAGAGTGGCTGGGAGGGGCTCACCCGCAGCGAAGGGCGCCACACTCGCCAACAGCAGGTGGCCCTGCAAAGCTGGGATCACAAGGCTGCCGAGCTGAACAACTGGCTAAAGGGGCTAGCCGGATGAGCAGAGGGCTCTGGCTGGTTATCCTGCTCTGCTGCCATGCAGCAATGGCCGCCACCCGGCTGGAGGGGCAGACCCCGCTGCCCCTAACCAGTAACCAGACACCCCAGCGGCTCGATCTGAGCACCCACAACTGGCCAATAGGCAGCGATGATGAACTGGTGATCGAGGGCCATAACCCCAGCGCCCACCCGCAAACCCTGATCCTGCGTATCGACGACGAGGCCTCGGTCAACTACCGCAGCCGGGTCAATCTGGAGCGGATTGTCGCACCCGGCCCCTTCACCCAGCGCTTTGCCTTGAGCGAGTGGCGCACCAGCCAACCCAGAGCGCTGGCGTTGGACAAACTCACCAAGCTCTATCTCTTTATGGCCGATAACGCCCCCTCCATGACCATTCACCGCTGGTACTGGGTGCCCGGTCTGACCCTGCCTAAGGGCACCATTGCGCTGGATCTGGGGGCCTCCACCGCCCCCCGCTTTACCGGCTTTGAGCCCCTGAGCCCGGGGGATCCCCGGCTGATTGGCCATCCCACCCCCATCTTGCGCCCCTCCGGCGATGCCCTTGTGCGCGATGGGCTGCGCAATCTGGATGGCGTACGGCTGGAGGTCGCCAAGGGGCGCTACCAGCTCAC
The DNA here is from genome assembly GCF_040908295.1 of Aeromonas sp. R4-2. Classification (NCBI taxonomy): domain Bacteria; kingdom Pseudomonadati; phylum Pseudomonadota; class Gammaproteobacteria; order Aeromonadales; family Aeromonadaceae; genus Aeromonas; species Aeromonas sp. R4-2. The sequence goes on along the minus strand of NZ_JBFODL010000011.1, from coordinate 265,511 downwards.
CCTCTGGCTGGATGACCCAGGTGAATGGGAGTACCTGCCCCATCCCTTCGAGCGCAGCGTGCTGGTCAATGGCGAGCCCATCTGGGCCGAACAGTGGCAACCACAGGAGTGGCTCACGCAGCGCTATCTGGCGGGACAATCCCGCGAGGCACTGCCAAATCCGGATCCCTGGCAGCTGTTCGGGGCGCGTCAAGGCGGCCCGGTCCATGTCACCCTGAACCACCGCGGCGGCCCGCTCACTATCACATTGGTGGGTCACTCACCGGATGCCAAATACCTGGCGGGGCTGCTGCTTGCCCCCTATCCGGCCAGCACCAGCAAAGAGGCTCTCCCGAATAGTGGAAAAGATCTCGCCGTATTGGCCGACGCTACCGCAAGCGTGCTGACCAAGCAGCGCCAGCTGTTTTTGGAAAAGTGGACTCTGGCCCCCTATTCCCCAACCCCAGCTTCGCAGCAGCTAAGCCTCACGCCGATTACGGATGCCGCCCCCACCCTGCAGATCGCCCCGCTATCTGCAGCCGATGCGTTGAAGCAAGCTGCGCAACCGGTGCTGGCCGCCCGTGGCAGCCAGCTGTTGCTGGAGTTTGCCATCCACACCGCCACCGACGATCCGGCCCCATTGCTGGTGATCCAGCCCCCCGAACAGGCAGGATCGCCGCTGGCGCTGACCCCCTATTACGGCAAGTGGCATCTGGTTCGCCCGCAGGCGAGCGGCACCCTGCTAGCCCCCTCGGATCAGGAGCTGGTCGAGGGGATCGCCGGACTCACCCTGCTGGCAGGCGTACCTCGGCGTCTGGTACTGCAGATCACCGTCCCACGCGATGCGCCTGCCGGTCACTATCTGGGCAATATTCAGCTGCTCAGCCAGCAGCAACTGGTGCAGTTACCGCTGACTATCGAGGTGCTGCCGCTGACTCTGCCCGCGGCCAGCAAGCCGGTCGGCATCTATGTCGAAGCCCCCCCGTATCTGAATTGGCTGAACCCCGACCCCGAGGCGCTAAAGCAGCAGATCGCAGAGGCCAGTCGCTGCGATCTGGAGCGGCTCGCCAAGCTCGGGATCAGCGGCCTTTCACCCGCCCTGCCACAGGATGAGGCGGGGATGCGGGAGATCATGGGAGAGGCGGCCGGGCTCGGCTTTGTGCCGCCCCTGCTGGCCTATACCCCGCTCAAGCGCTGGGGGAGTGACCCTGCCAGCCAGCTTGATCAGTGGCAGGCGCGGCAACAGGCACTGACCGCCAGCGGCTTGCCCCCGCTGGCATGGAGCCTGTTTGATGAGCCGGATCTCGCCACCCTGCCCGCCATCACCAGCCTGGCGCGGGAGATGAAACGGCGGGATCCGGCGGTGATCCGCGCAGGCCACTTCAATCATCCGGGTCAAGTTGGTCTGCTGGCAGAGGTGGAGATTGCCCTGATCAACGCAGGTTTTGGCGCCGACAAGGCCGATGTGGCGCGAGTGCGCCAACACAAGGTCACCACCTGGTTTTACAATCTGGGCACCCCGAGAGCCGCCGGGTTCTATCTGTGGCAAAGCGGCGCCGAGGGCTATTTGCAGTGGCATGGCCGCATGCCCACCGCCCTGCCCTATGACCCCACCGATGGGCGGGAGAGCGACTTTATGCTGCTCGGCCCGCAAGCCTGCGAGGCGCACCGCCTCTCTCACGATCTGTTGCTGTTGCAGCAAGCCATCGAAGATCTGCGCTGGCTCGCCTGGCTGGAGCAGGAGGCCCGCTATCAGGTGGAAGCCGCCCTGCTGCTGGAGCGCCTGCGCGATCAGCTGCCGACCCGCTGGCAGGTGGCAGAGCAACAGCCCTCTGCCGCCTGGATCCAGTGGCGCCGCGAGATTGAACAACTGGCCAAGGGATTGAAAACATTGCAAACTGGTGCCAACTCATCCTCCTGAAGTGACTGCGTATGGCCAACCAGACTCCCCGCTCCACAGCCAAAGACAGCGCCCTGCGCCGCCTGTTGCCTCTGATGCTGCCGCTGCTGTTCCTCACCGGTTGCGCCCGTCAGGAGCCGGTCAATGAGACCCTGCCGATCCTCAACCAGTTGCGGGAACAACAGCTGGCCGAACAGCCCCAACTGCAACTGCAGTACCAGCAAGCGGAGACGCAACTGCCAGCGGATCAGGAGCAGCAGTTGCATCAGTTTTTGGGACGCAAGGATCCGGCCCGGATTGCGCTGGTAAGCGGCCCCGGGCTGCAAACCGACATGCTGGAGAGTGCGCGGATGGCGAGCGTGCGGCTGACCGCACTCACCCGCTTGCTGGGCTCTCGCGCCATTGAGCTGGAGCCCCGCTATGACCCCATGCTGGCCCCCAATACCTTGCTGATCCGCATCCTGCCAAACGGTGAACCGGGGGCTGTCACCCCAGCGGCGGCGCAATAAGGTCAATGCAAGAAGTCGGAAAGGCCACCCGATAGAGGGGATAAGGGGCCAGCCCCCACAATTTGCGCCAACCCTGGGTCAGACGGTAAGAGAGCAGCGGCGGGCTCTGGTGCAGCTCGCCTAAAAACATCACCCCCTGACTCATCCCTTCACTCGCCAGCGTCACTGACATCGCCTCCCGATCAGGCGCCACCAGCATGGCCTGCAGCAGGCCGTCACAGCGGGGATGGGCCAGCTGATAGCTGACATAGGTGCCGCCCAATACCGGCGTAGCCACCCTCAAGCGCCAGCCCATCTGGACCAGCTCCAGCAGCATGGGCTTGGCTCCCTCGTTAACTGCCCGGTTCTGATAACGCCAGCCCATGGCGGCAGCACTGAGCAGCGCCACCAGCAACAGCAACAGATATCCCCTAGATAGATGCATCACGGCGTCCCCGGATAAAGAGGATGGTCATCACCAGCAACATGATGGCCCACTGGTAGAGCTGGGCCAGCGAGCCGGTATGCAGCCAGCCATACCAGCGCAGATCCAGGCTCATCAGCACCAACCGCAGCTGATTGGCCCCGATATAGAGCAGGCAAACCAGCAGCAACATGGGCCACTGCCGGTAGAGTGGGCGCTCCGGTGCCAGCCAGCAGCAAGAGACCAGCCAGGAGAGCACCACCAGATAGAGTTGAGAAAACGAGGAGCACCCCTTGAGCACAATCAGCGCATGGCCCCCCAACCGCTCGATGCGATTGCCATCAAGGCGAGTCTCCCAGCCCAGCAGCTGCAACCACTGGCCCACCCCCCAGGCATCGAGCGCCAGCACAGGGCCGGAGAGCAGGGCAAACACCTGCTGCCCCCACAACACCGCCACGGTAAAGGCGAGCACAATCTGCAACACCGCCCGCTCATCGCCACTCTGATGACGGCGCCATAGCGAGGCCACCAGCAACAGACAGGCCAGCGCCTTGCAGCTGGCGCTGGGGATCAGGATCAGCAGGATAAAGAGGGCGAGCACCAGTGGATGCGGACGCCAGTTCGGTGCAACCCGCGATGCAATTTGCCACCAGATAGCAATCAGCAACACCACCAGCAGGTTGAAGTGGCCCATATTGAGCCACACCATGCCCCACTGATTGGCCAAACCAAGTAGCAGCCAGTTGGGTGCCCACTGCCAGGGACGGATCTCCATCGCAACTCCTGCCGGTTATCAGCACTTTTGACCGCTGTCGCAAGTTCCATGCCTGCCCGACCTCACCCGGATCAAGCCAAGTCCGAGGATGCAACAAAGCTGGCACGCTTTATTCATTCCACCCTGCTGGCACTAGCGCCAGGGAGAAGGAGTGAGCAATGAAACTCAAACCGTTGGCAGGGCTGCTGGGGATGTTGTTGGTAACCTCCCCCGCATACGCCTTGACCGAAGTCGATACCGAACTGCAACTGCTGATGGATGTGTCGGGCAGCGTCAGTTCATCGGAATTCAATCTGCAATTACAGGGGTATGTGGACGCCTTTTACAGTCAGGATGTACAAAGCGCCATCCTCGACACCAGTGGTGGCAAACTCGGGTCCATCGCCGTACAGATGATCATGTGGAGCAGCAGCAACCAGCAGAGCGTGATGACTGACTGGTTCCACCTCTACGACATGACCTCCATCAACAACTTCGCCGCCACCCTAGATGCCCTGGTCCGCCCCTATGCGGGGATGACGGCCCCCGGTTCGGCCATGGCCTTTGGTGCCCAGCAGTTTGATACCAACAACTACACCGCCGCCCGCCAGGTGATGGATGTGTCAGGTGACGGTATCCAGAACAACGGGCTGGATACCTCTACCGTGCGGGATCAACTGCTCGCCTCCGGCATCGATACCATCAACGGCATCACCATAGGTCAGGACTATGCCGATGGGGTGTTGCAAGAGTGGTATGTGGAGAACGTGGCGGGCGGTCAGGATGCGTTTGTGATCAATGCCACCACCTTTGCCGACTTTGGCAATGCGCTGGAGCTCAAACTGGCTGCCGAAATTGAGGGGGGCATTATTCCGGAAGGGGCACTGGCCGCCCCCATCGAGGAGATCCCGCTGGCCGCCCAGCTGCTTCTCGGTATGCCGCTACTGCTGGCCTGGCGCTATCAGCGCCGATCTCAAGGCCGTCCGCAGCAAGCCAACTGGCAACAATCGCCAGCTATCGGCTAGTTAATCACCCCGTGTGTTGCGATTAGGGAGCCATGGCTCCCTGATTTTTTTGTGGCGGTGATGATCTGAATGCAGAGCGCAAAGGCTAGTCGCCCTGACGAAATTAGCCCGATTGACCAATATGCCAGCTCTGACCATATGGATGCTGCACCGCTTGTTCTTCTGAGGGCAACAACGATAACGCCTCCAAAGTTGATGCAATAAGTTCACTCTTGCCCAGCGCCTGGCGTAGAGAGAGCGCCTCTGACAGCACGGCGCGAGCGTTATCATAGGCGCCGGTCTGTACGAGAGCCTTGCCAAGATGATGCAGTGCGAAATGCCGCATAAGGGATTTTGGTTGCAACCGACAAACTACTTGGGTGGCCAAGGTGACAGCTTCATCTGCACGATCGAGCCGCTGCAAAACCTGCACCAGGCGTAGTTCTGAGCTAACGCGAGCAGCATCGTCCTCTGAAACCATCTGCGCGGAGATCACCTCTCGGAGAATGGCCTCAGCCTGAGCGGCTCGTCCCACACATAGCAACATAAAGGCGGCAGCGCTCCGAGCTCTTGAAGCATCTTGTGATAATGCAGCACAGGGATGTAGGTCGAGGGACTGATTGGCAACAGCCAGCATGGCTATTGGGTCTACCGCTTTGGGGAGCAGAAAAGGAGCGCACAAGCGGTATTCCGTACCGGTGCCAGTGCCGGTGCCTGCGACGCAAAACGTGTAGTCATCAGTGAGCGCCATGGGTTGATTCATCAATCCTCACGTTTGAAATAAGCTGCCTTGCAACATTCGATACTTGCAGCAAGCAAGGGCTGTAGGTTCGATTAGCACAGCGTAATCGGACGTTCGCGGCCTTTCTGCAATATTTCTATTCAACTCGCTAAAACCCTCCCATCTTGCCACTCCGCCCCCCAAAAAAACTGACTCTCGAACTGGCGTCGGTCGTGACGTTATTGCCGCATTGACATGGAATTTCACCGCGATCGTCCGATTACGCCTACCGGCTAATCGAACCTACGAGCGCTGTCCTTCTTGAAGACTATGTCAACTATTACTCAACCACTACCGTTCCAAAATTCCTATAGCCAAATGAGTAATTACGGATATTATCGAGCAGCATTTTTGCATTCGGGGGGAAATTTTCATTTTGAATGAGCTCCAATAACTCTTTAATTAACTCCAGATAGTGGTAAGCAAAACACGGGTGTTTTAGAGCATTCAGGACATCTAGGTTAAATACTTTTTTTGTATAAACGGTTAACGACTGTGTTTTAGATTGCCATTTAAATAGATATGTTCCCTTGTCATCGTCAGTTAGTTCATGTTTAGGGATCACGTAACTAGTCCCATGAGCTGCGATATTCCTTAGTGTAAAGATGGAATTTATTGCTGACGTTTTTTCTTTATCTAGAAGGTTGTCAATACTAACCCCTAAATAGTCTTTGTATTGACGTTTTAACTTATCCCACCCACCTTGGAACTCTACATCTTCTTGAAAGCGCTTGAGTAGCTCATAAGAACGCGTTAATACCCTGTACTCTGGTTGACCTGAATTATTAATCGAATGTTCACCTAATAATTCCGAGTTGCGTTGTATAATTTCACAAAGCAGCGAGCGTAGGCTTCCCTCTAAAATCGCTGCATTCATATTCATTAATGCAAGATTAAGCCCGATAAATAATCCATTAAGTTCATGTTTGTCATAAGCCACAGAGAAAGGGTTTTTTACATCAAGCATACAGATTTCTTTCTTAATCTTTAGTGCAAGCTCATCATATGCATAGAGTAAATGAGCCGATGTGTTCATTTGTATAAACGTAAAGTGATTTCTTTCCATTCAAAAACCTAATTATCTAGTAAACTGCTGCTTTGGAATTTCTTGTGATAGCTAACACTTTGTTAAGAGTTGAGCAATTTAGTGTCAAAGCCACTGCAAATAATATTGTTCGCATCAACCAATAAATCATTAAAAATGTATTAACAACCAACGCCAGACTTATAAGCGTATTATCAACGCCTTACGGCGGCTCCACTTGTACCACTGGGTAAAACCACAGTCAACAAACGGAAATAGAAAATGCAGCCTATCTCCTCTTTTATCGGCTTGCCGCGATGTTTACTCCACCATCTTCACGATATAAAAAAGGCCTCATTAAGAGGCCTAATCAGAAATATTCAGGTTTCGGCTGATAGCCCGCTTTTACGGCAATCACCCCGGCTCTGGTGACAAGGGCAGCACCTGCCCATCCAGCGCATGATCACTATTGGATGGATAGTCCGGCACCGGCTCGCAGTAGGGAATCCGGCTTAGCACCGGCGCCTTGACCAGAGCGGCCAGTTGATCTGAGCGGCGCAGGCTGGCATCCGCCAGTTCGGCCACCAGCGCCAGACCGCAGCCGAGCCCCAGCCCGCCAACAATGCCTGCCAGCAAAAACAGCCAGAGCGGGTAGTTGCTCGGCTTGCTGGGGGCAAAGGGTTTGTCGATCACCTTGATCCGCTCCCCCTGCTCGAAGTTGCCCAGATCGCCGGTCACCTTGGCCTTCTCATAGCGCAGCAGCAAGTCCTGATAGAGGGTGCGCTTGACCGCCAGATCCCGCTCCAGTTCGGCGAGCTGGCGCTCGGTATCCCCCTGGGAGTCGACCACCTTGTCCAGCCCATCCAGCTGACTCTTCAAGCCGGCGGCGTTTTGCTCCGCCTCCGTCAGTTGCGTCTGGGCCAACTGCCACTCGGGCCCACGCGCCATATCCGGTTGGGATTTGAGCTGCTCGAACTCCTGCTGCAACTGGTCAATCTGATAGCGCAGACTCTGCACCTTGCTGTGCTCGTCGCTGTAGCGGGCCCGCAGCAACACCAGCTCGGTGCGCATCAGTTGCAGCTTCTCATCCAATTGGCGAGCAAGCTGGCTCTCCTGCCCCAGCGATAGCTGATCGACCCGGGCCTTGGCCTGCTGCAAGGTGATCAGGCTCTCGGCATAGCGCTCCTGCAAACCATAGAGACGGGCGACGTTGGTACTCTGCTGCTGGGGCAAGGCGCTGGCATGCTCCCGTTTGAAGTCGGCGAGCAGCAGCTCTGCCTCTTGCAGTTCGCTGCGCCGGCTGTCGAGCTGGCTTTGCAGGAAACGTTCGGACGATTCCGCCGACTGGCGCCCCTTGCTGAGCAGGTTGAAGAAAAAGCGCCGCGAAATGGCTTCGAGCAAACCGGCGCTGTTGGCCGCCGAATCCGCTTTGACCTTTATCTCGATCACCTCATCGCCGATCAACCGCAGCGAGACGGCACTCGAGAGCCAGTCCATGATGGCATCGCGCTGAGCTGGCGGGGTCTCGTCATTGACCAGACCGCGATCCCGCGCCACTCCATCGAGCACATAACGGCTACGCAGCAGGGCTTCGAGCACCGCAAAGCGATCTTTCAGGCTCTCCTGGGTGATCAGATCCTTGAGGGTCGGGGTCTGGTTGGCATCTTGCGGCACCATAAAGGTGGTGCGGCTCTCATACTCCTTGGGGGTGAGCAGACCCACCGTCACGCCCACCAGCGGCATCACCAGTACCGGGATCACCAGCAGATAGCGACGGCGCCAGGCGGCAAAGAGAATGATGTAGAGGTTGTAATAGAACTGAACAGGCATGGCATCACTCCCTGAGAAAAGCCCTCCCCCCGCACGATGCAAAGGCAGTGCCACTACAGGAGCTGATCGCCTCTGTGGGCAGATAGCAAGAGTGGTACAAGATTCGCATTCTCCCGCTATCCGGGGTGTCACCCCTTCCCTTGCCGGAGCGCGAACCATGTTGTCATCAATCCCGTCGCACAGACCCCATCCCCGCAGAAGCTCCATCGTTCAAATCGTGCAGCACCTGCAGCCCGGCGGGCTGGAGACCATGGTGCTCAACCTCACGCAGGCGAGCCCGGCCGAGCAACCGGTGCATATCATCTCTCTCGAAGGGTGCAAAGGGGATGTGCTAAGGGCATGGCCCGCTCTGCATCCCTTTGCTGGCAATATTCACTGTCTGGAAAAGCCCGCGGGCTGGTCGCTGGCGACCCTCTGGCGGCTCACCCGATTGCTGCGCCAACTCAAGCCAGCCGCGGTACATACCCACCATCTTGGGCCCATGCTCTATGGCGGGCTGGCCAGTCGGCTGGCCCGGGTGCCCACCCTGGTACACACAGAGCACGATGCCTGGTATCTCGATGATCCCCATCAGCGCACGCTGGCCCTGTGGGGACTGCGCGTCTTCAAACCCATTCTGGTGGCCGATGCCACGCCGGTAGCCAACCAGCTGCTGGCCAAGCTGGGCCAGTTGTCGCCAACCGTGATCCCCAACGGCATCGATGAGCTGCGCTTTGCCCCGGGCGCCGCCGCCCTCGCCCGTCAGGAGATGGGACTGCCGCAAGGGGTCAAGTTGATTGGCTGCGCCGCCCGCCTTGAGTCGGTCAAGGGTCACACCTTGCTGCTGGAGGCGATCCGCGCCCTGCCGCAGGAGGTGCATCTTGCGTTGGCAGGGGTCGGCAGTTTGCAAAATGCGTTGCAACAACAGTGTCAGCAACTGGGGATCGCCCATCGGGTCCATTTTCTGGGGCTGGTCGAAAACATGCCGCGCTTCTATCAGGGGCTGGATCTCTTCTGCCTCCCCTCGCTGGCGGAGGGGATGCCGCTCTGCGTGCTGGAAGCACAGGCGTGCGGGGTACCGGTGGTGATGAGCGACGTGGGGGCGGCCAGAGAGATCGTCTGTCAGGACAGCGGCCATATCCTGTCGGAGCGGGATCCCGGCCGCCTTGCCCAGCTTCTGGCACAAGGGTTGCTGCAGTGCCATAGCCTGCGTGCCGTCACCCGTGAGTTTGTGTGCCAGCAAAGCAGCTTGAGCCGGATGGCTCAGGCCTATCAGCAGCTTTACAGCCGCTGATCAAGCGACCCGATGACCAGAGGAGCATCCCATGGAATGGATCATGATCGTGTTCTGGCTGTGCGCTGTACTGGTGGTCTACCACCATGTCGGCTATCCCCTGCTGCTCAAATTCGGTGGTCGGCAGGCACGCAAGGTAGCCAATCCACCGCGCCCTCTGGATCGAGGGTTCAAAACAGACGCCACCGATGAGGCGCTGCCGACCATCACCCTGCTGATGCCAGTCTACAACGAGGCGGCGACCATCGCGGCCAAGCTGCAAAACCTCGCCAGCCTCGATTACCCCGCCGACAAGCTGTGGGTGCATGTGCATTTCGACGGCTGCAGCGACAACAGCTACCCCATTGCGCTGAGCCAGCTCGGAGATCCCGCCCTGCAGCAGTTGCAGATCAGGCTGTTTGATCACCCGCGCAATCGCGGCAAGGTCGCCGTGCTCAACGAGGCCATGACCCGGGTGCACAGCGATCTGGTAGCACTCACCGATGTCTCGGCCCTGCTGCCCATCGACAGCCTGCTGCTGGCGGTCGCCCATTTTGCCGATCCCAAGGTAGGGGTGGTCGGGGAAGCGTACCGCTTCTGGCAACCGGGCTCCCAGGGCGAGGAGAGTTACTGGCACTATCAAAGCCAGATCAAGCTCTGCGAATCGGCCCTTGGCGGCATGCTGGGTGCCCACGGGGCCTTTTACATGATGCGCCGGGAGTGCCTCACCCCGCTGGCCGCCGATACCATCAATGACGATTTCATCCTGCCGATGCAGGCCATCGCCAAGGGGTATCGGGCTGTCTATGACAATCGCTGCGCCGCACTGGAGCTGGAAGTTTCCAATGCCGCGCTGGAGGCGGCACGGCGCAAGCGGATCGGGGCCGGCAACACCCAGCAGCTGCTGCGGTTGCTGCCCCTGCTACACCCCAAGTTCGGCTGGGTTGCCTTCAACTTTGCCAGTGGCAAGGGGCTGCGGGTGTTGATGCCGCTCTGCCTGACTCTGCTGTGGCTCTGCGCCATCCCGCTGGCTACCCAATCCCTGCTGTTTCAGCTACTGCTGGGGCTGCAACTGCTGGGGTATCTGCTGGTCATCCTGATCCAGCTGACCCCTGTCCACCCCTGGCCCAATCTGTTTCGCAAAATCCACTATCTAGTGCTCGGACACTGGTACAACGGCATGGGCACCCTGCGCTACTGCCTGCGCGCCCCCATACGTTTCATGTCACAGGAGAAAGCCGTATGACACACCCCATTCCAAGATTGACCCTGGTGGTCAAACGCAGCATGGATCTGCTCGGTGCCACTCTTGGCCTGCTGCTGACGCTGCCACTGTGGCCGCTGATCATGCTGGCCATCCGGCTCGATAGCCCGGGTCCGGTGTTCTTTCGTCAGCTGCGGATCGGGCGCAGCCACGCCACCCATACCGAGCTCTTTTTCATGATCAAGTTTCGCACCATGCGCGCCGACGCCGAGGCGGCCACCGGGCCGGTCTGGTGTGGCAAGGGGGACAGCCGGATCACCCGCAGCGGCGACTTTCTGCGCAAAACCCGGCTCGATGAGCTGCCGCAGTTTATCAATGTGCTCAAGGGGGAGATGTCGCTGATCGGCCCCCGTCCAGAGCGACCCGGGATCGCCAATCGGCTGGAAGATGCGGTGCCGTACTTTATCGAACGCACCTATGAAGTGGCCCCCGGTATTACCGGTCTGGCACAGGTCAATCAGGGTTACGACGAGTCGCTGGATGATGTGCGCAGCAAGTTGGCGTTCGATCTGGCCTACTCGGTCGCCCTGCTCCACCCCTGGCGCTGGCTGGTGCAGGATGTACATATCATTGGCAAGACGATCGCCATCATGGTCGGCAAAAAGGGGCGCTAATCCCGCCGCACCAACCTCAACCACATATCAACGCCCATCAGGCCATTGCTACTGCAATGGCTTTTTTTATGGCGCATCCTTGTGGCAAATCAACGTTGATCACCGAGAAGTCAGCGATCTGATCGCCATCATCTGGCCCCATCCATCCAAAGGCCTGATGCCTGTTTGACCAACAGCAGAAACCCAAGCGTTGCGTGATCACAGAAGCAATCCGCCCCCTGCAACCCCTAACACCGGCACATAAAAAAACGAGTGGCCAGCGGCCACTCGTTTTGACAGGTTTCTCCGTGATTCAGGCGCCGTAGACGGCCAGAATATCGGTCACTCTGTTGCTCACGCTGTACCCGCGGGCGATGGTGTTGCGGGCCGCCTGACTCATTTTGCTGCGCACCACCCCATCGCTGCGCAGCCAGTAGTTGACCAGCTCCGCCATATCCCGCACATGGCCGGGCTCCACCAGCCAGCCATTGGATTTATGGTCGATCAGATTGACCAGCCCCCCCACCGCAAAGGTACAAACCGGTATGCCGTGAGCCATCGCCTCCAGGGCCACCAGCGGCAACCCTTCAAAGCGGGAAGTGATGCAGAGCAGGTCGATGTTGTGCCACTCATTGGCCATGTTCTGGAAACCATGAAGCTGGACGCGATCACCATACTGCTGCAACAAGGCGCTTTTCATGGGGCCATCCCCGTAGAGATGAAACGCCCCGTCCGGGCAGAAGGCAGCCAGCTGGCAGAACGCCTCCGGCCCCTTTTCCGGCGAGAGGCGGCCGACAAAGGCAATCCGGTTGCCAGTTACCGTAGCCGGCGTCGCAGGCATGGGGACAAAGTTGCTGATCACCGTGCTTGGCACAGGCAATTTGCGAGCGATGGGCTCGCTTACTGCAATACACTTCGCAAAACGCGCTGTGGTGCGATCCAGCCAGCTGTAAAACTTCAGCAATCCCTCCCCGTCATCCCCGCTGTGAAAGGTCGAAACCACCGATTTACCGGTGAACCAGGCTGTCAGCCGCCCCAGCACCCCGGCCTTGTAGCCGTGGGTATGGATCAGCACAGAAGCAGGCTGGCGGGCCAGACGGCGCATAAAATCGCGGCTGTTTTGGCACACCTCGTAGGGCAAGCCCTGTTGTTTGAGCAGGGTCGTAAACGGGGTCATGCCATGGTTGCTCACCAGCACTATGGTGGGGCGAAATCCCCTGGCCAGCAGATCGTTGGCCAAGTGGATAATGTGAACTTCTATTCCACCGACCTGACGCGCATCGATGGCCAGCCAGATCTGCTGCATGGGTAACATAGGCACCTCCTCCCGTGGCTCCATGCCACCTGAAATGAGGCGCTGCATAGAGCGGGCCAGTCAGGTAAGGAGGGGCAGGATCAGGCGCCGGGACAGGCGACCAGCAAGAGGGTCATGTCATCGAGGGCGGCATCATTGATGCGCTCATCAAACCAGCGGGCAATGCGATGAGCCAGTTGCTCAAGACCGGGCCCCGAAGTCAGGCAGATCTCTTTTAGCTGCGACTCCCAGCGCTGGCGCTCTGCGGCATCACGGCTATCGAGCAGACCGTCGGTCCAGAACAGCAGGATCTCGCCGGGCTTGAGCTGACGCTCATTGGTCACGAAGTGGGGATCCGGGCGCAAACCGGGCAAGGGGCCGGTCACGCCGACCTGACGGATGGTACCGGGCCCGACCAGCCAGGGCGCAGGGTGGCCCGCGCTGGCCCACTGCACCCGCCCCTTGTTGCCGAGCTCGATGCAGAGGGTGGTGAGCAGAGTAGCCCCCAATAACGGATCACTGTGAACCGCATTGGACAAGATGGTCAGCAAACGGGCGGGGGCGCGCTCCAGATCGTGCGCAGTCAGCAAGCCGCGCAGATAACCGGCATAGGCATGGGCGAAGAACTTGGCTTCCGCATCGTGGCCCATTACATCCCCGAGCCACAGCACCCGATCCTTGACCAGCAGAAAGTCACCGCCCCCCACGGTGGCCGCGCGGGTTTGCAACGCCAGCTGGTATCCCCCTATGGAGGTGGCGGGCAATAACGGGCGCAGCGCCGAGGTCATGCGCTGATCCAGCTGTTCGCCCCATTGCGACTTGAGCTGCTCCGAGCGTTGCAGCACCCGCGAAACCGCCAGCAACAGGTCCTGCTTGGTGATGGGCTTGACCAGAAAGTCATCGATCCCCAGCGCCCCCGCCCGACTCTGGGTCCACTGATCCTGATGCCCGGTCAGGAAGATAAAGGGCACCCCCTTCATCTTGGGATCCTTCATCAACTGCTGGCGCAGCCCAAAGCCATCGATCCCCTCCATCTCGATATCGGAGAGCACCAGCGCGGGAGGTTGCTTCCCGAGCGCCAGCAGGGCGGCATGGGAGTCGGCATAACTTTCAACCCGGTAGTGCTCATGGAGATAGGCGGTGAGCAGGGCACGCATCACCTTGTCATCGTCGATCACCGCGATCACCGGCAGCTGGTTGACCGGGCCCTGCTGGCGAAGGGTCACGCGATTGCGATCACCGTCGCGAGAGAAGTGCACCTCGGCAAACAGCTGGTGCACCAGCGCCAGCCCGTATCCGCCCTCCTGCAGCTCATCGGGTAACGGCGCGCTGGCAAGACCGGGTTGCGGGCCGCCATCATCCTCCAGTATCAGACTCAAGCCCGTTTCATCCTCTTTCAGCGTGAGCCAGAGCCGGGTCGCAGGAGGAGCTGTGTGTTTGACGCTATTGGTGGCCAGCTCACTGAAACAGAGCAGCCAGTTGGCTTGATCCTTTGGGGAGACCTGAAACAGGGAGAGCCCCTGTGCCAGCCGGTTGCGCAGTTCGCGCACCGCCTGCAAGGTTGCCGGAGCAGATCGCAACCAGTCATCCATATCGGGCCTCCATCAGCGGGCGATCAGATCCGGAAATTGAGCAAGGCACTGCGCCGGCACCAGCGCTTGAGCCATTCGGTCACCCGATTGCTGGGCAGCCGGTTGAGCTCGCGCAGGATCTCGCTGGCCAGCCCCGGGTTGAGTTTGTCGTTATAGACAGCGCCAATCAGATTGGCCTCGGCACGAGTCAGTTTATCCACCGCACTTTGTACCACGGTCGTCGGGGTCACCCCCGCCAGTACCACCAGCAGCGCCCCTTCACAGGCCCCACACACCTGATCGGCCGGAATATTGCCCCGATTGAGGGCGGTGAGCGGCGAGGTATCGAAGATCACCACATCGTAATGCTCCAGCCAGCGAACCAGCAGCTGGCGCAAGGTATCCTTGTTGCGAAAAGCCATCAGATCCTTGCCCGGCGCCGGGAGCAGCGACAACGACCGACCAGTGGCCACAGGCTCGGGCACATCATTGGGCCCCCAGGCAACCGCCGTGGCGCGGCCGGGGTGATAGAGATTGAGATCCACCAGCAGGGTGCGCAGCCCATCCGCCTCCGAGCGCCTTGCCAGCGCATCGCAGATGGAGCTCACCCCCTCTCCCCCTTCTGACGAGGTGACCGCCAGCGAGCGGATCCCCCGGGCGACCGTCGCCGCATAGAGGGATTCGAGCTCCAGATATTGAATGGGGATGCTCATATCAAAGCGTCCCGACCAGGGCCACCACCGAGATCGTGGTCAGGATGTCGCGCATGCCATCCATGAAGATGGCCCAGTTGCTGCTTTTGCTATCAGGGATAAAGACGGTGTCCCCTGCACGCAGCACCGGCAACTGGCTAAAGTCGGGCTCTTTGGCAAAGCCGTCGAGATCGAAGCTGCGGGCCTGATCCCCCTGACCACTGGTAGCCATGTTGATCACCACAATCTTCTTGATATAGGCGCTGCTGGTCGGGCCCCCCGCCTCTGCCAGCAGATCCAGCAGGGTCATGGAGGAGTCAAAGCGGTAGCGACCGGGACGGGCGATCGCCCCCAGCACCCGAATGGTGTTCTCCTTCGGCTCGTCGAGCCAGGGGCGATTCTTCTCCGGCAGATAGATGGAGTCGCCGGGCAGCACCTTGGGCAGCAAGGTCTCATCGCCGGTTTCAAAGTAGAGGGCAAGATCGAGCTTGCTGACCCGCGCCGTGCTGCCACTGCGATGGGCGATGCGCACATTGCGCAGATCCGCCGCCGCAGTCGGACCATCGGCGGCCGACAGGATGTCGATGAAGCCCATCTGCTCATTGAAGGCATAGCGACCGGGGGCCCCGACCTGACCGAAGATATAGATGGAACTGTCCGGTGACTGGCGCACCCACTGGGACTTGTTGTCACTGGGATCGGTGGGCAGCTCGGGGATCATGATGGTGAATCCGGCCCGGATCTTTGGCAGGCTGGCCAGCGCCCCCCCCTGATGGAGAAACTTGTCGAGATCAAACAGGGTTGGCGTGGCCTGCCCCCCTTCGGCGGTCAGGATCTGCACCTTGGCGATATCGGCCCGCTCGTTGGGTCCTCCGGCGTGGGCGATCAGATCCAGCAACGACATCTCGTCAGACCATTCATAGCGGCCCGGGATCCGCACCGCCCCCATCACCATCACCGCCCGTCCGGGTGCCACTTTCAACCAGGACTTCTCGTTGATATCGGTCTTTTCCGGCACAAAAATGGCATCACCGGGTTTGACTTGGGGAAGCGCCTTTTGCATCCCTTCGGTATAGGCCTGCAAGTCGATGGGTTCGATCGTGCCATCGGTGCGCAGCAAACGGATCTGGCGACTCTCGGCATAGCGGGTCGGGCCGCCGGCATTGGCCAGAATATCGAGGAAGGAGTCCCCTTCCCGCCCCTCATAGGCGCCGGGTTTGAACACCTCGCCCATGATGTAGATGGTGCGCGCTCCCCGTTTTATCTGCTCTTCATCCTTGGGCACGAAGATGGTGGCGCCCGGCGCCAGATTAGGGAGCAGCTTGTTGTTGCCGGAGTCGAGATAGGCTTTGAGATCGAACAGTTCGGGGGCATCACCATTGATCACCCGGATCCGCTCCACCCCGGCAAAGCGGGTCACCCCACCGGCTCGCATCAGCAGATCCACGATGGAGTTGCCGCTCTTGAAACTGAAGGCGCCGGGGCTGTTGACCTCGCCAAATACCTTGATCGCCTTGCCGGTATCGCCATCCCCGCCTGCCGCCAGGGTCGCCGCATCAAAATCTATTTGCACGTTGCCGATCAAAGGGGATGCGGGCACAAACACCACATCGAGGGATTGCAATGGCGGCAACACGCTGGCATCGCCGGTATCGAGATAACGCTTGTAGTCGAAGCTAGAGACCGTGCTGCCACGCCGCACCTGCATATTGTTGAGCTGGGCACCAGGCACCAGACCGCCAGCGGCATCGAGGGCCATCTGCACGTTGCCATCGGGCGCCAGATCATAACTGCCGGGTTTTTTGACATAGCCCATCACGCTGATCAGCAGCCGCTTCTCCAGCAAGGTGACGGTCAATTGAGAGAGGTTGTTGTAAACAGGTTTGAGGGCGGTGCGGATCAGCTCATCCGCCTGTTGCAGGGTCTTTCCCCCCACCACGACGTTGCCGACTTCAGGCAGTGCAATCTCCCCCTGCTTGTTGATCTGGAAAGGCTGATCAAAAGCAGGCTCACCGGGTTGCACTATGGCCAACCGATCACCGGGAGCCAACAAGGTGGAGGCCAGTAACGGGCAGGTGAACAACAGCAAGAGAACACAGATCAATCCTTCGAGAGCGCCCCGTTTCATAGACATCCTTTTCGTCTGTTACGTCTGCCCCCATTGGCGTAAGGGGAGCCCTGACCAATCAGCACGACAGCCATCCGCTGTTGTCTGTTGCAGCCGCAAACGTACTTGTTGTAGTGATTGTGCCAACACGGTCTGACGCCAGGCTACATCCGACCAGAGCCGTCCGTGCATATCCCGTTCGATATCAATACGTTGAGATTGTAGTCGTTTCAACTCGGCAGGCATACACCCCTGCAGACTCGCTTGCTTTAATTCCGTCAGCTGCAAGTCGAGTTCCTTCTGACGCTCATCATAACGAGACCAGACCCGCCGTTCATCCTCATTGACCGGAATTCGGGTGGGTCTTGCCTCGGCCATGCCGCCATACCCCTCCGGTGGCCACTGCGCACAACCCGACAACAGAATGGACGAGAGCAGGATACCAAAGCGTTTCATGATGCAGCGGCCATCATGCCACGGGAGCGCATATAGGCCTTGATGCTCTCATGGCAGGGGATCACCCGGTCGATATGCAGCATCTCCAGCAGGTCATGAGGTTGACCGGGTCCGCAGACAAGGGCCATCTGATGCCCGTTCATAATCAATCTTTTATAGAGAAATACCAAGGCTCCGATCCCCGACGAGTCGATAAAATGAACATCGCTGATATCGGCCAGGATATCTCCCGGGTGGGTCGAGAGGGTTTCAAACAACGGGCGGAGCTCACTGACGGCCATCGCGTCAAACTCGTTTTCCAGTACCACTACCTGGATATCATTAAGGGTGTAAGTCATGCTTTCCATCGCTAGCTCCTTGTCGATTCTCAGACTATTTGCTGTCACGGCATTCAGCACATTGCAAATGTTATGCCGGGCAGTGCCACGGCACTTGTTCTCCAAATGATACTCTTTGCGCCTTATTCACCAACACCCACTCCTCGTTTTGATTGCCAAATTGCAATTGACCTCCCCCGCACGTTGCAAACTGCAATTCACCTTGGCCGAGATCGCCCGATAACAGGCTAAATAGCTGATAATTCAAGCCCATTAGACTGGGCCCGATTATTGCTTGCCTTTGGACACACTTCACAAGCCACCGTTGGCTCGGCCCCCATGCCGCCATTTTCCAGGAAGGAGAGATCATGAAAGCAGGCCTTTACATCGCACCACTGCTGGCAGCCCTTTGCGGCACCGCATACGCAGCCCCCTCCCCTGACAGCGCCGTGTTGAAGGTTGAAGGCGCCATCAGCAGCCCCACTCATCAGGCTCTGGCCCTGTGGGACAGCGCCATGCTGGATCAACTGCCGGTACACGAAATCAAAACCCATACCCCCTGGTATGACGAAGCCAAGACTTTTCGCGGCCCGCTGCTGCAAGATGTATTGGCCAAGGTCGGGGCAACCGGCAAACAGCTCACCATTACCGCGCTCAATGACTACTCGGTACAGGTGCCGACAAGCGATGCCGAGCAGTATCGGGTCATCCTCGCCCGCACGATCAATGGCAAGCCACTGTCGGTGCGTGACAAAGGGCCGCTGTTCCTTGTCTATCCGTTCGATCAATATCCCGAACTGCAAAACAAGCTCTATTACGGTCGGGCTATCTGGCAGATCAGCGCGATAAAAGTGGAGTAGATCCCATCATGCGTTCCATGGCGGCCAGTCAACGTTTCTTGTTTGTGGTGCTTTGTGTGTTGCTCCTAGCCTTTGCCGGTATTGGTACCATCCAGTACCGGCAATTTCAGGATCTGCAGCGCAGTACCAGCCAAGGCGAAGACAACGTGATGTGGAACTATTTCCAGCTCTATAACGAAGCGCTGCGTTTTCAAAGCTCGCTGCTCCATGAGTCGCAACCGACCTTCCAGCTCAGATACGATATTCTGGTCAGCCGCATGGATCTGGTGCTGGAGAGCAAGGATCGCAGCCTGCTTCAGCAAACAGAGATCTACCAGCAGGCAAGCAAAGCCATTCGATCCTACATCTCTCTGGCGGATATCTGGCTCGGCCCGGAAGCCACCAAGCCGCTGGACAATCTTGCCCATCAGGAGCTGCGCCAACAGCTTGCCTCCCTGCTCCCCCTGCTCCATCAGCTGACTCTGGAGGTGAACCAGCAGGCGACCCTGTTTGATGTGGCGCGTCGCGACAGCGTGAGGGAGCAGATCATCACAACGACACTCATCGCGACCCTGCAATTTGCGCTGCTCTTTGTGCTCGCCCTGCTGATCTGGCGGCAAATGAATATCTCGTTTCTGCAGCACAAACTGATGCAGCAGCTCAATGACAAACTGCTGCGGGCAAATCAGGCGGCAGAGGCAGGCACAAGAGCCAAAAGCAGCTTTTTGGCCAACATGAGCCATGAAATTCGCACCCCCATGAATGGTATTCTCGGCATGCTCTCACTGCTGGCCGACCGGGATATGGACCCAAGGGAGCGAGACTATCTGGAGACGGCGCGCGAATCGGCAAACCATCTGCTCGGTCTGCTTAACGACATTCTGGATGTATCCAAGCTGGAAGAGGGCAAGATCGAGCTGCAACTTGCCCCCCATCACTTGCCCCAGCTGTTGGAGGATATCCGGGCCCTGATGCAGAGCAACTGCGATGCAAAAGGGATCAAGCTGACCCTGACAGTTGCCCCTAATACGCCGGAGTGGTTGATGATCGACCCGCTGAGGGTGCGCCAGATCCTCTTCAATCTGGTGAGCAATGCCATCAAGTTCACCCATCAGGGGGAAGTAAAGATCCACGTTGATAGCACCCTGTTGGAGCAGGATCGCCACTCGATACGTATCTCGATCCAAGACACCGGGATCGGCATGAGCAAAAGTCAGTTAAAGAACCTGTTTCAACGTTTCGCCCAAGCGGATGTCTCGATCACCCGCCAATATGGCGGATCGGGCCTGGGACTTGAAATATCCCGTAACCTCGCACGCCTGATGGGCGGCGATATCTCGGTAGAGAGCAGCGAGGGACATGGCAGTACTTTTACCTACATCTGGCCCGCCAGAGCCACGACCCCCTCGATTGTTTGCCTGCCGTCCAAGCCGCTGGATCAGGAGAGCTATCGCATCTTGCTGGTTGATGACAATGCCACCAACCGCAAGGTGATCGGCGCCATGCTCGACTCCGTGGGCCATCAGGTCACACTGGCCGTTCAGGGAGAAGAGGCGCTGGAGAAACTGGGTCACACCGAATTTGACCTAGTGTTGATGGATGTCCAGATGCCAGTGATGGATGGCCTGGTGGCCACCACCCGGATCCGCACCTCCCAGATGCCTTGGGCAGATATCCCCATCATCGCCCTGACGGCTGATGCGATGCCGGAATCCAAGCAATACTATCTTTCACATGGCATGAACGGGTATATCACCAAGCCCATCAATAAAGAGACGCTGCTAAGCGAGATAAACAGACATATTTCCCATGGTCGGCTCAAATGCAACGCCACCCTGCGTGTCTCCAAGCAATAACCCCCCCTGATTCCGGGCTACTGATTGCTCATGTGGGGCAACATTGACCTCTGCAGGCAACTGAATGGGCTTGGGTCTGGAACCCACGCAGGCAAGCCGCTTCGCAACAGCTGCACGGGCCGTCGGCTTGTCTCGGGTATGCAGAGATTTTTTGATCTGTACAGATCTAGTAATCCCCTCCCTACAACGTCCAGACCAGAGTGAATGACTATATTTATGTTTTTAATGCATCAATAACCACTCTTAATGCGGGTGAAACATTCCGGTGGGGATAATAGAGGTACAGACCAGCCAAACGGTGACTATAGGGTTTCAATACCTGGATTAAGATGCCGCGCTCAAGTTCATCGCTCACCAATTCCTCTGGCACATAGGCCAGTCCCAGCCCCATTTTGGCAGCAGCCGCCTCCATATAACTGTCAGAGAATACCCACTGCCCTTGTGGTCGATGCTTAATCGCCTTCCCCTCTTGCCACAGTTCCCATTGATAGAGGCTGCCATCGGCAAATTGGTAAGCGATACAGGGATGTCCCGCCAGATCGGCAGGCGCCTGGGGAAATCCGTATTGAAGAAAATGCTCTGGTGTGGCTACCATCACCATCTCCAGATCGGGCGTAATGCGCACGGCCACCATCCCCTCATCCACCTCGTCACCCAGCCGCACGCCAGCATCAAAGCGCTCATCGATGATGTTCACGAAGCGGCTTTCACTGATGAGTTCCAGCCGAATATCGGGATAACGCTGCCTGAAGATGGTCAGCTTGGGAAGCAGCACCTTGTCGATGGCATGTTGGCTGGCGTTGATCCGTACCGTGCCTGAAGGGGTATCACGATAGTGGGCGAGCGTGGCCAGACCCGCATCAAGGGACTGAAAACAGCCCTGCGCCGTGCGGTACAACTGCTCACCCGCTTGGGTTAAGGAGAGGCTGCGGGTGGTGCGCATCAGAAGCTGCACCCCGAGCCGGGCCTCGAGATCCCGAATCGTTCGGCTGACCCCGGACTGGGCAAGCCCCAACCTAGCTGCGGCCTTGGTAAAACTCCCTTCCCGAGCGACCAGCATAAAGACGTGGAGATCGTTGTAATTCTCGCGGCCTGTCATTTTGTTCACCCCCTATATTATTCCTGTCTGCCACGACCTGAGTCAGGTGCGCGTCAGACGTCTTAATTTAGAACAAATAAGCATTAATGTTATCAAAAAACCGCCTCTAATCATCACTATTCGTTCTAACTAGACTGTGTGTCGTGGTTCACAAAACCAGCCCTCCACCACCAGGACCACGCATCAGAAATCCGATTTCGAGGAACTTTGCCATGAATGTTCTCCCCAAGAAACTGACAGCTATCGCGTCTACCCTGCTGCTGGGCGCCGCATTAACCGGAGTCTCTACATTGAGTCATGCCCAAACAACCAACCCCACTGAACCTGTCTCCATGGTCGCCCAATGGGACAAGACCTTCACCCAAAGCGACAAGGTCGATCATCGCAAGGTCACCTTCAAGAACCGTTACGGCATCACTCTCGTGGCTGACCTCTACCTGCCGAAAAACCGGGGAGACGCCAAGCTGGCGGCCATTGCTCTGAGCGGCCCATTTGGTGCCGTAAAAGAGCAGTCGAGCGGCCTCTATGCCCAGACCCTGGCTGAGCGTGGTTTTGTCACGCTGGCGTTTGACCCCTCTTACACCGGTGAGAGTGGCGGCCAGCCGCGTGATGTGGCCTCGCCAGACATCAACACCGAAGATTTCAGCGCCGCCGTCGATTTTCTCGGCCTGCAAAAAGAGGTCGACCGCAACCGTATCGGTCTACTGGGGATTTGCGGCTGGGGTGGCATGGCCCTCAATGCCGCCGCTGGCGACACCCGCATCAAGGCGGTGGCAACCAGCGTGATGTATGACATGAGCCGGGCCATGGGGCATGGGGTGGGCGATGGCAAGGATCGATATTCCACCGCCGATCGCCGCGCCGTGCTGGCATACCTGAATGAACAACGCTGGAAAGACGCGGAAAGTGGCACCTATGCCCATAGCAATCACGACCTCTATGTCGATGACAAGGGAAATGTCACCGCTGCCGCCCGCACCCTGCCAGAGGTTCTGCCGGAAAACCCGCACCCGGTACTCAAGGAGTTCTTCGATTACTACCGTGTACCGCGTGGTTTCCATGCCCGTTCGGTGAACTCCAACGGGGCCTGGACCACTACCATGCCGCTGTCATTCATGAATATGCCGCTGCTGAGCTATGCAAGCGAAATATCCATTCCCACCCTGATCGTGACCGGTGAGCAGGCTCACTCCCGTTACTTTGCCGAAGATGCCTTCAAGGCCGTTGGCAGCAAGCAAAAAGAGCTGGTCGTTGTGCCTGGCGCCAATCATGTCGACCTGTATGACAACCAGGCTGGCAAGATCCCGTTCGCCAAGTTCGAGCAGTTCTTCAAGACCAACATGAAGTAAGCGTCGAAAGCGCGGCGGCCTCTTCGCCGCGTTTTCTCACTGGTTTCGACGCCACCATTCACGTCACATAGGGAGAAGCTCAATGATCAGAGGAGTGTTTGTTGGCGCGATGGCTCTGTTGCTGGGGGTGACCAGCACAGCAACCGCTACAAGTGCTAAGGCTCAGAACAAGGCAGAGAGTATGAACATCAAGATGACGATAGCCAGCCAGATCATCACGGCCACCCTGGAAGATAGTCACAGCGCCCGGGACTTTTTTGCCATGCTCCCCCTGACACTGCCCCTCGAGGATTACGCCGACACCGAGAAGATTGCTTATCTGCCCCGCAAATTGACCACACAGGGCGCCCCAAAAGGCATTGACCCGAACGTGGGGGATCTCACCTATTACGCCCCGTGGGGCAATCTGGCGATCTTCTATCGGGACTTTGGCTATTCGACCGGACTGATTAAGTTAGGGCGCATTGAATCGGGTCTCTCCCACCTGACCATAACCTCGGCCGCCAGCATCACGATCGAAGCAATCGAATAAGCCCATATTTCACTTTCAGGTCATGCCATGAACGTAACATCGTTATCATCACATACACCCGCTGTCGTCAACGAACACTGGTCTGCGGTTGCCGCCATGTCCCTGTGTGTGGCACTGCTCATTGCCGCCGAGTTTATGCCGGTCAGCCTGCTGACGCCGATCGCCACCGATCTAGGTGCCAGCAATGGCATGGCCGGTCTTGCTATTGCCATCTCCGGCCTGTTTGCCGTCCCGACCAGTTTGCTGATCGCACCTCTATCTCACAGGCTGGACCGACGTCATGTGCTCATGGGGCTAGTCGTCGTGATGCTGACCTCTTTAATCGTGATCGCCCTAAGCCCCAACTTTACCGTGCTGATGGTGGCACGCGCTCTGCTCGGGATCGTTATCGGCGGTTTTTGGGCGCTGGCAACCGCCACCATCATGCGGTTGGTCTCCAGCCAATCCGTCCCCAAAGCGTTGGGCATCCTGTATACCGGCAATGCGGTCGCGACCGCCTTTGCGGCCCCCATTGGCAGTTACTTGGGTGGACTGATCGGCTGGCGAGGCGTGTTCTGGCTGCTAGTACCGTTGGTAGTGATCAACCTGCTGTGGATGGTACTTTGCCTGCCTTCCATGCACTCCCAAGCACGCCCGCACAGCGCATTTCGCCTTATGCGCAGACCCAACGTCGCCATTGCCATCATGGGCGTGACGCTGACCTTTGCCGGCGCCTTCAGTGCCTTTACCTATTTTCGCCCCTTCCTGGAGACACGCACCCAGGTCGACCTGCCACAACTCTCGGCGCTGCTGCTGGCTTTGGGGCTGGCCGGTTTTGTCGGCACCACAGCGGTAAGCATGCTGCTGCGCCGTCATCTTTACCGGATGCTGCGCTGGTTGCCACTGGTGCTAGGTGTTATCACCCTGGCGCTGCTGGCGGTGGAGCATCACTTCTGGAGTGTGGCCCTGATGCTGATCCTCTGGGGCGCCCTTAACTCCGCCATTCCGGTCGCCTGGTCAGCCTGGATCACCCAGGGCATCTCAGATTCACCCGAGAGCGGTGGAGGCCTGATGGTGGCCGCTATTCAGCTGGCAATCACGTTGGGGGCTGCCGTGGGGGGGTGGTTACTGGATTCCCTCTCTATCAGTGCCACCTTTATGGGCAGTGCCCTGTTACTCACCGCCGCCTCCATGGTGGTCGGCAATGGCAGCCGACTAAGGCCCATCACGCTTGACCAGTAAGTTGACCCATCCGTTAGCAAATCCATTCGCCATCGCACAGTGCAATTTCACCCAGCGCCTTGATGAAGCAGCCGATGTAGTTCTTCTGGTTGCTGAGTTCTTTCGGTGCCCAGGAGAGGGCCTTCTCTTTCCGATAGCGGTCACTCAAGACCGACAGCAGCGGAGCAAGCGGTTTGGCCGCCGGAACAGCAGGCTTGATATTCGGCTGAGGTTGAGGGTTCTCTGGCTCGCTTGTGGGTTGCACAACTGGCTTGGGTCTGGAATGCACACAGGCAAGCAGCTTCGCAACAGCTGCACGGGCCGTCAGCTTCTCTCGGGTATGCAGGAATTTATTGATCTCTTTGCGGCGACCACAGGGGAGCACTGTCACCTTGCGGTAGTACCAGATACCTTGCGGAGAGAGCCAGAGATTCACAGAGAAGACTCCTGATTCATCCACACAAAGTGGATTACCAAGAGGTCTGAAGGGGGGCTATTAGCTGTAACTTATTGAATTGCAGAAACAAGTGGTGGCCCTACCAGCCACATCCCGGCACTCGAGTCCCCCGCCTTGGCTGCTACCTTCCGGTCCTGACCAGGTCGACGGGTTATCAATGCGAGCCCAAATAAATCAGGCACTTGGGGATGGAACTGATTGCCATCACAGTGTTCTGAAACCTCAACAAGCGAGAATCCGCCACAAGTACGGTCATCCACATCAAGTGGACATGCTTAAATTGGTAACAAACAGGCCAATCCTACCCGCCCTCTCCCGTACACTGCAAGCACCTCATTACAGGCCCCATCCCCTCCCTCAGCAGCTCAACAATCAACCCAATATTGAGCAAAATGAAATCTAATGGTAACTTTGGGTCTCACTTAAACCCGAGGTGACATATGGCTACGAACACAGGCAAAGGCTATCGACAAGGTTCCGTCAACGACCGTACCCAAGTTCAGAACCCGGTTAATGGGAACTGGACGAAACGCGATACGGATAGCGGCAAGTTTATCGAGCAGAAACAAGGTGGGGAGCCCTTCAAAGGGGTAGCCAAAGAAACCGACAACCGCCGGAAGTGAGTTCATCGATGACCGACCAGTGTTCTTGTGGCCAGCCCCTCAACCATTCAGTTGTGTTCCATCAAAACGGGCAGAAACTCAAAAGCTGCCCGAACTGTTCAGAGCAGGCTGGCGTTCATGTGTTCTATCGGGCAGGAGAATTCGGATTCAGACGGATGGCTGGTGTAACCAGGATACAATCATGGTGCCGTGGTTGCCGAGCCAAGCACCGCTACCGGCTTGATGCCTTGCATACCTGCTAAAGAAAAGGAGCTCTGATGTGAGCTCCTTCAAGTCTACTAGGCCAGAATCGCCACTGCCGGAAACAGCAGAAGCAAATGGAACACCAACAGGATCGGGGTAGGATAGCCCTGTGCCTTCCCTAGCGCCTCTTTCGCCTCTTCTGCAAGGTTATCGCTGTTGCGGTAACTGGGAATCAGGAAGAGCAGAGCCAAGCCAATGTAGACCATGACTTGGCTGGCCAATATCCAGGAGTCATAGCCTAGCTCCGACAGAAACTCTGATGTTTTGAGTCCAACGTCATAGCCGAGGCCAAGATCATTGGATAGTCCATAAATCCTTGCAAAGTGTGCAGAACGTTCAATGCTGATGAACCATCCGATCACGAATCCTGTCGCAGTCATCGCAACAGTAGCCACACCGATCATGCGGCTCAGCGGATCTGTGAGTACGGAAGCTTGGAGACGCTTTTCGTAGCCAATAAAGACCAGAATGGCCCAGTGTAGAGTACCAACTACAACAGTGCCCATGATGATCCCAAGCCCTGCGTTGTAGTTAATGCTCATCCCCATGCGAGGCAGCAGAAACTGCCAGGCGAGCACGAGAAGTGCCGTCAGCCACAACCCCCACAGGTGAGCCCTCAGCATGCCCGAGAGATAGGCGTTATAACTGCAGATCCCGCCCCGCAGATAAGGGTTGTTGTTGACCTCGCTTGAATTGGACGGAAGTTCTAGTCGCACAGATTGCTTTAGCCAATCGCGATAGCGGGCCCACTTACCTGCGACCTGTGTCGATGCAGTTTCCCGCTGCTCGAAGAACCGGCCGGACTCTTGTTTCGTCTTCTCTTGTTCCATGTCGTTTTCCTTGTTGTCAAAACTATTCATTCGCCAGACAGTCCACGCAAGATCCGCTGCACACTGGAGAGACTGATCCCCGTTCGACGTGCGATTTCGGCCTTGGCTAGTCCCCGTTCAGCGAGTGACAGCACCTCCTCCCCTTTAGCCATGGCGGTCGGCTTGCGACCTTTGTAGACCCCACGCTGTTTTGCCATAGCAATCCCTTCTGCCTGACGCTCCAGCATCAGCTCCCGCTCAAACGTGGCAATGGCACCGATCATGGTTAACATCAGTTTTCCGGTAGGTGTCGAGGTATCGATACCCAGATTCAAAATCCTCAGAGCAACCCGCTTAGCGTGCAGGTACTCCGAGATCTCCAACAGGTGGCGAGTGTTGCGAGCCAAGCGATCCAGCTTGGTCACCATCACCACGTCTCCCTCACGAACAAAATCCAGCATCAACGAGAGCTGCGGGCGATCATCCTTGGCCCCGCTCACCTTCTCCTGAAATATCTTGCTGCACTCGGCCAGTGCCTGAAGCTGGGCATCCAGGCTCTGCCCCACAGTGCTGACACGTGCATATCCCACCAGTGCCATGGTCTCCTCCTGGTCAATAGGGCAAGGTACACTGACGCGACCGGTCAGAAGGTCGAAAGGAACCCATATGACCGGCAAAAAGTGGCACTTTCGCTCGCGTCACACGGGCTTGGTCTATTGACCTGTGCCAGTGATACAAATGAAAACGGGCCGCTCCGTGATGGAGGGCCCGCAGGGGTTTTTAGGTGCCCATAAAGGGCCAGAGATATCTGTTTACTACATATGTTAGAGCTACTCGCCGAGGAGCCTAATGACAAAGGGACTCGTTTTTATCTGAATGGTACATATGTACCATGCAGGTAGCGTCACCCCATCCTAACGAATCAACGGACTCGTTATGACCTTAATAGTACATATGTACCATGCAGGTAGTCTCGCACCATCATGACGAATTAACAGACTCGTTATGATCTGAATGGTACATATGTACCATGCAGGTAGCCTCGCCCCATCCTGACGAATTAACGGACTCGTTATGATCTGAATGGTACATATGTACCATGCAGGTAGCCTCGCACCATCATGACGAATTAACGGACTCGTTATGATCTGAATGGTACATATGTACCATGCAGGTAACGCCACTCCATTCTGTCAGCATGACGGACTCATAATTATCTGAATAGTACATATGTAGGTTGCAGGTTCGACTTAATGATGTGTTGTACTACCAGGCATCCGCAATACCTTAGCCAATTCAGCCTTCTTGACCTTACGTTGCTGGTGAATAAACAGAGTGCCACTGGTCAATACTGCCAGGGCCAAGGAACTCAGGATCATCTTCTTCATTGGTATTCATCTCCATTCATGTTGTAGAAGTGTGGTGGCATATAGCGAGCCATCATCGCGTTGACGATGACCGATGCAAATGCCGTCAATGCCGCTTTCAAGGCATCGAGCAGCAGGGCTTTCGTGAAGTCGTTCATAACAGTCACTCTTGGGAAATATCCAAGTGGTAAACCTCCATCCGGTAATAGGTGAGAAAGTTCCTCTCCCAGAGCCGGTAGAGGTCCATTGTTGTGGCCAACGGCCGTTCTCCACACCAGGGGTCGTAGAACACCCCAGCGGCGAAGTCGAAATCCAGCGACTTAGTCAGCTCATCGGTGACATAGCAGAACTCCGTCACATAGAGGAGCCCCCAACTCCCAGCCCGTTTCTCCAGACGAATTTCGACCGGACGGTATCCACCAGTGTCGGCGGAATAATCGGGACTTCGGAAGTTGAGGGTCAGGGCAGTGGCATCGGGGTAGCTGCCGATGATCTTGTCGAACAGAGCCTGTAGCTGTTTGGATGGGGTCATAGCAGCCCCCTATCGGCAAACGAGACGATGTCGTGCTGTCCCACCACAAAGTGGTCGAGCACTCGCACGTCAACCATCTCGAGCAACTCCTTGAGACGAGCTGTGACAGCCTTGTCGGCATCCGAGGGATCGACCATACCAGAGGGATGGTTATGGGCCAGAATGACCGCTGCGGAGTTTTTGTTGAGAGCCGCCTTGACCACCTCACGGGGGTGAACGGTGCCAGCATTGATAGTGCCGAAGAACAGCTCTTGGTAATCGAGTAGCCGATGCTGATTGTCGAGCAGCATGACGGCGAACACTTCCCGCTCGTATTCACCCATCTTGAGCCGAAGGAAGTCTGCTGCCGCTTTGGGCTGAGTGAAGGCATGGCCCAGATGCCGCTGTCGGCTCTCCAGAATGGCCAAAGCTTGATTGATGATGTGATCGCCCTGTCCGGGGTGATCATCATAGTGGTGTGTCATAACAGTAACCTCGCGTCGTTTGGATACACGAGTTACTTATGCCAAGAACACTCCGCATTATTGATAAATTAAATACTGGACATTCAGGTATAAGCCCAGTGATGACTCACCCAGCACCCTCTTGTCAATATACCTCAAGCAATGTTATTAATTACTTGGGTTGATAATTCCAGGTAAAACAGGGATCTGTTTAATCCACATGGTGTTTGGCAACACATTCGACTTACGGCAATCGATATAAGCCAAACGAAACCAACCATGAGGAAACACCTATGCGTTATCAACACGAAGCACACAGCAGCTATTTGTTAATGAGTCGCACACTGGCGCAAAGTTTGCCCGGCCAACACAAGCTGAATATTCTTTTTTCAGATTGTGACCATGCTGGCACACAAGCATTGTGGATTGTGCCTTGTGATGAAAATCCGATTCAGGGCCGTCTATTCGGTGAATTAAACGTAACACCGCAGCAGATTGCCAAAATCCATGAAATCATGGACTTTTATGGTGTTGATGGCGGTGTTGCCCAGAATACGATGGCTACCGATATGGCTCCATTACCGGTATTGAGATGCGTTGCAGATACTATCTATCATTGCGTCAGATCGCGCTAAATTACTTGAGCTGCTTGCTATAACCCCAAGGGGTCCTTCGGGACCCCTTGTTCATTCAACAGTTAAGATTACCCAACCGATTACAACACCAAGCGAGGTAATTAATCTGCCGATTTCTATGCATTCATACGATCTTCTCTATGCTACCGATGATAAGAAAAGTTCATAGATATGCCTCAAAATCGGCAGTTGACCATAATCACCTCTTCCCCCTCCTGTTATTAGGCTGGGGAACAATGGTGCCAATTAACCCAACTTAATTCTGATGGATCAATCCCCCCTGCAAGCCTTTGAGCAAGATATCCAGGAGTAGGCTCTGGATACGGTTGGCCGCCTCGGGCCGAGAGAGGTAGTCCAGCGACATGCCGTTCTGGATATCCATCCGCTCGATCACGGCCGCATCAACCGCCTTGGGATAGTCACCCAGCATGATGGCGTCGCGGGGGTTATTTCGCACCTGA
Organism: Aeromonas sp. R4-2; assembly: GCF_040908295.1. Lineage (NCBI taxonomy): Bacteria > Pseudomonadati > Pseudomonadota > Gammaproteobacteria > Aeromonadales > Aeromonadaceae > Aeromonas > Aeromonas sp. R4-2. The sequence goes on along the minus strand of NZ_JBFODL010000011.1, from coordinate 235,336 downwards.
TCCATCAAGGGCTGGTTTTCCGCAATCTTGCTGGCCATCCCCTGTAGCCAATCCAGCTTGTCCCCATCGGTCACCTCTGTACCGAACAGATCGTTCAATTGCTCCAGGATGTGAGAGAGGAAGTCCTTCTTCTCCTCTTTTGCTTTGGCACTGCCGAGCGCCGAGATGCCCTGCAAACCATTGCCGCTTGCGTCAGCTTTGAGCTTGAGATCCTGAGTTCGCTTGGCCTTGAGGTTGTAATGGCTCAGCAACACTTGGGAGAGATCAATCTCGTCCTCCTCCAGTACCTCCTGACGTAGCATCGGCAGCAGGTGGCGGGCGAACACGCAGAGCCGCTCCAATGATTCGTCATCAAAGGCGGTGATCTGGGAGACAAACTCATAGAACCGCACATAGCTATTGAGATCTTTCTTGAAGAGATCCAGCTCGCCCCGGGCTTCGGTCGCTTCTTTGACCCGCCGTTCGGCATTTACCTTATCAGTCGCAGATCCCCCTTCCCGCTCGATGCGTTTGAGCATCTGGCGACACTCCCGCACAGCTTCACTGGCCAGCTTGTAACGTTTGGTGAACCGCTCGACTGCCGGTTTGATATAACCGGGCAAGGCTTCGGCCCCACGCTTGGGATCGAAATAGGCATCACTAAACGCCTCCACCTCGCTCCAGGTAAAGATACCCGTCGCTTTCAGCTTGTGGAACAGGTCATAGACCAGATTGGGATCGGATACGGTATCGAGGGTGGCTGTCTCAAAATATTTTTGGAACTCCTCCAGCACATCCTGCGGATCATTCACAAAATCGAGCACAAAGGTGCTCTCCTTGCCGGGATAGGTGCGGTTGAGGCGAGAAAGGGTCTGGATGCAATCCACTCCTGTCAGCTTCTTGTCCACATACATGGCACACAGCTTGGGCTGATCGAAACCGGTCTGAAACTTGTTGGCCACCAGCATCACCTGATAGTCCTGGGTATCGAATGCCTTACGCATATCCCGCCCATTAAGCTCGGGGTTCATGTTCCGCTCGTTAAAGCTCTGCCCTTCCTCTTCGATGTCGCCAGAGAACGCCACCATGGCACGAATAGCACCATAGCCTTGCTCTGTTACATACTTATCGAACGCCAGCTTGTAGCGAACCGCCTCCAGCCGACTCGAGGTCACAACCATCGCCTTGGCCTGCCCTCCCAGGAGATTGGCCACGTTGGTGCGGAAATGCTCAACGATGATCGCCACTTTCTGGCCGATATTGTGCGGGTGTAGCCGCACCCACTTGGATAGCCTGATGCGAGCCTTCTTGGCATCCACTTCCTTATCAGCCTCCTCTGCCTTCATGGCGAGTTTGTAAGCAAGCGAATAGTTGGTGTAGTTCTTCAGCACATCGAGGATAAAACCCTCCTCGATAGCTTGACGCATGGAGTAAACATGAAATGGCTTGGGCTTGTTATCCGGGCCAAGCGGCATCGCCGGGTTCGCTGGGCGGCCAAACAGCTCTAGCGTTTTACCCTTCGGGGTTGCCGTAAAGGCGAAGTAGCTGATGTTCTGGCTGCCGCCACGAGCGGCCAGCGTCATGTTCATCACATCTTCACCACTGAGCTCTTCTTCCCCATCCAACTGCTCGGCCATCAATACCTCACGCAACTGGCGAGCCGTGCTACCGGTCTGGCTTGAGTGCGCCTCATCGGCAACTACCGCAAAGCGAGAGCCTTTCAGCGTGGTCGACTCCTGAATGGCCTTGAGTACGTGCGGGAAGGTTTGAATGGTGACAATGATAATGGGCGTGCCACTGGCCAGTGCCTCGGTCAACTGTGCCGACTTGGAGCCATCTCCCTCTTCCCGGTTGATGCGGCTCACTACCCCATCAGCATGGTCAAACTGAGCGATAGTCTCTTGCAACTGGCTGTCGAGCACCGTTCTATCGGTAATCACAATCACCGAATTGAACAACTTCTCCCCTTTATCCAGGTAGAGCGAGGCCAGCTGATGGGTCAGCCAGGCAATCGAGTTGGATTTGCCAGACCCTGCCGAGTGCTGGATCAGGTACTTCTGACCAGCCCCCTCCTGTCCCACCGTGGCCAACAAATTCTGAACCACTTTCCACTGGTGATAGCGAGGAAAGATCATCGTCTCTTTCTTCTTCTGCCGCCCCAGCTCATCCTCTTCCACCTTAACCTCAAGGTGCAGATAGCGACTCAGTATCCGCAGGAAGTTATCCGGTTGCAGGATCTCTTGCCACAGATAACCGGTAGCAATGCCCTCCTCACCATTCACTGGCAAGGGCTGATCATTGCCCGCCCCACCCTCACGGGTGCCCTGGTTGAATGGCAGGAAGAAAGTCGAGTCACCCGCCAGTTTAGTGGTCATCGCCACCTCGAACTGATTCACTGCAAAGTGCACCAGCGCCCCGCGGCGAAAACTCAGTAGTGGCTCATCACGCCCATTGGTCTTGGGCAGACGATCTTCCCGATACTGTTTCTTGGCATTCTCCAGCGACTGCTTGAAGCAAGATTTGAGCTCCAGTGTTGCCACCGGGATGCCGTTCAAAAAGAGGGTCAGATCGATACGGCCATCATAGCCATGGGGGCTATAAACCAACTCGGGCACCACCCGCAGCCGGTTGGCTTGATAGCGAGCCAGCAGTTCTGGATTCAAGTCATGATCAGGCTTGAAGCTGGCGACCTTGAGTCGATGGCCGCGATCTTCAATCTGGTTACGCAGCAACCACAGGGTTCCCCCTTCACTGCGTTTCAACTGACGCACCGCACCATCCAGCAGGTGGCGTTCCGGCTGCTCGCCGTAGATCTTGCAGAATTTCTGCCACCCCTCCGGCTGGCTATCTTGCACAAAGGCGATCAAGTCTTCCGGATAGAGTGCTCGCTCTTTGTCGTAGTGAGACGACTCCCCCACCAGCCAGCCCGAAGCAGCCAGCTGCTCGATAATATGGTCTTGAAACGCCTTTTCCCGTGCTTTGTTATCCATTGTTATTCCAGTCATAAATAAAGATGGTCAACCAATATCGCTTAATCGTTCCTTCCCCAAGCGTCGTATTCCATGTTTGACAAACCATAAGTGCCGTGCCGAATTTTGGCTTGTGGTTTACCAAATCGGCCGATCTCTTCAGGTGCAGCGGTACGTGCCAAATAGGCTGCAATATCGGGATCGTGACAGGTATTTGGTAACTTCACGCCTGATGCACCCACAGGTCTTTTCGGGCAGCGTTGTTCCAGATGCCGTTTGTATTTCTTTTTACCAACGCTGACTTTGCAGTAAGGACAGATACATTGGCCCGGTGCAGCCTGAAACAACGAAGGGGCAGCCCCCTCTTTCTGACTTTGGGTTGCGATAGAGGGATGCATCTTTTTGATATGTTTGTTGAGGTTCTTTTTGCCGACCTCAGTTTTGCAGTGCGGGCAAAGCATTCGGTCATTCGCAATAGGTGCCAAACTCTTGCTTTTTCTCGCTGCTGCTTTCGCCTTTTGGCTCTTTTCGCACGCCATTAGATGCTGCACTAACTGAGCGGGGTCTACCGGTCTTTGGCAAAACTTACACTTTTTTGGAACAAACGCAGCAGAGCTAATGCTGGGCTTCATCGGTCCTAATCGGGGGGCAAACGTCCGCGGCTCACGAGTGGTGAGTGGTATTGGTTCGCTATGACAGGGAGAAAGCTCTCGACGAGCGGCTTTCCAATTGTGTTTGGTCACCAAGTGGACAAACAGCTCATCCTCACGAACTACCTGTTGGCATTGATTGCAAACCAGCTCCCGTATCATCGCATCCCTCTCTACTCAACTAATCAACTCGTATGCCCATCACGGCAACGTCTCAATCGCCTTGTCCATGGTCTCTTTCAGCAGGGGCCAGTCGTGTGACCAGAAGTGCTGTAGCTTCTTGTCGATCTGTTTTTTGCACGCCTCTTCGTCAGGCCCATCGACAGTGTGTTTTTTATCGAGCAAACGCAATGAGTAGACTTGGCTCCATTGTGGGCTTTGCCGCAGTTTTCGTGTCGACAGCGCTGCAACACCACTTTGCTCCACACGGCTAAACAGATGGTCACGCAATGAAGCATCGCTGCTAGGGCCAATCAGCAGTTTCAGCTCCAGCTTGTCGGTGTTGCTTTGGATTTCAAACAGTACAACACGGCCACTTTTGGTCCAGTTTGAAGAACGCATCCCCTTCCCGTCATCCCACGGTAAATGGGCGTAGCGAACCATTGTTCTTGTCTCACTATCGATCTCCCAACCGTGCTGCTCTGCGACAAGAGCGATAACATCCTTCGCCCAATCCCGGCGCTCGGTTCGGCCATCGCCATCCGCAGGTCGATGCTCAAAAATCAGATCCAGGGCTTTCTGGTGCTTCTTGTAAATACGGCGGCAGAGCTCCGCAATCTCGGTATCTTCCATAAAATATCGCTTGAATAGGGTGATGTAGTGCTCGATGCCGATACGGGCTGATGGCGGGATCTGGTGGCCATAATCGGTGACCAGTTCGCTCAGGCATTCAATTACCTGGGCATAGCTCAGGTTTAACCAGCCATCGCGACTGGCCTCGCTGCCGTCAAGAGTCAAGAAGACAAAGACCTTGCGATGCTCGGGATAGCGGCGATGTACGGCCTGCTCATACCGTTCCAGCTGATTGCCATGCTCACCGGCATCAATCTTGTTCTCGATAACAAAGACCTGACGGTTTTGCTCGCTCACCAGCAGCAGATCGATACGATCTTGCTCGCGAAATACCTGCAGGTCGTCGTAATCGCAGAGATCGATATCGAGCAGAGAGACTTCGCCACTACGCCGATCCGGCAAGTCATAGAGCAACCTTGAAAGCAGCGATTCAAAGAAGCGAGAGCCCAAGCCATGAGGTTCGCGGGGATTAAAGAGGGTGCCGAGAAAATGGGAGTGGCGGATCTCCTGACGCACCATCCCCATCGCTTCAAACAGATTGAACTCGGAGACCATGCCCCCCAGCTTATCGAGCTCCTTGCTATCGAAGATCAGCTCGGTCAGCCAGCGGTACTGTTCGTCATTGCTGACTTGAGCAATAGCATCGGCTTGCGGCAGTGAACTCATGCAGCAGCCTCTTCTGCTGGCGGTGTCCAGCCACGCAGATCGATCTTGCCGGTGACGGCGGCAGAAATCAGGGCGATACGGCGTTCTTGCATTAGTTCAATTGCCTTCAACACTTTTGTTTCTAAGATGTCATATTGCTTTTTGAGGATTCGAATATGCTCGTGAATTGCTACCAGCTCCTCCTCCGGAGGGACGAGAACTGGAATGTTCTCTACCTGCTCAACACGTAAATGGCTCACGGTACTTCCATGTGAAACACTATTTATATATCTTTCCAAACAAGCCGATATTAAATAATCGAACAAATAACTTGTATAAATTTCCCTGCTGCAGATAAAGTTCATCATACGTTGTCCCATGCATAATTTTACATTTTCAGGGACTATACATACTTCACCTGTAGGCGCTTCTCGAGTAAAAAGAATTGAACCTGCCACAGGAACGCCTCGTTGTGTCCATATCTCAAAGTTATTTTTATCTGTGTACAGAGCGTTATTGAAATTTAACTGCTGATTCTTAACATTCGTAGTACGAACAACAAAATATTCTCCATTATCAAAATACTCTGGGGTCTTGTTACGACAGTCAATAACATCACTCTCAAACTTTAAGCGAGAAACATCCCAATGCTTCGGCACTTGACCAAGCCACTCAATTCCAGAGTCTCTCATGGGGGCATTGGGGTTGAGGCCCTTGGTGACAGCGTGGGAGATCACCGCCTGCCGCTTCTCTTTCAGTAGCTCTATCAGCCACTGCTGCTGGGTAATCAGCCGATCAATCCGGGCAGTTTCATAGTCGAGGAAGGCGGCAATGGTGCGTTGCTCTTCACATGAGGGGACAGGAAAAACCATCTCATTAAATTCATCAGTTGCTAGACGCCATCTTCCCAAGTGAGATGCTCCTTGCCCCATATGGAAGAATAATCTCAGCTGATATCCCATTTGGAATATATATAAAAAATATTTAGCGAAATAGTCAGTGTTATCTAACGTAAACACTCGGTAATCTGGGCTAGTAACTCCATCATAATCTGAAATATCCACGTAACCAGTTAATAGGTCCATGTGGTTCATAGCAAAATCACCAGGCTTCACTCGCTGGTATTTTGAGTAATCCATCGAAAGTTGTCCTTCCCCACTTTCGATATCCTTTACTACTATTCCACGTTGGGTAACAGACAGAATGTCATATCCCAGCTCACCAGCAATTCGTTTCCGAATGGTGAACATGTGCTTAACCCGTTTTAGAGTCCAAACAGCAGGCATTTCACCTATCCAATCGACACCTGAATTACTATAGGTAGAATAATTTCTATATTTCCCCACCAGCGGCTGCCGTTCCAGCTTACTCATGAATGCACCTCCGCCAGCAGCTGCATAATTTCCTTGGCCACTGCATCAAGATCGGCATCGATGGCAGCCAGATCACGGGGCGGCTGGTACTGGTAGAAGTGGCGGTTAAAGGGGATCTCATAACCGACAATGCCAATCTGGCCATCGAGCGGGTCGGTTTTGCTGGTGTCGATCCAAGCATCCGGCACATGGGGCAGCACCTCCCTCTTGAGGTAGTCATTGATATCCTCCCCCAACGGCACATTCTCGTTATCCCGCAGGTCCGGGTTGGCTTCCGGCTCGCCTTTGCTTTTACACACTTCGGCGGCGTCGTCCTGCTCAGCCAGATGGTTCACCAGCAGCTTAAAGGCCGGGGCAGGCAGTTTTACCTCACCCAGCAGCTTGGTCAGCTGCTTTTTGAACTTGTCGCGGGAGAGCAACTTGGCCTCAGCGAACTGCCCCAAGGCAATCAGAATGGCAGACTGCAGGGTGCCATCGAGCTTGGCCCAGCCCTTGTCGGCGGTGAGGCTGGCAAGGCGTTCGGCATCTTGCGGATAGAACGCCAGCTTCAGCGGCCGCTCGATGGTCAGACGGCGATAGCCAAACGCAGTGGTGGAGAAGATTTTGGCGATCGGGCTCTCTTCATAGCGGCTATAGAGGCTGACGATCTCGCTTAACGCCTCATCGCTCAGCTGCTTGCGCTTGGAACCCAACGATTTACGCATCGGGCTGTGCATATCGCTGGCGTTGATCAGCAGCACCTTGCCCTTACGCTCGGCCGGTTTGTGGTTGGAGAGCACCCAGATATAGGTGGCAATGCCGGTGTTGTAGAACATATCGGTGGGCAGGGCCACCAGCGCATCCAGCAGGTCGTGCTCGAGGATATAACGGCGGATCTCGCTCTCGCCACTGCCTGCCCCACCGGTAAAGAGCGGTGAACCGTTGAGGATAATCCCGATCTTGGAACCCACAGACTCAGCGGTGGGTTGCTGCATCTTGGCGATAAGGTGCATCAAAAACAGCAAGGAGCCGTCAGATACCCGTGGCAAGCCTGGGCCAAAGCGGCCGTTAAAGCCCAGCTTGGTCGATTCATCCCGCACCTGTTTTTCGACCTTTTTCCAGTCCACCCCGAATGGCGGGTTGGAAAGACAATAATCGAAAGTCTTGTAGGGCAACTGGTCATCAGAGAGGGTATTGCCCAGCTTGATGTTGCTGATCTCCTGCCCCTTGATCAGCATGTCGGCCTTACAGATGGCGTAGGACTCAGGGTTGAGCTCCTGACCGAAGGTGGCCAGCCGTGCGGCGGGGTTCAGCTCGTGCAGATACTCCATGCCGCAAGAGAGAAAGCCACCAGTCCCCGCGGTGGGGTCATAGATGGAACGCACAATGCCCGGCTTGCCGAGCGCTTCGTCATCACCAGAGAACACTAAGGATGTTGTAAGCCGCACGATATCACGAGGGGTAAAGTGTTCACCGGCGGTGTCGTTGGAGCTTTCCGCAAAGCGGCGGATCAACTCTTCAAACACCAGACCCATGTGGTAGTTGTCTACAGCTTCAGGGGAGAGATCCACGTTTGCGAAGGAGCGAACTACCTTGTAGAGCAGATCGGCATCTTCCAACAGGGTGATACTGGCATCGAAGTTGAAGTGCTCGAAGATCTCACGGGCATCCTTGGAGAAAGCACGCACGTAGGCATCCAGGTTATCACCCACATGGGTTTCACCCAGCTTGGCAAGCTCCAGCGGAGAACTGTTATAGAAGGCGTGGCCGCTGGCATTGAGCAGGAGCTTCTCTTTGGCCAGTTCTGGCATGGCTTTGGTGGTATCGACCATGGCCAGCACCTGGGCCTTGCTTGGTGCCAGCACACACTCAAGACGACGCAGTACGGTAAAGGGCAGGATGATGCGGCCATACTGGGACTGTTTGAAATCACCGCGAAGCAGGTCGGCAACCGACCAGATCAGGCTAGCAAGGGAAGAGATATTGGTGGTCATTGGGATTCTCAAAATTCGGGGAACTGCCGAGGCATATTCAGGACCAAACGGAAATGCGGGCAGTTTACCACAGGGGGCTGGCCATGGGCGTGATCCCAACCGTTATCCTCAACCCTTTCTTCCCCACTTTGGCCACCAAACCGAATACCCTGCCGTATTTTCATACTGACACGCCGATTTTGTGCTGGCTTACATCCCTATTAACAAAGCGAAATCAGCCTAAAAAGACGTACTCTCTGCCAATTTTCGGGCTAATTAAGAGAACCTTTCATTTAGTTAACCACATGAAAAAGTTATGAAATATGCTTAAAAACTGGCACATGAACCTGAGGGCTTACATCTCGTTTTGGCACGGGGAGAGTGTCGAATACATGGATAAAGCAGAAGGGACTCATAGGTGTAAGTTGAGGGGCTTCTACGGCTAAACCCTTACCCTAACTAGAACGCTGCATCTCGTTTTTGTATATGCAGCTTTTTTGAAGCCGAGCGAAGAAGGCTAGGATTATCAAATCTCACCTCAAATTGCAAACCCTCCGTTTCGGATGTTTGATCTCAAAAACAGTATAAAGGCAGTAAAAGCAATGCTTTCACTCTTGTTGTGTATCCATCCCTGAGTATATTTCGACCTTGTGTTGGGTAATTTACGTCCCCGTGGCCATGAAGCCAGCTCCCATGATGGATTCCTGGTGGCCACTACCTCAGCATCTGGCAACCCTTTGTTCGAACGTAGACGGACCGCCGATCAGCCTTTGAGATGGCAGATCTAGCCAGTCAAACAATGAGTTATTAATTGATTGTCAAACTGGAGAGAAATCATGTCTCAACATACAAATTGCGATCTCGAGTTCGCTTTGGCCGAAGCTGGCTACCCGCTCAACTTCGAACTTGCCGATATCAAGGCTAAATTCTCTATTCTTGATGTTACTTCAGCCCTTACAGGGCAAGACGTAGAACAACTTGGTGAGATCTATCGGCTGGATGATCGCAGTTGCCCACTGTGCGGGCATAACGATTGCTTCACCTTATATCCTGAAACAAATAGCTTTCACTGTTTTAGCTGTGAAGAGAATGGTGATGTCCTCGACCTCATCGTCAAATACAAGCAAGCCCCAAATGTCTACGATGCTGCTCGCCTGCTGCTACTGGGAGAACTGGAGGCTAGTCCCACTACTCCCAAGGTTGTACCTTTGGAACAACCGGTCTACACCGCTCCACCAGCTCGCCTGCAGGAGCTATTCAATCTGGCTGCCCGCCACTATCAAACTCGTTTGGACATTGAGGAGCTGGTAGAACTGCGTGGCCATTCTGAGGAGGTGCTAGTGGGGCTGGACATCGGTTTCTCCGGTGGCCTGAACAAAGCGTTGCGGGATGCTGGTTTTTCCCAAGAAGAACGGCTGGCATCCGGTCTGGTCAAGCCCCGCAAGGATGCACCTGACCAACTTCGTGACTTCTTCCCGAGCGGTGTCTATGTGTTCCCGCACTTCGACCGCAACGGACAAGTCAGTCGCTTCACCTTCAAGGACCCAAACAAGCAGCACCAGTTCCAACTACCGAGCCGCAACTGGCTTAACGGCGTTCAGTTCTACGGGGAAGAGAGTCTGAATGCCCCTGGCCCTGTCGCCCTGGTAGAGGGAGAGAATGACCGCCTGTCGCTGGTCGATGCCGGTTGGCCTGGACCAGTGCTGGCCACTATAGGCACTTTGTCAAAGACCCAGCTTGAGTGGCTAGAGCGTGAGCTCGCGAACCGTGACACCGTCACCTTCTTCGACACCGATGAGGCTGGTGATAAATACCGTTCAAATGTTGCCAAACTTGACCTCACGCTGACTCAGGTCAAGCTGCCGGATAGCGTAAAGGACATTGACGAGTATCTGCACGGTGACAATCCACTCCCTCTGCAGGAGCTGGTGGCAGCATTAACTCTGAAAAAACCAGTAGTTGAAACCACGGGAACACAAGATGACGATCTGCAACCAGAATCCGTCACAATTGTCCCCCGTCAGTCCGTCTTGGCAGTCGAGTTCCACGACAGCCGAAACGCTGAACGGCTTGTTGAACTATGCGGCCATGACCTCAAGTATGTGCCCGAGTTTGGCAGTTTCCTCTGCTTCAATGGGACCTGCTGGGAACTGGACAACCAAACCCCGTTGCTGATGGCCAAACAAGTAGGAGAAGAACTCCACCAGATTGCAAAGCAGCTACTCGATACTGCCAAAGAGAAGGATGACGAGAAGGCCATGGAATGGGGCAAGATGGTTCGCAGCTATGGCACCCGTTGCCTCAGTCGGGCGAGCATCCAGAACATGCTGGAGTTAGCCAAACCGATGCTGCAGATAAAACTCGCCGAGCTCAACGCCAACCCCATGCTACTTGGTGTCGGTAACGGGGTTATCGATCTGAACTCTGGATGTTTCCTTGCTGCTCGTCGAGCCCATTTGCTGACCAGTGCCAGCCCTGCTGTCTATATCTCGGGGGCCACTTGCCCACGCTGGGAGCAATTCATCAGTGAAATCACCTGTGGAGATACCGAACTGGCCACCTTCCTGCAACGCTGTGTGGGCTACTGGATAACGGGCCGTACCGACGAGCAATTGTTGTTCTTCCTCTATGGTAATGGCTGTAATGGAAAGAGCACCTTCATGTCGGTCATCCAGCAACTGCTCGGGGACTATAGTCGGCAGATCAACAGTAACGTCCTGCTGTTTAACCGCAATGCCAGTACCGGCCCGAACCCATCGTTGACAAAGCTGGTGGATGCCCGACTGGTAGTAGCTAATGAGCTGCCAGAGGGCTCTCGCATGGATGAGAATCTAGTGAAAGCCATGACGGGTGACGACATCATTGTCGCTCGGGCCCCTTATGCCAAGAGCGAGATGGAGTTCCGTCCCCGCTTCTCACTTGTAATGGTGGGGAACCACAAGCCTGTGATCCGGGATACCAGTCCCGGCATGTGGCGACGGATGATGATGATCCCCTTCAATGCAGCATTTACGGGAGAGCAATTAGACCCGTACTTGATGCAGAAGCTTCAGGATGAACTGCCAGGTATCTTGAACTGGGCCATCCAAGGCACCCAGATGTGGCTGGCACAAGGGCTGAAACGCTCGATGCCAGCAAGCATCAAGGCCGATGTCGAGAGCTACCGTGCCGAATCCGATCTAGTAGGAAGCTTTTTGGAAGAGTGCACTCAGCCAAGCAGTAACTACAAATGCACCATGGACGAGATCTACGCTGCTTTTAGCCGCTGGGCTCAGCAGAACGGAGAGTGGGCCATGAGTAAAATCATCCTCAAGAAAAAACTTGTGGATAAGGGGTTCGAAGCAACACGCCACCGTAACAAGGCTGCAATTATTGGGATTGTGTTACGGGATGATGCATTTGATGCTTATCCAAGTGCATCCCCCACGCTCCGTCTTGCATCAAATCAGTAACATTTTCGGGGCCTGCGGGCCCCTTTTCGTTGTCGGTTATGGCACACATCACTACTCCATACTGAGGCGGTACTCTGTGCTCCTTCAACGTCATAACGTAAGCTGTGGAAATCTGTATCGATGGGATGATGTTTGCTAAACCATCATTGCTGTATCAATTTAGGTTCGGCGTGTGCGATACCAAGTCACTCCACCTGTGGGAGATAGCCGCTTGTCTATTTCGAAGAGCTGGGAACAATGAATGACCTCCCGCCAACTACTACATCCGTACAGCTTTGGAGATAAGTCTGGCCACCGTTGACCAATGCTATAAATGGCTTCGTTTAACTGTACCCAGCCGTTCTTGGCTAAGGAATGCTCTGCAAATTTCAGCTGTTGGATAATGGTGGTATTTTCCCAATTCTCGACAGGTTCACCCGGGATGATGCCGTACAAATAGAGACTCTCTCCGACAGGTGAGTTAATAAATTCAAGCAGTCTCTTCTTACTTTCTTCAAAAGCGATCAGGAGGGATTGTAGCGTTTCTCTATTGCTCTTGATGGTGCTTGCTGCAGTAGACAGATAACTGATTGCCTCTTGGCAACTGGCCTCCGAGTTCAACGTAAAGCGTGACAGGAAATGATGCACCAACTCATTTCGCAACTCGACCAATTGTTTGAGCTTTTCGCTCATCCATTCCCCGTCTTCCAGACCAACGCTGATGCTGATGTACGCTCGGTTGTGTAGGGCATCATCAATTTCTTGCTCATCGCCCAGCGTAATTCTCTGGCTCCACTGACCAACCAAATGCCCCAGCGTCTTTCCAACTAAAAACTGGCGATAGCGTTCAATGTTGCCAACCAGCTCATCCGAAAATCCGCTCACCTTCATAGTGGGCAGGGCTGCTTTGAGCATCAATTCAAACTGCTGTAACTGGAGGAGACATCGCCCGTACTCCAACGCAATTTGCTCTTTCAAGTCATTCAAATCAGATTGTGCCGTGTCAGGCCTATTGTGTTCCAACGGAGCTCTTCCTTGTGCTCATTAGCATCCAGCTAATAGTGGCTATTTGAGTTGAAGTACCTACTAGATGTTCACCAATGTAACGCGTTCATAGTGCAGCTTCGATAGCGGCTTGTAACTTCTCGACTGCTACCCCACCACCATATCGGTCATAACTGATCGCTCCGTTGGTATGACCCAAGATCGCAGCAGCAAATTGAAGAGGAATACCTTTATCTTTCAGAATTGTCGCTACCGTATGTCTCAAACTGTGGAAATCTTTAGGCACCGGCCGGTTGCGGCTGAACCACTGCCCCCAAAGGTGGCTGTAGCCGTCTTGGCGATGGGGTAGTTCGACGAAGAGCCTTCCCCCCACCCTTTCTTGCACAAACGCCAGGAAGCCCGCCTCCAGCACCGCCGAATGGATCGGAATGAGCCGTTTGCTGTTGTCTGTCTTGAGCTTCTGGTCGGATCTACCAGCCTGCACTTTGATACACCAGATGTTATCCACCAGCACAACATCATCGGCATAGAGCTGGCAGATCTCGTTCGCTCGGGCCCCCGTGTAGAGCCCCAACAGGGCTATCCAGCGGCGATAGGGCTCCTGCCTTTTCGCCCATTGGACGAACCTCTGCCTCTCCTCCATCGTGTAACCACTTCTGGCCTTGGTCTCTTTGACCCGCTGCAACTTGAGCCCAGCGAAATGGTTGACGATCCCCTCCTGATGGTTAGCCAGCCAGCTAAACAACAGGGAGAGCTTCTGGAGGTACTTGTTGATGGTGGCCGGACTCTTACCCGAGTTCAGTAGCCCATCCTTGAACATGACCACGTCAGCCTTGCTGTAGCCGGTCACAGGGCGATCCCCCAGTGCCTCGATAAAGGAGCCGAGATAGTTTTTCTGGTTCTTTCGCTCTTTGGGAGCCCAGGAGAGGGCCTTCTCTTTCAGATAGCGGTCACTCAAGACCGACAGGAGCGGAGCAAGCGGTTTGGCCGCCCGAGCCACCGGCTTGGTGCTCGATTGATTTGGTGGGGTCTCTGATGCCTCAGCAGGCTCAACGCCAGATTTCGGTCTGGAACGCACGCAGGCAAGCAGCTGGGTCACCTTGTGACGTGCACAAAGTTTGTCTCGGGTATGCAGGGATTTTTTGATCTCTTTACGACGACCACAGGGGAGCGTGGTGACTTTTCGGTAATACCAGATGCCGTGGGGACTGAGCCAGAGATTCATCGATGAGCTCCTCGTCGTCCACACAAAGTGGATGACCAAGGGCTTTAGGAAGCTAACTTATTGAATTGCAGAAACAAGTGGTGGCCCTACCAGCCACATCCCGGCACTCGAGTCCCCCGCCTTGGCTGCTACCTTCCGGTCCTGACCAGGTCGACGGGTTATCAATGCGAGAGGACCAATAGGACCACCGGCGAGGAGAATAGGCAAACTGGGCGTTCAATGCAACGGCTTTCTACCCTCCAACAGATCGTTTGCCTTATTTTTCAACAATCTGCTGAATGAATCAGCTAAACAGCATAAATTTCGCCCCCACCAGCAGCATCAGCAGGGCAAAGGCCTGCTTGAGGCGTGTGGGTGACAGGCGGTGTGCCAGCTTGGCGCCAATGCGTGCGAACTGGGTACTGGTCAGCACAATGCCCAGCAGGGCGGGCAGATAGATGTAGCCCACACTCCACTCGGGTAAATCGGCATGACCCCAACCCGCATAGAGGTAGCTGAGGCTCCCCGCCAGCGCGATGGGCATGCTGCAAGCTGCAGAGGCCGCTACCGCATTGCGCATTGGCACCGAGTTCCAACTCAGATAAGGGACGGTGAGCGAGCCACCGCCAATACCAAACAGCGCAGACATCCAGCCAATGATGGTACCGGCGATGCCTGTGCCGAGCGCCCCCGGCATATGGCGCTCCGCTTTGGGCTTGAGATTGAGCCCCATCTGTAGCGCCATGCTCCAGGCGAAGCAGCCGATAATGATATTGAGGGTGCTGGTACTGAGCAGATTGGCGGTCATGCCGCCAAGCCAGCCCCCAATCAGCATGCCGGCGCCGAGTCGGCGGATCATCACCCAGTCGACGGCGCCCGCCTCCCGGTGGGCCCGCAGCGAGCTGAATCCGGTAAAGATCATGGTGGGCAACGAGGTGCCGAGGGCCAGATGGGTAATGATTTCAGGGTCGATGCCCTGGGCGCGAAAGGTCATGACCAGCACGGGGACAATGATCAATCCACCGCCAATCCCGAACAGCCCCGCCAGCATACCGGCAAAGGCGCCCAGCAGGAGGTAACCCATAAACAGCATAAAAATTCCTGTGTTAAACAAAAACTGGCCAACACGGCCGGGCAACTGTGGATATCAGCATGAAAAAAAAGAGATGGCGCGAGGGCCATCTCTTCATTGTGCCGGTTAGTGCAGTGGAATGGTACCGTCCATCACCTTGTAGAAGGCCAGCACGGCACAGCCAAGCAGGGCCGCCGTCATCCCCTGCTCCAACCGGTTAAGGCCGCGCAGACCGTGATGCTGACGCGCCTTCCAGTAGATGAAGATGCCCGGGCTGTAGAGCAGCGCCACCAGCAACAGGTACTCCACACCGGCAGCGTAGACCAGCCAGCAGCCGTAAACCGTCGCCACCAGGGCCAGCAGCAGGTCACGCTTGCGCTGATGGGGTTGACCCTGATAGGTCTCCCCTTTCAATGCCAGCTTCAGGCCATAAGCGCCCGAAAAAACGTAAGGCACCAGCGCCGCCGAGGTTGCGATGTTGACCAGCGCCAGATAGGTGCTGCTCTGGAAGTAGATGATGATCAGGAAGATCTGCACCAGACAGGTGGAGCACCAGAGGGACACCTGCGGCGAGCCGTTCTTGTTCTCCTTGGCAAACCAGCCCGGGAAGACGCCGGTCTTGCCTGCGATGTAGGGCACTTCAGCGGCCAGCACGGTCCAGCTGAGCAGAGCACCCATCACCGACACCACAAGACCGATGTTGATAAGCCAGGCGCCCCAGGGGCCGACCACGGCCTCGAGGATCATGGCGGTCGAGGGGTTCTTGAGCGCCGCCAGTTGCGGCTGGCTCATGACACCCAGCGAGAACAGGGTCACCATCACGTAAAGCGTCAGGGCGCCGAGCAACGCCAGCACGGTAGCTCGGCCCACATCCTTGCGATGACGGGCACGGGCAGAGACCACCACGGCCCCTTCAATCCCGATAAAGACCCAGAGGGTCACCTTCATGGTGGACTTGACCTGATCCATCACGGAGCCCAGCTCCATGTTGTTCTGGCCCCAAATATCCAGAGTGAAGGTATCCATGTTGAAGGCCAGCAGGATCGCAACACAGAAGACGATGAGCGGCACCATCTTGGCGATGGTGGTGACGATATTCACCAGCGCAGCAACCTGTACCCCGCGCAGCACCAGCGCATGCACCGACCAGATCAGGATGGAGGCCAGCGTGATGGCCACCGGCGTATTGCCGTCACCGAAGATTACGTTGTCAGGTGTATCGAAGAAGTAGCTCAGAGCGCTAAACACTACGATGGCGTAGGAGACGTTGGCCAGCAGTTGGCAGAGCCAGTAACCCCAGGCGGCGTTGAAACCGATAAAATCGCCGAAACCGGCTTTGGCATAGCTGAAGATACCGCCATCGAGATCGGGGCGGCGCATGGAGAGGTTCTGATAGACCAGCGCGAGACAGATCATGCCCAGACCGGTGATGGCCCAACCCAGGGCGACCGCCCCGGCACTGGCATGCGCAGCAATGTTTTGTGGCAGACTGAAGACCCCGGCGCCGACCATGGAGCCGATCACCAGCGAAATGAGGGCGCCCAGCCCTAGTTTCTTGTCCATTTCAATCCTGTTTATTTAGGCGGCGGCAGAGCGTCCGTATTCATACTGCGCGCAATATGGGAGGGGCTGGGAATCCTGACCCCGTGAAAAAGGCGGCAACTATATTGCATGACTATTCCGACCGCAATCCCTCGTCCCGTCAATCATGCACCGCCTTGACCGCGCGCAATTTTACAGCACTGACCCATATGGCCTGTGAGCTGGCTCAAATTAACCAAGACCCATTGATATTTCTCATTTTTCTGCCAACACAACCTGACTCGCATGGTTCCTATGCATCGCCATTCAGGCACTCTCTGTATAAATAATCTGCATAAAAAAGCCCCGGTGGAAACACCGGGGCCCATTATGTAAATCCCTATAAACGCAAACCGCCATCCAGTTCTATCATCCTTCCCGACAGATAGTCGTTGGCAAAAATAAAGCTCACCGTCTCGGCCAGCTGCTGCGCCTCGCCAAGGATGCCGACCGGAATGGCCTGCTGCATCCGCGCCATCGCCTCCGGCTTCATCGCCGCCGTCATGTCGGTGGCAAATACCCCGGGGGCAATCCCCATCACCCGAATGCCATGGCGCGCCAGCTCCCGCGCCCAGGTCACCACCAGCGAGGCGACCCCCGCCTTGCTGGCGGCATAGTTGCTCTGGCCAATATTGCCGGCGCGGGCGATGGAGGAGATATTGATGATAACGCCCCCCTGCCCCCCTTGCGCCATCAGCGCCGCCCCTTCACGACCGCAGAGGAAGGTACCGGTGAGGTTGACGTCAATCACGCTCTGCCACTGGGCCAGCGTCATCTTCTCCACCAGCTCACCCTCTTTCACCTTGATCAGCATGCCATCGCGCAAAATGCCGGCGCAGTTGATAAGACCGTGCAGCACGCCAAAACGCTCCTTGATAGCAGCAAACACGGCCTCAACCTCGGCTTCGCTCGCCACATTGCAGACAAACAGCTCGCACTGGCTATCTTGATCGCACTGATCATTCTGACTGCGCACCAGGGCTGCGGTCGCCTCCAGATCGGCGCGATTGATGTCGAGCAGCGCCAGCGTCGCCCCCTGTGCGCCCAGGGCCAGCGCAATGGCCCGTCCCAAGCCACGTCCGGCACCGGTAATAACGATGACCTTATCTTTGATATCCATCAATGCTCCTTGTAGCTGGTCGAGGGGAGATGCCTTGAAGAGAGGTGCCCGTCAGGCGGGATCCTGTTTATCCAGATAGAGTTCGACGATGCTGGAGAAATCGCGGCTCCCCTGCCCCTGAGCGGCATGCAGGTTGAACAGGTTGCGGGCCAGCGCCCCCATCGGCACAGCGCTGTGGCCATGCTCGGCCAGCGCCATGGCCAATCCCAAATCTTTCACCATCAAACGGGTCATAAAGCCTCCCTGATAGTTGCGGGCGGCAGGGACATTCTCCATAACCCCGGGCCAGGGGTTGTAGCGCTCCAGACTCCAGTTGTTGCCGGAGCTCTTGCCCATGATGGTGGAGAGCACGGCGGGATCCAGCCCCTCCTTCACCCCGAGGGCCAGCGCCTCGGCAGTGCCCGCCATATGGATCGCAAGCAGCATGTTGTTGCACATCTTGGCGATCTGCCCGGCACCCAGCGCCCCAGCGTGAAACAGGTTCTGCCCCATGCAGGCGAGCAGAGGTTTCGCCGCCTCGAAATCCGCCACGTTGCCGCCAACGATAAAGGTGAGCGTCCCGGCGGCCGCACCGGCGACACCGCCCGAGACAGGGGCATCGATAAAGCGCAAACCGCGTGCGCGGGCCGCCTCCCCGACCTGACGGGCAGAGTCGACATCGATAGTGGAGCAGTCGATCACCAGTGCGCCAACCGGCAGGGCCGCCAGCAGATCCTGCCCCTCAGACAGCCAAAGATCGCGCACATGTTCCCCCGCAGGCAACATGCTAATCACCACCTCGCAGCCGGTCACCACTTCACGGGCATCCCCCGTGGCGATGCAGCCAGCGGCGATGGCGCGCTCAATGTTTTGGGCAACCAGATCAAACACCTGCACCGTGTGTCCGGCCCTGGCCAGATTGGCCGCCATGGGGCCCCCCATGTTGCCGAGCCCGATAAACCCTATCCTTGTCATCCGCTTGCTCCTTGCGTTGCTGATGGCGGCGTCCGCCGGTTGCCAAGATGTTATTCCTGGCAGGCCAACGGATTGCGCCCCTGCGGCCAGCGATAGAACTCGTCCAGCCACTTCCCCTCCGGTGGCAACTGTTGCCAGCGGGGATCTTTATCCTTGTCGATCAGCAGTGCCCGCACCCCTTCCACAAAATCCCCCTTCAGCACGCAGTTGACCGAGAGGGTCAGCTCCTCGGCAAATACCTCTGCCAGTGAGTTGCGGCGAGCCTGCCAATATTGACGCCACAAAATGGCGCGGCTGATGGGGCTGCCGGTGCGGCAGAGCTGCTGCGCCTGCTGGAGTACCGTCTCCTGTTCATCGAACTGAGCTTCGAACAACCGCACCAATACCCTTTGCAACGTGCGCCCCGCCAGCAAGGCATCGATCCTCTGTTGATGGGGCAGCAGCACAGGCGCAGGCAAGCGGGCCGCCACCTCACGGTGCAATCCCCTGAGCAGCAGATCGATCTGCTCACGGGGATCACCACTGCCAGTCCAGTCGAGCACGGCGAGGCGTAATAACAGCGCACTGCGCTCGCCACTGGCGATGGCGTGATCCGCCAACCCAACCCCAAGGGCATCTGCGCCATTAAAGCGGGCGCCAGTCAGACCGAGCCAGAGCCCGAGCCGCCCCGGCATCCGGCTTAAAAACCAGCTCGCTCCCACATCGGGGTAGAGGCCGATGGTCACCTCCGGCATGGCGAACAGGCTTCTTTCGGTCACCACCCGAAAATCGGCTCCGGCAAACAGGCCAATACCGCCCCCCATGCAGATACCGTCCGCCACGCAGATCAGGGGCTTGCGGTAAGAGTGGATGTGGTGGTCGAGCCGGTACTCCTGCTCGAAAAAGTCGCGGGCATATTCGAACAGTTCCGCCTCGCTTGCCTCCTGTTTGCGGTAATAGAAGGAGCGGATATCGCCACCGGCACAAAATGCCTTCTCACCCGCCCCCTGCAACAGCACACAGACGATGGCGGGATCCTGCTCCCAACGGGTCAGCGTCTGTTGCAGGATCTGGATCATCGGCAGGCTCAATGCGTTGAGAGACGCAGGGCTGTCGAGGGTCAACACCCCGACCTGATGGCCATCTTCGGTGGGATAACAGCTAACCTTGACCGGCTCACTCATAAACGGCTCCGTATGGATTTATTCTGTTGGGCCATATTGCCAGCGCGGTAAGCGTTTCTCTAGGAAGGCGGCCACCCCTTCACGCTGATTGGCATCGCTAAAGAGATCGAGAAACAGCGACCGCTCAAGGGGCAAGGCGGCATCCCGCGGACCACTGCGGCCCTGATTGATCAGGGTTTTGCAGGCGCGCAGGGCGCTCGGGCTCTGGCGCTCCACCAGATGGGCCATCTGGTGCGCCGCCTCCCACGCCTGACCGGTTTTCACCACCTCCTCCACCAGCCCCATCTCGTAGGCCAGCGAGGCACTCACCTTCTCACCGCAGAGGATCATCCGCTTGGCCCAGCCCGGCCCCACCAACTCGGTCAGGCGCTGAGTGCCACCGGCACAGGGGAGCAAGCCCACCGAAGCTTCCGGAAGTCCCAGCAACGCCTGCTGCTCGGCGATGCGGATATCACAGGCCAGCGCCACTTCCAGGCCACCGCCCATGGCATAACCATTGATGGCGGCGATACTGACGCCGTGAAAACGGGCCAGCGCCTCGAAGGCCTTGCCAAAGGCCTCGGCTACTTCGCGGGCCAGCTCGACATTCCCCTCGACAAACATATTGAGGTCGGCACCGGCGCAGAAAAATTTGTCGCCCGCACCACGGATCACCAGCGCCACCACATCGGGACGACTGTCGAGCTCCACCATCATCTGCAAAAAGGCCTGCAGGCTGGCGAGGGTCCAGGTGTTGGCAGGGGGATGGTCGAGGGTGATATAGGCCACGTGGCCATGATATTCGAGTCTGATCCTTGTCATAACATTGTCCTTATCGATGAAGCTGCCGCCATGATGACAGGCTTGAATGACACCAACCTGTGGCTGGCTCACAAAGCCGAAACCGGCATGGTGCAAATCGGGTGGCAGGCAACACCCCCTTGATGCGACCACCGGTTAGCCCAGCGACAAACCGGGATCGGCCAGCATACGGCGTGCGATGATGAGTCGCATCACCTCGTTGGTGCCCTCCAGAATGCGGTGTACCCGTGTATCGCGCAGATAGCGCTCGAGCGGATACTCGCGGATATAACCATAGCCGCCAAAGAGTTGTAGAGCCTCATCACAGATTCGATAACCCACATCGGTGGAAAACCGTTTGGCCATGGCACACCAGGCACTCTTGTCGGGTGCCCCGCGATCCAGCTTGTCGGCGGCCTGACGTACCAGCAGGCGGGCGGCGGCCAGCTCGGTCGCCATATCGGCCAGGCGAAACTGCACGCTCTGGAATTCGCTGATCGGGTGACCAAATTGCTGGCGCTGCTGCACATAAGCCAGCGCATCGTCCAGCGCCTGCTGGGCGGTGCCCACCGAACAGGTGGCAATATTGATGCGCCCCCCATCGAGGGCCTGCATGGCGAACTTGAATCCTTCTCCCTCTTCGCCCAACCGATAACAGGCAGGAATGCGAACCCCATTAAAGACAACCTCCCGGGTCGGCTGGCTGTTCCAGCCCATCTTCTCTTCTGCCTTGCCATAGCTCACGCCGGGGGCATTAGCCGGCACCATAAAGGCTGAGATCCCCTTCGCACCTTCACCACCGGTACGGGCCATCACCACCAGCACATCGCTGCTGCCCGCGCCCGAGATAAAGACCTTGGTTCCCTCAATAAGATAATTGTCACCCTCGCGCACAGCCCGGGTCTTGAGGGCCGCCGCATCGGAGCCAGCGCCCGGCTCGGTGAGGCAATAGGAGCCCAGCAGCTCACCGCTGGCCAGTTTGGGCACCCACTCCTTGGCAACCTCGGTGGGCAGCCAGCTGCCCAGCATCCAGCTCACCATGTTGTGGATAGTCAGATACGCCGTGGTCGAGGTACACCCCATGGCGAGGCGTTCGAAGATGAGGCTAGCATCGAGGCGAGGCAGCCCCAATCCGCCAAACTGCTCCGGGGTATAGAGGCCACAAAAACCTAGCCCAGCCGCCTGCTTGATGGTCGGGATTGGAAACTCATGCTCCTTGTCCCAGCGCGCGGCATGGGGTTTGAGCGCCTCATCGGCAAAGGCGGCGGCCGCCTCCACATACGCCTGTTGATCATCTGTCAGGGTAAAATCCATCTTGTCGTTCGCTCCCTTGTTGCCCCGCGCTTTCTTCCCCGCGTTAGCGTTTTATGACGCGGCGCCCACACGATGCGTCATTCGGATCTGCCACTATGGCGCTGTTGTCGTGGTAGCTGATGACGCTTTCACTACCACGGCTTTATCGACACACAACAGATTAACAATTGATTTACGTTTACGCTAACGTAAACTTGTGGCAGAAGTGAAGTACAAAATGGACCGACCACTGCCAGCCGTAACGCCGAGTCAGCCGGTCGAACCAACCTTCCTACCCGACTGTCATATCCGCAAGGAGAGCATGGATGCAGATGGATGAGACCCTGAATGCCCTGACCGAACAGGTTGCGGCCTTCTGCCAGAAAGTGATCGCCCCGCGCGCCAGCGAGATCGATCAGAGCAACGCCTTTCCTCGTGATCTCTGGCCCCGGATGGGTGAACTGGGGCTGCACGGCATCACGGTGGCGGAGGAGTATGACGGGGTGAACCTCGGCTATCTGGCCCACGTGCTGGTGATGGAGCAGGTGAGCCGCGCCAGCGCCTCAGTCGGCCTCTCCTACGGCGCCCACTCCAATCTCTGCATCAACCAGATCCACCGCCATGGCACACCCGAGCAGAAAGCGCGCTACCTCCCCCCGCTGGTGAGCGGCGAACATGTAGGGGCGCTGGCCATGAGCGAGCCGGGCGCCGGGTCCGATGTGGTCAGCATGCGCCTCACCGCGGAGAGCGAGGGCGATCACTTCGTGCTCAACGGCAACAAGATGTGGATCACCAACGGACCCGATGCCGACACCTTCGTCATCTATGCCAAGACAGATACCAGTGCGGGCCCCAAAGGAATTTCTGCCTTTATCGTTGAAGCTGGCACTCCCGGCTTCACTACCGCTCAGAAGCTCGACAAGCTGGGGATGCGCGGCTCCAGCACCTGCGAGCTGGTGTTCGACAACTGCCGGGTACCGCAGGAGAACTTGCTGGGCACCTTGCACGGCGGGGTCAAGGTGCTGATGAGCGGGCTCGACTACGAGCGGGTGGTGCTGGCTGCGGGCCCCCTTGGCATCATGCAGGCCTGCATGGATGTAGTGCTGCCCTATGTGCGTGAGCGCAAGCAGTTTGGTCAAGCCATCGGCGAGTTCCAGCTGGTGCAGGGCAAGCTCGCCGACATGTATACCCGCCTCGCCAGCAGCCGGGCACTGGTCTACTCGGTGGCGAGCGCCTGCGATCAGGGCCGCACCAGCCGTAAAGATTGCGCCGCCGCTATCCTGTTTGCCGCCGAAAATGCCACCCAGATGGCGCTCGATGCCATCCAGATGCTCGGCGGCAACGGCTACATCAACGAATACCCCACCGGCCGTCTGCTGCGGGACGCCAAGCTCTACGAGATAGGTGCTGGCACCTCGGAGATCCGCCGCTGGCTGATTGGTCGCGAGCTGATGGGAGAGAACGCATGAGTCGTATCCACTCCCGTCTCGACACGGCGAGCCCGGAATATGCAGCCAATCGGGCCGCCATGCAGGGGCTGGTCGACGATCTCCATGCCCGCATTGCCGAGATCGCCCAAGGAGGCGGCGCGGCCAACAACGCCCGCCATCAGGCCCGTGGCAAGCTGCTGCCCCGCGAGCGCATCAATCAGCTGCTGGACCCGGGCTCCCCGTTTCTCGAACTGTCGGCGCTGGCTGGCTGGCAGGTCTATGACGAGCCGGTGCCCGCCGCCGGCATCATCACCGGCATCGGCCGGGTCTCGGGCAGGCTCTGTATGCTGGTGGTGAACGACGCCACCGTGAAGGGCGGCACCTACTACCCGCTCACGGTGAAAAAGCACCTGCGCGCCCAGGCCATCGCCGAGCGGCTGCGTCTCCCCTGCCTCTATCTGGTGGATTCCGGAGGCGCCTTCTTGCCGATGCAGGACGAGGTGTTCCCCGACCGGGATCACTTTGGCCGCATCTTCTACAACCAGGCCCGCATGTCGGCCCAAAACATCCCTCAACTGGCAGTGGTCATGGGGCTCTGCACAGCCGGGGGCGCCTACGTGCCCGCCATGGCGGACGAGTCGATCATGGTCAGGGAGCAGGCCACCATCTTTCTGGCGGGTCCGCCGCTGGTCAAGGCCGCCACCGGCGAGGAGATCAGCGCCGAGGCCCTGGGCGGCGCCGAAGTACACTGCGCCCACTCGGGCGTTGCTGATCATATGGCCCGTGACGATGCCCATGCGCTGGCCATCGCCCGCACGCTGGTTACTCATCTGGGTAACGAGCCGATAGAGAGCAGCCCCGGCAACGAGCCCCCCTGCTACCCCATAGAAGAGCTCTACGGTCTGGTGGGCACCAGTCTCAAACGCCCTTACGACGCCCGCGAACTGATTACACGACTGGTGGATAGCTCTGACTTTGACGAATTCAAGGCGCTGTTCGGCACCACTCTGGTGACCGGCTTTGCCCGTATTTGCGGCATGGAAGTGGGGATCCTCGCCAACAACGGCGTGCTGCACAGCGACAGCGCCCAGAAGGGGGCCCACTTTATCCAGCTCTGTAACCGGCGTGCCATCCCGCTGCTCTTTTTGCAGAACATCACCGGTTTTATGGTGGGGAGTAGCGCAGAAAAGGAGGGGATCGCCAAGCACGGCGCCAAACTGGTCACCGCAGTGGCCTGCAGCCGGGTGCCCAAGATCACCCTGATCGTCGGTGGCAGCTTTGGTGCTGGCAACTACGGCATGTGTGGCCGCGCCTATGAACCCGATTTTCTCTTTAGCTGGCCCAACAGCCGCATCTCCGTCATGGGGGGCGAGCAGGCGGCCGGGGTGCTGGTGCAGGTGCGTCGCGACAAGCTGACTGCCGAGGGCAAAGATTTGAGCGAGCAGGAGGCGGCCGCCATCCGTGCCCCAGTGATCGAGCAGTATGAGCGGCAGGGTCACCCCTACTACGCCAGCGCTCGCCTCTGGGATGACGGCGTCATCGACCCGGCCCAGAGCCGCACCGTGCTAGCGCTGGCGCTCGCCGCCTGTCAGGGTGCCCGCATTGAACCCGAGCAGTACGGCATCTTCCGGATGTAAGGAGCAAACCCATGTCAGATCCACTTACTTCCTCAGCACTTGGCTCTTCAACACAGGGCCCGTTTCGGCTGGAGCGGCATGGCCCGCTGGCCGAGCTGGTGCTGTCGCGTCCGGCCCGCCACAACGCCTTTGATGCCGACCTGATGCTGGGGCTGCTCGACTGCCTCGATGATCTGGCCCATCTCCATGGTCACTCACTTGCCGAACGTCCTCACACCCTGCTGCTGCGGGCCGAGGGCAAACATTTTTGCGCGGGTGCCGATCTCAACTGGATGCGCAATCTGGCCCACGCCGATTTCGAGCACAATCGCGAAGATGCCCGGGTACTGGCGCGGCTGATGCAGACCCTCGACGAGCTCCCCTTCCCCACGGTAGCGCTGGTGCAAGGGGCCGCTTATGGCGGGGCGCTGGGGCTCATCTGCGCTTGCGATCTGGTGCTGGCCAGCGATGATGCCCGCTTCTGCCTCTCAGAGGTGAGCCTGGGTCTGGTGCCTGCGGTGATCAGCCCTTACGTGGTACGCGCCATGGGAATGCGTCAGGCGCGCCGCTACATGCTCAGTGCCGAGCCGTTCGATGCCATTACCGCCTGTCGGCTCAATGTGGCACATCAACTCTGCAAGCCGGATCAACTGCTGGCGGAGGGACGGGCGCAGGCCCTTCGTCTGTGCCGCAACGGGCCGGAAGCGATGAAAGAGACCAAACGACTGCTGGCGGCCATAGAGGCCCATCCTTCCCGCCTGCACGAAGAGAAAACCGTCGAGACCATTGCCCGGGTTCGGGTGGGACTCGAAGCCCAGGAGGGGATGCAGGCCTTCTTTGACAAACGCCCTCCCGCCTGGCGTCCTCGTTTCAAGGATGAGACATGACCCATCACACTCAGATTAAACGCCTGCTGATTGCCAATCGCGGCGAAATCGCCGTGCGCATCATCAAGACGGCGAAACGCCTCGGCATTCACACCATCGCCCTCTACTCTGATGCCGACGCCCACGCCATGCACACCCGTCTGGCCGATGAGGCCTGGCATCTGGGGCCCGCACCGGCAAGAGAGAGCTATCTCGATACCGGCAAGGTGCTGAAGATTGCCAAAGAGACGCACGCCGATGCAATCCATCCCGGTTACGGTTTTCTGTCGGAAAACAGCGATTTTGCCACCGCCTGCGAACAGCGCGGCCTGCGCTTTGTCGGCCCAAGCGGCGACGCCATTCTCGCCATGGGCGACAAATCGGGGGCCAAGGCGCTGATGCAGGCTGCCGGCGTACCTGTGTTGCCCGGCTATCACGGCACGGATCAACGACCGGACTTCTTGCGCGATCAAGCGAGCCTGATTGGCTTCCCGCTGCTTATCAAAGCGGCCAGTGGCGGCGGTGGCAAGGGGATGCGCCGGGTCGATCAGCTGGCCGACTTTGACGAGTCGCTGGCGGCAGTCAAACGGGAAGCCAAGGCTGCCTTTGGTGACGATCTGGTACTGCTGGAGCGCTATCTGCCCCAAGCTCGCCATGTGGAAGTACAGGTCTTTGCCGATAGCCTCGGCAACGCCATCTATCTGGGGGACAGGGACTGCTCCTTGCAGCGACGCCATCAGAAAGTGATCGAAGAGGCACCCGCCCCCGACATCCCTCCGGCTCTGCGCCGCGCCATGGGGGAGGCAGCCGTGGCCGCAGCCAAAGCCATCCATTATCAGGGGGCGGGTACCATCGAGTTCCTGCTCTGCAAGGATGAGTTCTTCTTTATGGAGATGAACACCCGGCTGCAGGTGGAGCATCCGGTCACCGAAGCGGTGACCGGGCAGGATCTGGTGGCCTGGCAGCTGGCCGTGGCCGAAGGCAAGCCGCTGCCACTCACTCAGGAGGAAGTTGTGCTGCGCGGCCATGCGGTGGAGGCGCGCCTCTACGCCGAGGATGTAGCAGCCGGTTTTCTGCCTGCCAGCGGGCCCATCCACTGGCTCCACTGGCCCGTTGGCGTGCGCATCGACACCGGCGTCACCGCTGGCGATGAGGTGAGCCCCTATTACGATCCCATGATCGCCAAGCTGATCGCCCACGGCCAGAGTCGCACCGAGGCGTTCGCCAAACTGGCCGATGCGCTGGCGGCACTGGATCTCGGGCCGCTGGTGCACAACGGCGCGCTCTTGCTGCGCCTGTGTGAAGAGCCCGACGTCCTGGCCATGGGCCACCATACCCAGTGGCCCATACCCACCACAGCACGGTCCATTCCTGAGCTCGCCTGGCCGCTGGCCGCCCTCTGGCTGGCGAGCCGCCCTGCGGGCACCTCCCCCTGGCAGCAAGCCTGCGGATTTCGGCTGGGGCCGGATCGCTGCTGGACAGCGGCGGTGCGCATCGGTGATGAGCACCGGGTATTGACCCTTAACGATCATGGCGGCCAGTTTGAGTGGCAAGGGGAGACTCATTGCTACCAGAGAGGTGACGATAATATCCGGCTGCAGCAGGGTGGCTGCTGGCAACAGATCCCCATTCAGACGGTCGCAGGCTCGGAGGCAACCTTCATCATGACCCTGGGGGGCCAGCGCATCCGCTTCGCGGCCGATGATCGGCAGCACAGCCACCACCATGAGCAGGCAAACGAGAAGGCGCAGGGCGCCATCGCCCCCATGCACGGCATAGTGGTAGCCGTGCTGGTCGAGCAGGGGCAAACGGTCAGCAAGGGGCAACCCCTGCTGGTGCTGGAGGCGATGAAGATGGAACACCAGTTGCGTGCAGAGCGGGACGGGGTAATTGAGGCGCTGCATTGCAAACAGGGCGAGCAGGTAAGCCAGGGAACCGTGCTGGTGCGCTTTGCTGAAGAGATTGCCACACAGGAGGATCACCCATGAACCGATCACAGGACGTCCGTGACGACAGGGTCAGTCTGGTGGAGATGGGGCCGCGAGATGGCCTGCAAAATGAAGCTGCGCGCATCTCCCTGGTACAGCGGCTGGAGCTGATCCAGCGCCTTACCGACAGCGGCCTGCAACGCATCGAGGTGGGTGCCTTTGTCTCTGCCAAAAAAGTGCCGCAGATGGCGGACTCCGCAGCGCTGTTCGAGGCACTGCCGCGCAAGGGCTCAACCCGTTACGGCGCTCTGGTGCCCAATCTGCAAGGCTTGCAGGCAGCCATTGCCGCCCGCGCCGATGAGATTGGCCTCTTCACCGCCTGCTCCGACGGTTTTACCCGCGCCAATATCGGCATCAGCGTGGAGGAGTCGCTGGTGCGCTTCGCCCCGCTGGTTCAGGAGGCGCGCCGCCTCGGCATCAAGGTGCGTGGCTACCTCTCCACCGTCATCGCCTGCCCGTTTGATGGCCCGACCCGCCCGAAACGGGTCGCCGCCATGGCCGAGCAACTGCTGGATCTTGGCTGCCACGAAATTTCGCTGGGGGACACCATAGGCGTTGGCACTCCGGGCACCGTGACCCCCATGCTGGATGCGGTGCTGCACGAGATCCCGGCGGGTCGACTCGCGATCCATTTTCACGACACCTACGGCCAGGGGTTGGCCAACCTGCTACCCGCGCTGGAGCGCGGCATTCGCACCATCGACTGCTCGGTGGCGGGGCTTGGCGGCTGCCCCTATGCGCCGGGCGCCTCCGGCAATGTGGCGTCAGAAGAGGTGGTCTACCTGCTGCACGGCCTTGGCATGACGACCGGGGTGGATCTCGACAAACTGGCGGCCACCGGCCAGTGGGTGAGCGAGCAGCTCGCTCGCCCCAACGGCTCGCGGGTCGGTCAGGCCTTGCACGCCAATGCCGAGCGGCTGCGTGCCCGCCTCTGCCAGCCACACGCCCAGCAACAGGAGTCATGACCATGTCCCGTTCCCTGCCCGGCAAGGAGATCACCTACAGCATTTCGGAGCTGGCCCACGAGTTCGATGTCACGCCGCGCACCATCCGCTACTACGAGGATGAGGGGCTGCTCACTCCCCAGCGGGAGGGGCAAACCCGCATCTACAGCCATCGGGACAAGATCCGGCTCAAGTTGACCCTGCGCGGCAAACGGCTGGGGTTTAGCCTGGCCGAGATCCGCGAGCTGTTCGATATGTACGACACCGACAAATCGAGCAAAACCCAGCTCCACTCCATGATCCAGCTGATCGAGGCAAAACGCGGCGCCCTGCACCAGCAACTGGAGGATATCCAGATGGTGATGGCCGAACTGGAGGCCGCCGAACAGCGCTGTGTTAATTCCCTTAACAGCTTGAAAACTGGCGCAGATTAACCGAATCTGGGAGCAAGCTATTGCCCTGGGGATCCCATGAGATATTGGTGCTGGTTTTTGCTCTTGTTCAGCCTCTCTGGCTGGAGCCATCCCCTCATCAAGGTTGGTGGATACCCCTATGCCCCCTTTGTGGTCAAACTCCCCGATTCCAGCTATGAAGGGCTGACGCTGGACCTCATCGCCAAGCTAAACGAGATCCAGCAAGAGGTAAGATTCGTGTTTGTTCCCACCTCGGCCGCCAACCGTTACAAGGCGCTCGATCTGGGCCGTTTCTCGCTGATGCTGTTTGAAGACACCAAGTGGGGCTGGGACACAGATAAATTCAAGATGACAGCACCCTTCCTCGGTGGTGGCGAGGTCTATGTGGCCCTGAACAAAACGGGTCGGGATCAGCGCTTTTTCGATGACCCCTCTCGGCATCATCTTATCGGGGTGACCGGCTACCACTACGGCGTTGGCCAGTTCAATGCCGATCCTCTCTACCTGCAGCGCAAGCTCAATATCACCCTGGTCAAGGACAACGTCAGTGCCTTGCAAGCGCTACTCAAAGGGCGTGGCGAGGTAGCCATTCTCAACGTTTCCTACCTTAACCAGTATCTGCAGGCCAATCCCGACACCGCCGACCAGTTGCTGATCTCGCAGAAATGGGATCAACGATATCAACACCGCGCCATCCTTCACCCTGAGGCCCCCATTACCCCTGCCCAGCTGGAACAGTGGCTGGCAGCGCTGCAACAAAAGGGGGAACTGAATCGCCTTTGGACAAAGTACGGCGTACAACAGCACGCAACCCCATGATTACTATCCAGCTTTTCTGTACCATGGCGGGAACCAAATGGGAGTGCACCAAATGAACACCACCGAGCCCGCGTCCCCCAAGCTCCGCTTGCTGCGCTACCTTGCCTACGCTTTCCTGCTGCTTCTTATCCTGATCACCCTGCTGCTGTGGCAAACCCCCCGTCTGGTCCAGCGCTATCTGCCCGGCTGGCTGGCCGAGCACTACGGCCTGCAACTGACGCTGGGTGAGATTGACGTAGGGCTGCGCAACCCTTCTCTCACCCTCGGCGCGACTGCCCTGCTCGATGCCAAACAGCAGCCTATCATCCGTTTTGAGCAGCTCTTTATCACCCCAAACCTGCAAGCCAGCTGGCAGCAGAAAGGGGTCGTGCTTTCCGCCGTCACCCTGACCAACCCCGTGGTGCAGCTGCAACGGCTGACAGACAAAAAAGGGGAGGTTCGACTCAATCTGACCGATGCGCTGGCGACCCTGCTCGCCCCTGCGCCCTCCCCCGAGCCCGAAACAGCCAGCGCCCCGCTGCTGGTCGATATTGCCAGCGTCAATGTCACTGACGGGCATGTGCGCTATCAGGATCAACGCAAGGAGAGCGAACCCGGCTGGTTGCCGCCCCTCAGTCTGGAGAAAGTGACCCTCAAGCTCGATAACCTGCGTACCGAGGCAAACCATCCGACCGCCTATCAGCTGAGCGCCGCCATCAACGGCAAAAGCAGCCTCGCCGCTCACGGCAAACTCGATGTGATGAGCGGCATGGGTCAGGGTAAGGTGAGCCTCAAGCAAGTCGAGCTGAAACCCTTCGCCCCGCTCTGGGCACCCTATCTCAAGCTGGATCTGGCCAAGGGCCACGCCAATACAGAGGTGGAGTACCAGCTTAAAGAGGGCAAGCAAGGGGTACTGTGGCAATTGTCCAAAGGCAAGCTGACGCTGGACAACTGGCAGCTTAAAAAACACAAGGGCGACGAATTTGCCCGCTTCGGCCAGCTGGCCCTGAGCGAATTGGCTGTCGATGGCCAGAAACAGTCGCTCCAGATCGGCAAGGTCACTCTGCAACAACCCCTGCTCAAGGCCACCCTCAACCCACAGCAGGAGCTGGATCTGGCTGACTTGCTGATTGAACAGGCCCCCGCCAAACCCGCCAAAGGGGCCCACGCCGCAAACGAGGTGGCCAACAATGCGGCGCCCAAGTCGGCACAACAAGCAAAGACAGCCGGTAACGGCAAGAAACATACGCCAGACAAACCCTGGCAGTGGCAGATCAAGCAGATCCTTATCGACAAGGGCGATCTCACCCTCACCGAATCGAGCAGCGGCAAACCGCAGGCACGCCAGTTCTCCGGCCTCAAGCTGGCGCTGGGGCCACTGGGCAGCAAGGGGGAGCAACCGAGCAAACTGACTCTGGCCACCCAGTTCAACCAGAGCAGCCCCCTGGCCTTTGATGGCCAACTGACCCTGACTCCTTTCACCTTAAGCGGCGACATCAACCAGCAGGGGCTGCCCCTGACACTGGCACAGCCCTATCTGGCCGATCTGGTACGCATCAAGGTGCAGAACGGGCTGCTGAGCAGCAAGACCCGCCTTGATCTCGCCACCACCGCCCAGGGAGATCTGAGCAAGCTGACCCTGCAAGGGGGGCTCGATGTCAACGGGCTCAAAGTAGTCGATCGGGCAGACAATCAGCGGCTGCTGGAGTTCAACACCCTGGCTCTCACCGGTCTGACGTACGACGGCATCAGCCAGCAGATGCGGATCAAGGACATTGCCCTGAACAAGCCCTTCGCCCGCATCGAGATCAACGAAGATGGCACCACCAACCTGCAACAGCTGCTGTTGCCGCAACCGGCGGCAACCAAAAGTACTCAAGCGGCGGCAGGCAGCAAGACTCCCGACTTTCGTTTCACCATTGACCAGCTGCGCACAGAGCAGGGCAACCTACGCTTTGCCGACCGCAGCCTGAGTCAGGATTTTGTGGCCGATATCGCCTCGCTGGGCGGCCAGAGTCGCCATATCAGCAATATTCCGGGGCAACGCTCCGATCTCGCCTTCAACGGCAAGGTGGATCGCTATGCGCCGGTGACCATTCGCGGCGGTACCAACCTGCTGGTGGCCAACCCAATCCTCGACATCGCGGTCGCTTTCCACAATCTGGAGCTCACCACCTTCACCCCCTACTCGGGCACCTATGCCGGTTATGCCATCGACAAGGGGCAGCTCTCCATGAAGCTGCACTACAAGCTGGAGGGCAATCGGCTGGAGGGGGATAACGACATCACCATCAAGAAGCTGCAATTGGGCGAGAAGATCAAGAGCGATCAGGCCAAGGATCTACCGCTGGGGCTGGCCATCGCCCTGCTGAGCGATGCCAACGGGGTGATACAGATGAACCTCAAGGTGAAGGGGGATCTCGATCAACCGGACTTCAGCATCGGCAATATCTTCTGGGATGTGCTGGGCAACACACTGAGCAAGGCGATTACCTCCCCCTTCTCCCTGCTCGCCTCGCTGGCCGATGGCACCGAAGATCTCGACGAGCTCCCCTTCCTGCCGGGGGATCCCGATCTCCCCCCCACCCAGCAGGAGAAACTGGTCAAGCTGGCGCAGGCCCTCAAGGATAGACCCAAGCTCAGCATGAACATTCGCGGCAAGGTCAACTTCAACGAGGAGCGCCCCATCCTGCAACGGCAAAAACTGGAGCGGGTACTGGCCAAGCTCACCGGCAATCAGGCGGATCTCGACCTGCTGGAACAGGACTCAGCCCTGCAAGAGGCGCTGGCCCGGGCCTATGAAGAGCGCTTTGGCGAAGATCTGGATGACCTGGCCGCTCGGCTCCATCTGGATGAAGAGAGCGCGGCACTGCGGGCCCAGGCGGTGATCCTGCTGCGGGATCAGCAGCTCATCACCGCCAAATCCCTGCGCAATCTCGCCATGCGCCGGGCGCAAAATACCAAGGAGTTTCTGGTCGACAGCCAGGGGATCGCCCCGGAGCGGCTGTTCGTGCTCGACAGCCAGGTCAAGGAAGAGGACAAGGAAGCCAAAGTGATCCTGACACTGGATCAGTAAGGCCGCCGCACTGCACAAAAGCGTAATAAAAATACAACCCCTCAACTATTTTGACACCTTTTGCTCACCAAACAGCCTGTCCTGGTGAGCATTTGGCCTCTGATGCAAATAATCACGTAGTTTTTTTACGATTTATCCCCCTTGCCCCCTTGCGGGCGCGCCACAGCCTGCCTAAAATCGCGCGTCTTTTGTTAACCCCCACCTCTATTTTTGGAGAACGCCACGTGAGCGAAAAATTGGCCAACCCTGCCCCTCTGGGTCTGATGGGTTTCGGTATGACCACCATCCTGCTGAACATCCATAACGCAGGTTTCTTCCCCATCAGCGCCATGATCCTGGCCATGGGCCTGTGCTACGGCGGCATCGCCCAGATCATCGCTGGCATCATGGAGTACAAGCGTGGCAACACCTTCGGTGTGACCGCATTCACCTCCTACGGCCTGTTCTGGCTAAGCCTGGTGTTCCTGCTGATCATGCCGACCATGGGTCTGGCCGAAGCCACTCCGCACGCCTACATGGGTTGGTATCTGCTGATGTGGGGCATGTTCACCCTGTTCATGCTGGTTGGCACCATCAACTACCCGCGCGCCAAGCAGTTCGTGTTCGCCTCCCTGACCGTGCTGTTCTTCCTGCTGGCCGCCCGTGACTTCACCGGCAGCACCCTGATCGGCACCATCGCCGGTTTCGAAGGCATCATCTGTGGCGCCAGCGCTATCTACCTGGCCATGGCCACCGTGATCAACGAGCAGTTCGGCCGCACCGTGATGCCGATCGGCGATCACAAGAAAGCCGCCGCAGTACAGCTGAAAACCGCTGCCTGATAGGCAAGCCACTCAGATTGTGAAAAAGGCACCCTTGGGTGCCTTTTTTCTATCTCGCAAAGCTGACGTTCCTGCGCACACATCTCCCTTTTCAGCCCTACATCCGGATATCCGTCTCTAGCTATTCGGCACTCCTGACACCCCCATTTGTGGATATATCCATCAACTAAATAAGGCTCTCACGGGCCACCACAAGGGATACAGTTTGTTATTCGGTATGAAGCCGTATGACCACTCCCTTTTGTTGGCAACTGTCAGGTGAATACCATCTCCATACATGTAATTTAAATCAAAGTGCCGACCAAGTTATCGGTACTTTTATCTCCCTATGTAAGTTAAAAATTCACAGCGGCGTTAAATCTAATATCCCAGAGGTCAAGGTCCTGACGCCCGATACTGTAATAACCGGTGATAACTTCAAAACGCTGATGACGCTGAGGGGCTACCGCCAGTGCAATCCGTGCAGATCCACTCCACGGGGTCGTACTTTCCATTGTTAGATTTTCATTCAGGATCTGACCATCATTGGGACGCTCAATATCATAACGAACCCCAAGACGCAGGGCCGGTATAATTTGAACACCATCGGTTGTGGTGAAAATACGATTGATATCCCCTGATGCTTCACTGGTGGCATATTCAAAAGAGTTTTCATTAACCCGCAATGTCACGTTATAAATCTGGTTTGCATAAGGCAATGAGCCTGTGTAATCAAACGCATCGGATTTATTGTGACTGTAAAAGAGGGCAAGCTTGGGCCGCAGCAGATATTCACCAACGTCGTAGCCACCGGTCAGGTTGGCTGAGATCAACCCGGTCGTTGTCTTGAAACTCCCTTTAAGTACATCGAGTTCGGTATCGTTATCAGTTCGTCCCCATGCAGCCCAGCCATCCAGCAGCCAGTGCGTATCTAACCTATAGCCGCCATATGGCCCAACAAAGAAACTGTCCCCCTCATTTCGTACCGAACTGCCAAACGTGCCAAGAGAGGTTTTGCTATTGGCAAATGCAATACCGCCCAGCCCGTCTTTACCAAGGGCTCTGTGTATACCGATCAAAAAGCTGTTGGCATGTCCGGATGTGTCTATCTCGTTACGATCATCGGAGACTCCGGTATGGCGTATATCAGTCCATACCTGCCACAACCCTTTTTGACTGGCAATATCTTCAAATTGGTCAAGCCCGACAACGACACGATCTGAAATACTGAGAGAGCCGCTCAAATAGCCTATCAAGGCATCTGCACTGATACTGGTCACAATATTGCGGATCGGGTCACTCCCACCACCGGTGCCACCACCACTACCACCATTGCTGCCATCCCCCCCGCCGGTTCCGCCACCAGTTCCACCATTGCCGCCATCCCCACCTCCGGTTCCGCCACCACTTCCTCCATTGCTGCCGCCACCACCTCCGGTTCCTCCACCAGTGCCACCGTTACTGTCTCCCCCATCGATCGGGGGAATATTTGGAAATACCGGATTGTTCTGGTTTCTCGAATCGAGGAAGCAGTTGAAAGAACCATCTGCATTGAGGAGATCCAGTTTGTGAGTCCCGTTAAGGTCATCAAGTACTACAGGTGAGACACTCAAGTGCAACGACGCGCGGTTTGCATTCCAACTATCGATTTCAGATACCCCGGGAGCAGAGAGGCGAAAATTCCCCCCGGAACCTGGACTTGAAAGCCATAGTGATACCGAATTGTCAGCCGAACGCCCAAGAAACTCTAGATGCTGCCCCGGTTGCCTGTTCGGGCAATCCGCCGCCCATGCTGTTGGCAAGCAGATACTGGTAAGGCAGCCAATTCCCACAATACGTGAAATCATTATGTCCCCCTGACACTAGGTTATCTCACTGACATCCTTGCATGACTTTTAGCCTTACCCACAAACAGGTCACTCGATGCAATGGGTAAAGGAACGAATCAACCTGACAAGTTCAAATCGCAGACTATTTTAGTATCCACACTGTTTCTGGTCTCCTGTAATAAAATTCGTTTAGCGCCTGAATCGCGATGATTGATTAAATCAAACCACTTTAAAACCCATAAAAAAAGCCGCCCATCGGGCGGCTTTTTATTAGAGATAACGGGCTAAGCAGAATTACCAGCCGGTTACTTCGCGCAATGCCTTGCCGATATCGGCCAGGGAGCGGACGGTTTTCACGCCAGCATCTTCCAGCGCGGCAAACTTCTCGGCGGCGGTACCCTTGCCACCGGAGATGATGGCGCCAGCGTGGCCCATCCGCTTGCCGGGAGGGGCAGTAACACCGGCGATATAGGAGACCACCGGCTTGGTGACGTGGGCCTTGATATAGGCGGCAGCGTCTTCCTCGGCGTTGCCGCCGATCTCGCCGATCATCACGATCGCTTCGGTCTGCGGGTCGTTCTGGAACATCTCCAGAATGTCGATAAAGTTGGAGCCTGGGATGGGGTCGCCACCGATACCGACGCAGGTGGACTGGCCAAAGCCCTCGTCAGTGGTCTGCTTGACCGCTTCGTAGGTCAGGGTGCCGGAGCGGGAGACTATGCCCACCTTGCCCGGCTTGTGAATGTGGCCCGGCATGATGCCGATCTTGCATTCACCCGGAGTGATCACGCCCGGGCAGTTGGGGCCGATCATCCGCACGCCGGTCTCTTGCAGCTTCACTTTGACGTCCAGCATATCCAGCGTCGGGATGCCTTCGGTGATGGTGACAATCAGCTTGATGCCCGCATCGATCGCTTCCAGAATGGCATCCTTGCAGAACGGCGCCGGCACATAGATGACGGAGGCGGTGGCACCGGTCGCTTCGACCGCGTCACGGACGGTGTTGAACACCGGCAGGCCCAGATGGGTGGTGCCGCCCTTACCCGGAGAGACGCCGCCCACCAGCTGGGTGCCGTAGGAGAGCGCCTGCTCGGAGTGGAAAGTACCCTGACCGCCGGTAAAGCCCTGGCAGATGACTCGGGTGTCCTTGTTGATCAGTACGCTCATCAGTTGGCCTCCGCTGCTTTGACGACTTGCTGCGCGGCATCGGTCAGACTCTTGGCCGCAATGATGTTGAGGCCGCTCTCGGCCAGCTTGATACCACCCAGCTCGGCGTTGTTGCCTTCCAGACGGACCACGACGGGCACCTTGACCCCCACTTCCTTGACCGCACCGATAATGCCTTCCGCGATCATGTCGCAGCGCACTATGCCGCCGAAGATGTTGACCAGCACCGCTTTGACGTTGCTGTCGGAGAGGATGATCTTGAACGCCTCGGTTACGCGTTCCTTGGTGGCGCCGCCGCCGACGTCAAGGAAGTTGGCCGGCTTGCCGCCGTGCAGGTTGACGATGTCCATGGTGCCCATGGCCAGACCCGCGCCGTTGACCATGCAGCCGATGTTGCCATCGAGGGCCACATAGTTGAGCTCCCACTGGGCGGCGTGCGCTTCGCGGGGGTCATCTTGTGACGGGTCGTGCATCTCGCGCAGCTTGGGCTGACGATACAGGGCGTTGGCGTCGATGTTGATCTTGCCATCCAGGCAGTGCAGGTTGCCCTGCGCGGTGATCACCAGCGGGTTGATCTCCAGCAGCGCGAAATCGCAATCCAGGAACATCTGGCCCAGACCCATGAAGATCTTGGTGAACTGTTTGATCTGATCGCCGACCAGACCCAGTTTGAAGGCCAGTTCGCGGGCCTGATAAGCCTGCGGACCCACCAACGGATCGATGGCCGCCTTGTGGATCAGATGAGGGGTTTCGTGGGCGATCTTCTCGATATCCACGCCACCTTCAGTCGAGGCCATGAAGACCACGCGGCGCGAACCACGGTCAACCACGGCGCCCAGGTAGAGCTCTTTGGCGATGTCGGTGCAAGATTCCACCAGGATCTTGGTGACCGGCTGGCCGTTGGCGTCGGTCTGGTAGGTCACCAGATTTTTGCCAAGCCAGTTTTGGGCAAAAGCACGGATCTCATCCTTGCTCTTGGCCACTTTCACGCCGCCCGCTTTACCGCGGCCACCGGCGTGTACCTGGCATTTGACGACCCAGGTATTGCCGCCAATCTTGTCGGCCGCTTCGGCCGCTTCTTGTGGGGTAGCACAGGCATAACCTTCGGAGACCGGCAGGCCATACTCGGCAAACAGCTGTTTTGCCTGATATTCATGCAGATTCATAGATGCTCTATCCGTGTTGTAGGTATTTCCGTCCGGGGCTGGTGTTTCTCAATCCCCTGTGAATGGGGGCCTGGGCGGCCCCTCGTTATCTTTCAATCGCTCGGGTATTACTCAAACGTCCAGCAGCACATTCGGCTCGGGGCGCAAACCCCTTGCCCGGGTGCCACAGGCTTAGACGTCCAGCAACAGACGGGTCGGGTCTTCCAGCAGCTCCTTGACGGAGACCAGGAAGCCTACCGATTCGCGTCCGTCGATGAGACGGTGATCGTAGGAGAGCGCCAGATACATCATCGGCAGGATCTCGACCTTGCCGTCAACGGCCATCGGGCGATCCTGGATCTTGTGCATGCCCAGAATGGCGCTCTGGGGCGGGTTGATGATCGGGGTGGACATCAGGGAGCCGAACACGCCACCGTTGGTGATGGTGAAGTTGCCGCCAGTCAGTTCATCCACTGTCAGCTTGCCGTCACGGCCCTTGCCCGCCAGATCCTTGATGGCCTTCTCGATGTCCGCCAGGCTCATGTTGTCGCAGTCGCGCAGCACCGGCGTCACCAGACCACGGGGGGTCGAGACGGCGATGCTGACGTCGAAGTAGTTGTGGTAAACCACGTCATCGCCATCGAGCGCCGCGTTTACTTCCGGATAGCGCTTGAGGGACTCCACCACCGCTTTCACGTAGAAGGACATAAAGCCGAGCTTGATGCCGTGCTTCTTCTCGAAGATCTCGCCGTACTGCTTGCGCAGATCCATGATGGGCTTCATGTTGACCTCGTTGAAGGTGGTCAGCATGGCGGTGGTGTTTTTCGCTTCCAGCAGACGCTCGGCAATGCGCTTGCGCAGACGGGTCATCGGTACCCGCTTGTCGGTGCGACCACCCAGCGGAGTAACCTTGGCTGCCGGAGCGGCAGCGGCGACCGGTGCGGCTGCCGCAGGCTGGCTCTTGGCCTTGATGAAGGCTTCCACATCATCCTTGGTGATGCGACCACCCTTGCCGGTACCGGTCAGCTTGGTCACGTCGATATCGTGCTCGCCAATCAGGCGGCGCACCGAGGGGCTCAAGCCATCGGCACCATCATCGGCAACCGCTTCAGCGGGTTTCTCTTTGGTCTCTTCACCGGCCACCGGGGCGGCGGTGAGGATGGCAATCAGTTGACGGGACAACACGGTCGCCCCTTCCCCTTGCAGAATATCCCCCAGCACGCCGGCTTGCGGTGCCGGCACTTCCAGCACCACCTTGTCGGTCTCGATGTCGACCAGCACTTCGTCACGGGCGACCAGATCGCCCGGTTTTTTGTGCCAGGTGGCGATAGTGGCATCGGCCACTGATTCCGGCAGATCCGGTACCTTGATTTCGATAGTCATCCAATCAGTTCCTTTTTACTTCTATGCCAGAGGCTTTACAGGGTAAGGGCATCTTCCACCAAGGCTTTTTGCTGCTTGGCGTGGACAGACATGTAACCGACGGCCGGTGAGGCTGACGCGGGGCGACCGGCATAACGCAGGGTAGCTCCGGCTGGCAGCACGCCATCGTAGTGGTGACGGGTGCAGTACCAGGCGCCCTGGTTCTGCGGCTCTTCCTGACACCAGACAAAGTCGGTGACGTGGCTGTAATCGGCCAGAATGGCGCGCACTTCCTCTTCCGGGAAGGGGTAGAGCTGCTCAATTCGCACCAGTGCCACATCTTGCTGCTCGGCCTTGCGACGGGCATCGAGCAGGTCGTAGTAGACCTTGCCGGAGCAGAAGACCACGCGCTTGAC
Organism: Aeromonas sp. R4-2; assembly: GCF_040908295.1. Classification (NCBI taxonomy): domain Bacteria; kingdom Pseudomonadati; phylum Pseudomonadota; class Gammaproteobacteria; order Aeromonadales; family Aeromonadaceae; genus Aeromonas; species Aeromonas sp. R4-2. Next base: position 195,523 of record NZ_JBFODL010000011.1, on the reverse strand, counting down.
CGCTTTCGGATCCAGCGCATCGATCTCGCCGATGGCGTTCTGGAAGGTACCTTCCGCCAGTTCTTCAAGCTTGCTCACCGCCAGCGGATGGCGTAGCAGGGATTTGGGCGTCATGACGATGAGCGGACGGCGCATCGGGCGCACAACCTGACGACGCAGCATATGGAACACCTGCGCCGGGGTTGAGGGCACGCACACCTGCATGTTGTGCTGGGCGCACATCTGCAGATAACGCTCCAGACGGGCGGAGGAGTGCTCCGGGCCCTGCCCCTCGTAACCGTGCGGCAGCAGCATGGTCAGGCCGCACATCCGGCCCCACTTCTGCTCACCGGAGGAGAGGAACTGATCCACCACTACCTGGGCACAGTTGGCGAAATCGCCGAACTGGGCTTCCCAGATGGTGAGGCCAGCCGGCTCGGCGCTGGCGTAACCATATTCAAAGGCCAGTACCGCGTTCTCGGTCAGCACAGAGTCATACACCTCGAACGGGCCTTGCTCGTCGTGCAGGTTGCACAGCGGGGTGTAGGTGCTGGCATCGGTCTGGCTGTGCAGCACGGCGTGGCGGTGGAAGAAGGTGCCACGGCCGGAATCTTCACCGGTAAAGCGGATGCGGGACCCCTTGTCCACCAGAGTGGCGTAGGCCAGGGTCTCGGCAAAGCCCCAATCCACCAGCTTCTCGCCAGCGGCCATCAGACGGCGGTCTTCATAAATTTTCTCGACCTGACGCTGTAGCACGTGGGTCGCCGGATACTGGCTCACCCGCTCGCCGAGGCTCTTGAGGTGATCCATCGGCACGGCACTCTCATAGGCCATGTTCCAGTCGTGGCCCAGATAAGGGGTCCAGTCGACGGAGTGTAGCTCCATCGGCCGCCACTCCTTGCTCACCCGCTCGCCGCGATCCAGCGCTTCACGATACTCGTTGACCAGTTCGGTCGCCCGCTCCTGAGCGAGGCTCCCCTCGGCCACCAGCTGATCGGCGTAGATCTTGCGCGGGGTCGGGTGCTGCTTGATCTTCTGGTACATCAGCGGCTGGGTCGCGCTCGGCTCGTCCGCTTCGTTGTGACCGTGACGACGGTAGCAGACCAGTTCGATCACCACGTCGCGTTTGAAGGTATTGCGGTAATCCAGTGCAATCTGGGTCACCAGCACCACGGCTTCCGGATCATCCCCGTTGACGTGCAGCACCGGCGCCTGCACCGCCTTGGCGATGTCGGTGCAATATTCGGTGGAACGCAGGTCACGGATATAGGAGGTGGTGAAACCAACCTGGTTGTTGATGACGATGCGCACCGTCCCGCCGACGCCATAGGCACGGGTCTGGGACATGTTGAAGGTCTCGGCCACCACGCCCTGACCGGCCATGGCCGAGTCACCGTGAATGGTGATGGGCAGCACGCTGGAGCCATCCTTGTCACCGCGACGATCCATACGGGCACGGACCGAGCCGATGACCACAGGGTTGACAATCTCGAGGTGAGAGGGGTTGAACGCCAGCGCCAGGTGGACGTTGCCACCCGGGGTGGCGAAGTCGGAGGAGAAGCCCATATGGTACTTCACATCACCGGTGCCCCAGGATTCGCCATGCTTGCCGGCAAACTCGTCGAACAGATCCTGCGCCCGTTTACCGAGCACGTTGATCAGCACGTTGAGACGACCGCGGTGGGCCATACCGATAACGGCCTCTTTGCAGCCCTGCTCACCGGCGCGACGGATCAGCTCCTTGAGCATGGGGATCATGGCGTCGCCACCTTCCAGCGAGAAGCGCTTGGCTCCCGGGAACTTGGCACCCAGATATTTCTCCAGCCCTTCGGCGGCGGTCAGGCTCTCGAGGAAACGGGTCTTCTCTTCGAGGGTGTAGCTCCCCTTCCCTTCAATGGATTCGAGACGCTGTTGCAGCCAGCGCTTCTCTTCCGTGGAGGTGAGGTGCATGTAGTCGGCGCCGATGGAGCCGCAGTAGGTCTTCTTCAGCGAGGCGTAGAGGTCGGAGAGCACCATGGTCTCGCGACCGATGGCGTAGGAGCCCACATTGAAGGTGGCCTCCATATCTGGGCCCTGCAGGTTGTGGAACGCAGGATCCAGTTCGGCAACGGTTTCACGCTGCCACAGGCCCAGCGGGTCCAGATTGGCATTCTGGTGACCACGGAAACGGAAGGCGTTGATCAGCTGCAATACCCGCACCTGCTTGGCATCCACTTGCGGATCGGAGACGGGGGCACTGTAGCGAGAGGGATCCTTGGCCAGACGACGGAAATAATCGCGGACCTGGGAGTGGGGTTGTTCAACCGCATGGCCATTGACCTGGGGCAGCTCGCTAAACAGGCTGCGCCACTCGTCGGACACGGAGTCAGGATTTTCCAAGAAGGATTCGTACAAATCCTCGATATAGCTTGCATTCGCACCAGCCAGGTGAGATGACTCCAACCAGGCCTTCATCACGCCGTTATGCATTTCTATCCCTTGTACTTCTTGTTACTGCTGCGCAGCTTGTAGGGGTCAAATAGCCATCCTGCCACGGGTGGGATGGCTATCCAGAGGTCGGGCCAGCACGTGGTCGGCCCTGATACTAAACAGCCCGATTGAGCAACATCGACTTGATCTGGCCAATCGCCTTGGTCGGGTTCAAGCCTTTCGGACAGACGTTCACGCAGTTCATGATGCCATGGCAGCGGAACACGCTGAATGCGTCGTCCAGATTCCCCAGTCGTTCGGTGGTCGCGGTGTCGCGGCTGTCAGCCAGCCAGCGGTAGGCGGCGAGCAGCCCGGCCGGACCGATGAACTTGTCGGGATTCCACCAGAAGGAGGGGCACGAAGTGGAGCAGCAGGCACAGAGAATGCACTCGTACAGGCCGTCAAGCTTGGCGCGCTCTTCGGGGGATTGCAGGTGCTCACGCACCGGCGGCAACTTGTCATCATTGATGAGGAAGGGTTTGACCTTCTCCCACTGGGTGTAGAACTGGGTCATGTCGATCACCAGATCACGGATCACCGGCAGGCCGGGCAAGGGGCGGATAACGACGTTATTGCCCTTCTTCAGCAGGTCGGAGAGCGGGGTGATACAGGCAAGACCGTTCTTGCCATTCATGTTGAGACCGTCTGATCCACAGACCCCTTCGCGGCAAGAGCGGCGGAAGGCGAGCGTGGGATCCAGCTCTTTCAACTGGATCAGTGCGTCGAGCACCATCATGTCGGAACCTTCAGGAATATCAAGACGATATTCCTTCATATGGGGGACGTTATCAACATCCGGATTGTATCTGTAGACAGAGAATGTGACGTTCATAGGGCTGGCTCCGCAATCAGTAAGTCCGGACCTTGGGCGGGAACGCCTCACGGGTCTTGGGTGACATGTTGACAGCGCGACGGGTCATGGACTCGGTGTCCGGATGATAGAGGCTGTGGCACAGCCAGTTCTCATCGTCGCGATCCGGGAAGTCGAAGCGGCAGTGAGCACCGCGACTCTCGGTACGGAAGTTGGCGGCAACCGCCGTGGCAAACGCCGTCTCCATCAGGTTGTCCAGCTCCAGGCACTCGATACGCTGGGTGTTGAACTCTTTGGAGGTGTCATCCAGACGGGCTGACTTGAGGCGTTCGCGGATAACCTTGAGCTCGGCCAACCCTTCTGCCATCGCCGCACCTTCGCGGAATACAGAGAAGTTGTTCTGCATGCAGCGCTGCAGGTCTTTGCGGATCTGCACCGGGTCTTCCCCGTCACGGCAATTTTCCCAGCGGTTGAAGCGGGCCAACGCGGCATCCAGATCCGACTCGGAAGCATCGCGGCCGTGCTCCATCTCGCCCAGGGTGTTGACCAGATGCATGCCGGCAGCGCGGCCGAAGACCACCAGATCCAGCAGGGAGTTGCCACCCAGACGGTTGGCGCCGTGTACGGAGACGCAGGCAATCTCGCCCACCGCAAACAGACCGACCACCGGTACATCGTTGCCGTTCTTGTCCTGAGTCAGGCACTGGCCATTCACGTTGGTCGGCACGCCGCCCATCATGTAGTGGCAGGTCGGAATGATCGGGATCGGCTCTTTGACCGGATCCACGTGGGCGAAGGTGCGAGAGAGCTCGCAGATCCCCGGCAGACGGGATTCCAGCACCTCTTTGCCGAGGTGATCCAGCTTCAGCTTGATGTGCGGGCCCCAGGGACCGTCGCAGCCACGGCCTTCACGGATCTCGATCATGATGGAGCGGGCCACCACGTCGCGACCGGCCAAGTCCTTGGCATTCGGGGCGTAACGCTCCATGAAGCGCTCGCCATCTTTATTGAGCAGATAGCCACCTTCACCACGGCAGCCTTCGGTTACCAGCACCCCAGCACCGGCGATGCCGGTCGGGTGGAACTGCCACATCTCCATGTCCTGCACGCCGACGCCGGCACGCAGCGCCATGCCGACACCGTCACCTGTATTGATGTGGGCGTTGGTGGTGGACTGGTAGATACGACCGGCACCGCCAGTCGCCAGCACGGTGGCCTTGGCCTTGAAGTAGACCACTTCACCGCTCTCCATATCGATGGCGGTACAACCCACCACGTGGCCATCCTGGTTTTTCACCAGATCCAGCGCATACCACTCGGAGAAGACGGTGGTCTTGTTCTTGACGTTCTGTTGGTAAAGGGTGTGCAGCAGGGCGTGACCGGTACGGTCGGCGGCCGCTGCGGTACGAGCGGCCTGCTCGCCACCGAAATTCTTGGACTGACCACCAAACGGACGCTGGTAGACAGACCCGTTATCGAAACGGGAGAAGGGCAGCCCCATGTTCTCCAGCTCATAGATAGCCTCGGGGCCGGTTTTGCACATGTACTCGATGGCTTCCTGATCACCGATGTAATCGGAACCTTTTACCGTGTCATACATATGCCACTGCCAGTTGTCATCGTGGGCATTGCCCAGCGCAACCGTGATCCCGCCCTGGGCGGAAACAGTGTGAGAACGGGTTGGAAAAACCTTGGACAACAGAGCGCAGCTCTTGCCAGACTGGGCAATCTGCAGAGCGGCGCGCATACCGGCACCACCGGCACCAATCACCACCGCATCAAATTCACGAGTTGGAATAGTCACCTTACACACCCCACAGCACGACGAAACCCGTCATCAGATAGACAAACAGCACCACGACCAGGGCAAATTGCAGCGCCCCGCGCAGCCCTACCGGCTTGATATAGTCAGTCAGCACCTGCCACAGACCAATCCAGGCGTGGATCAGTACGCAGAGCAGGGTCAACAGGGTGAATACCTTGGTGAATGTTTTGGCGAAGAAGCCTGCCCACACCTCGTAGGTGATGTCGTTGAACGCGACAAAGCCCACCAGATAGAGGACATAACAGGTCATGATGAGGGCGGTGGCGCGGATCAGGATGTAATCGTGAACGCCGCTGCGCCCGAAGGTTGCAGAATTGGTTACCATACAAGCACTCCCGCCAATACAGCCAGGATCGCGGTGATCACGAAGGCCACGCGGGCGCTCTGATTGCCGGATTCCAGCTCTTCCCAATAGCCCATATCCATGACCAGATGACGCAAGCCGCCCACAATGTGGTATGCCAGCGCAGTCAGGATCCCCCACAGCACGAGTTTGACCAGGAAGTTGTCCATGATGGCAACCACGGTTTCAAACCCTTCGGGAGAGGCGAGTGAAGTACCAAGCATCCACAGCAAGATGCCCAGTGCAACAAAGGTAATGACCCCTGAAACACGGTGCAGGATGGATGCAATGGCAGTGACAGGAAAGCTGATCGTCTGTAGGTCGAGGTTGACCGGTCTCTGTTTGTTTTTCACGCTTGCCCACTCAGCTCCATTGAGCACGTTAGTTATTGTTTTAACTCACACTTGAGGGCACGGAATGGTGATTGTTGGTTTTTTGTTACCAAAACACTCTGAAAAAGCCAAAACGCGAGTTTTCGGTTTCACATCAGGCTTTGCCAAAGCGTTTCAAACACCCGCAGCCATGACCCACGTGGCGCAGTATATCGGCGGCCTTAACCGAAGACAATCAATTAGCTACAAAGAAAACACAAAACCGCAAACTCGATCGCATATTTAATTTAACATTTCATTAATGCCATTAATGGGGTTCCAGCAAAATTGACATTGATAAGGAACTCTGTTTCAAATAAGGCGCTCCAGCCACTTCGGTATGGGTAACAACCTTTGCCAGCGTCATAAAAGTCGTAATAGAGTAGGACTGGAACCAAATTATAAAGAGCAAAGGAGACGTGCTATGGCTGATAAGATAGCCACCCTACACCTGCCCGGAAAAGATCCGGTCGAACTGCCGATCCTCTCCGGCACCATCGGCCCGGATGTCATCGATGTCAGAAAATTGGGATCACAGGGGTATTTCACCTTTGACCCCGGTTTTATGGCCACCGGTTCTTGCAAATCTGCCATTACCTACATTGACGGGGATCAGGGTGTCTTGCTGCACCGTGGTTACCCCATCGCCCAGTTGGCCACCCAGGCCACCTATCTGGAAGTCTGCTATATCCTGCTGTACGGCGAAGCGCCGACCAAGGCCCAATATGCCGAATTCGAACGCCTGGTCACCCGCCACACCATGGTGCACGAGCAGATCGCCTTCTTCTTCCGCGGCTTCCGTCGTGACTCCCACCCCATGGCCATCATGTGCGGTGTGGTCAGCGCCCTCTCCGCCTTCTATCACGATGCCCTCGACATCAATAACGAGCAGCATCGCGAGATCTGTGCCTTCCGTCTGCTCTCCAAGATGCCGACTCTGGCCGCCATGTGTTACAAGTACTCCATCGGCCAGCCGTTCATGCAGCCGCGTAACGCCCTCTCCTATGCCGGTAACTTCCTGCACATGATGTTTGGTGTGCCGACCGAAGAGTACAAGGTCAACCCCATCGTTGAACGCGCCATGGATCGTATCTTTACCCTCCATGCGGATCACGAGCAGAACGCCTCCACCTCCACCGTTCGTCTGGCTGGCTCCTCCGGTGCCAACCCGTTCGCCTGTATCGCCGCGGGGATCGCCTCCCTGTGGGGACCGGCCCACGGTGGTGCCAACGAAGCCTGCCTGCGCATGCTGGAAGAGATCGGCTCGGTGGATCGCATCCCCGAGTACATCGCCAAGGCCAAGGACAAGAATGATCCGTTCCGTCTGATGGGCTTCGGTCACCGTGTCTACAAGAACCACGACCCTCGTGCCACTGTGATGCGCGAAACCTGCCACGAAGTACTCACTGAACTGCAGATCAAGGATCCGCTGCTGGACGTGGCCATGGAGCTGGAGCGTATTGCGCTCTCCGACCCCTACTTCGTCGAGAAGAAACTCTACCCGAACGTGGACTTCTACTCCGGCATCATCATGAAGGCGATCGGCATCCCGATGAGCATGTTCACCGTGATCTTCGCCATCTCCCGCACTATCGGCTGGATTGCGCACTGGAACGAGTTCCACTCAGACCCGGACAGCAAGATTGGTCGCCCACGCCAGCTCTACGTGGGCCACCCGCTGCGCGAGTTCACTCCACTCGAGCAGCGCTAACCACTGCGCTGATATGGTTTGTTACAAAGGCGGTCATTGACCGCCTTTTTGTTTGCCGCTCTAATGCCCCCTTTCGCGTTAAGGAGTCCATTATGAAACCACTGTTTATCAGCGCAGCCTTGCTGCTGACCGCCTGCCAGAGCGCCCCCGCCTCGTCACAGGGGGAGACCCTCTATATCAACAGCCAGTTGGTCGATTGCGTCGGGGTTGGCCCGATGCAGTGCATGCAGGTTCGCAGTGATGAGCAGCAGCCCTGGACGCTGTTCTACCAGGATATTGAAGGCTTCCAGTTCGAGCCGGGCTACCGGTATCAGCTCACCGTGAGTAAGGAGCAGCTCACCGATGTACCGGCCGATGCCCCCTCCCTGCGCTATCAGCTGATCAAGGTAGTGAACAAAGTCGCCAGCAAGTAACAAACACGATCAAAAAACGGGGGATGGCTGATGCCATCCCCCGTTGGTTTATGGGTACTGCGCCTCATCAGGCTGGCGCCAGCGCCATATGCAGCAACGGATAGGGCTTGCCCTGACCATCCAGCGGCGAGCGACCCGTCACTGTGAACCCCATCTTCAGATAGAAGCCCACTGCCTGTTCGTTCTGCTCGTTGACGTCAACCTGCGTCGCGCCACCCTGTTCGATGGCATGCGCCACCAGCAAACGCCCCACGCCACTACCGCGCGCCTCGGGAGCCACAAACAGCATCTCCAGCTTGCCATCGCATAGCCCGCAAAAACCGGCAATGCGCCCCTCCTCCGTCCGGGCACAGTGCAGTGTCACCGCATCGAAGTAGTGCTCCAGAATAAGCGGTTTGAGTGCGAGGATCTCGGCCTCGGGCAGGAAGTGGTGGGTCGCCCGAACAGAGGCCTCCCACAGATCGATCAGGGCCGGATAATCGGCCCGCGTTGCAGTATCAATCTTCATCAATGACTCTTTGTTGCAGCCCGCAGGATGGCTGTGGCCTCCCCGCGAGCCAACCTGATTAGCGCGCCTGCACCGCCTGCAGCAGCACCGACATATCAGCACCAAAGTGGCGGCTGCGGATCGCCTCGCGGATCTCCGCTTCGCTATAACGGCTGCCCGGGTAGACCACTACGCAGGAGGTGTCGCCCGGTTTAAGGAAGTGGGTCTCGCCAAACGGGGTATAGCGGGTGGCACCGATACTGATGAGCGCATGGGGAGGATGTCCCGCCTGCGCCAGCAGTCCCTGAATGTGCTCCGCCGGCCCTTCATCCTGCTGATGATTGAACTTGTCGATGGCCCAGTCGAGCAGCTTGCCGTGGAAGTAGCTGTAGTCGATGGCGGCGCTGTCTACCCCGTAGGCGTGCAGCTCACCGTCCCGCTCCAGATAGCAGGCGATACGATAGTCATCGAGCTCGCAACCGGCGGCAAAACCGGAAAGCGGCAGCAGGTTGGCCGCCAACCCCTTGCTCTCTTCGCCCCAGTTCTTCTTCTCGCTGATCTTCTTGGCGTTGGGACGACGGATGGAGCAGTCGTTATAGGCGCCAAAGGCACGGGGATGGATCGCCACCACCTGCTTGTCGGCATACTCAAGCTCGCACCAGAGGGCCACTTCCGGCTCGATCTGCACCTTCTCGTCACCGCTGACCGCCGCTTCCGGCAGGAAGATCACCTTGTCGCTCAACGGGAATACCCCGAGCTGATCCGGATGGCCCGGCACGAAAAAGGGAAACAGCGCCTTGGGCGCCGTGGTATCGCGCACCACGACAGCCACGAAATCCGACGCTTCACCCGCCTGCTCCAGATGACCGGCGAAATTGCCCGCGACTCCGAGTCCGATAAATTTGCTCTCTGCTGCTATCTGCATCTTGCTCACCTGCATCTTGCCCACGCAAGGTAGCAGGCTCGTCGCCCACTACCGCTAAAGTGGCAAGATTAAACCACAAGGATCCCGCCTTCGCCCAGTCCGGCCCTGTCGTGATGTGCGCCAGTCCGCTTTTTTAGGGTCGAAAAGTCTGTGGCGAACCAGCCATTGCGCACTCATTCAGCTACGCGGTCACCGCGCTGGAAACAGTGCGTTTCCGGCATCTCCCCTCTTTCTCCTTGGGACTCAACTTCATCTTTGTTAGGCTGCCTGCCACACAGGCTCACAGAGGGATCTTCTTGATGTCACAGGCGCACTTTCAGGGCCGCTTCGAAGTCGAGTTCAAATATCAGCTGACGGATCGCCCCGCCTTCCTCAAGGCACTGCTCGCCCTCAATCCGGAGATCATGCTGGAGGATAATCTGGAGCAGGATCGCTACTTCGACACCCCGGATGATGCCCTTGCCCAGGCTGGCAAAAGTCTGGCTATCCGCACCATGCAGCCCTCCGGCATCCAGCTCTGGATCGTCAAGGGGCCCGAGAAGGATCGCTGCGAGGCGGTCAATATCAGCGATGCCGACAAGGCTGCCAACATGCTCCTCACCATGAACTACCGGCAGATACTCGTGATCACCAAAAGGCGCAGCATCTACTTCATTGGCCCGTTTCACGTCACCCTGGATCATCTGGCCGAGATCGGGGATTTTGCCGAGCTCGCCATCATGACCGATGACGAGGAACGCCTCCCGGCTTTTCGCCAGCAACTGCTCGCGCTGGCAGATCAATTGGGACTTTCTCCCGATGCGCAGGAGCCTCGCTCCTACCGCACCCTGTACACCCGGTACATGCAGGCAATACACACAACACAAACAGAGGATGCAACTCAATGATCGACAAACTCGCCTGGCTCACCTTTAAAGATCAGCAGCTGCTCTGCGCCCGCTCCCACGGCAAGGACATCTATTACATCCCGGGCGGCAAGCGGGAACCGGGCGAGAGCGACGAGGCGGCGCTGATCCGCGAGATTGAGGAGGAGCTGGCTGTCACCCTGCAGCCCGATACCCTGCGCTTTGTCTGCGAGTTCAGCGCTCAGGCCGATGGCAAACCGGCAGGAGTCGAGGTGCGACTGCGCTGTTACACCGGCGAAACAAGCGGCACCCCAATCGCCTCGGCAGAAATTGCCGAGCTGCGCTGGCTCGACAGCTCTCACCTCGATGAGCTCTCCCCCGTCTCCCGCTTGCTGTTTACCTGGCTGGTTGAGCAGGAGCTGATCCGCTGACAAGCCGTACTTGCGCCGAGCATAAGTACCTACCTCATATGAACCAACAGTGGCAATCAGCCACATAACAGAGCAACGACAAGGATGTCAGATGAACATTGTGGAAGTTAAGAGCGCAGCGACCTACCAAAGCGCGCTCATCGCCATGCTGCAAGATTGTGTCGATAGCGGCGCCTCGGTCGGTTTTTTACCGCCGCTGACCACGGAGGAATCTACCTGCTACTGGCAAGGAGTTGAAGCGGATCTAGCGGCAGGTCACCAAAAGCTGTGGCTGGCCCTTGAGCAGCAACAGATAGTAGGAGCGATTCAGCTCGCGCTCTGTGGCAAGGCCAACGGTCGCCACCGGGCCGAAGTGGAAAAATTGATGGTACTGCAAACGGCGAGAGGTAAAGGTGTCGGTCGTGCGCTGATGCAGGCAATGGAACAAGGCGCCCATGCCGCGGGCCGTTCGCTGCTGGTGCTGGATACTCGCGCCGGTGATGTGGCCTCCCACCTTTATCGTCAACTCGGCTATCTGGAGGCGGGCCAGATCCCGAGCTTTGCACGCAACGCCGATGGCACCCTTGCAGCAACCGCAATCTTCTACAAACTGCTCTGACTATCTCCTATCCCTTATCCAAATACAGCAGGGCCGCACCAAGCGGTCCTGCTTGTTGCTGCGTGACTGTTTGTTGCAGCAATATGGCTTGCAACAAATTGCCACGATAGAGCAATTGCTCCTGTATGCCTCAACACCGCCAATCGCCGCCCCAAAATACAGCCAAATAAATAGAAAGATTAATTAATGATTAAAACACCTCCCTTTTCTTCTTCATCTATTGCCTCATCAGGCGTATCGTGAGAGACCCATTTGATAATCTATTTTATGTTATTCACTGCCTTGAGGAATAATGGATGCCCACTTTGCCCCGTACAGTTACCTCCCCCAAAAAGTTCATCATCGGTCAACACCTTCTCCCGCAACTCCATGAGCACGTTAAAGATTTTGGTGACTATGCGTTGCTCATCAGCGATGAGTTCATTCTGGAGCGGGTACGGGAAGAAGCTTTGGCGGGGCTCCTGCAGGCAGGCCTCAGGGGAGTGGTCGACAAGTTTCGCTACGAATGCACCGAACAGGAGATCCACCGCCTGACCCACCTTGCAGAGCAATATGGTGCGAACGTGATTGTCGGGATCGGCGGCGGCAAGACGCTGGATGTCGCCAAGGCCGTGGCCTTCTATCTGCGCCGTCCGGTTGTGCTGTTCCCGACGATTGCCTCCACGGACGCCCCCTGCACGGCACTGGCGGTGATCTACAACCAGGCGGGGGAATTTGAGCGCTATCTCTTCCTGCCGCAAAATCCGGACGTGGTGCTGGCTGACACGGCCATCATTGCCGCCGCCCCTCCCCGCTTCTTTTCCGCAGGCGTTGGTGATGCCCTGGCCACCTATTTCGAGGCGCGCGCCTGCTATCGGGCGGACGGGCTCAATCTGGTCGGCAAGCGCCCTTCACGCACTGGCCTTGGTCTGGCAAAGCTCTGTTACGAGCTGCTTGGTGAGAACATCGAGCTGGCCATGGATGCGATACGCCACCATGTCTCGACCCCGGCGCTGGAGCAGGTTATCGAGGCCACCATCTACCTCAGCGGGGTCGGCGCCGAAGCCGGTGGACTGGCCGCCGCTCATGCAGTCAACAACGGCATGTCACTGATCCCGGAGCTCCATCGCGCCCAGCATGGCGAGAAGGTAGTCTTCGGCCTGCTGACCCAACTCGTGCTTGAGCGCGCCCCGCAACATGAACTTGATGAAGTGTTTCGCATCATCGACTGTGCAGGTCTGCCCATGACGCTACCAGAGCTGGGGCTCACCCACTTTGATGAAAGCGAGTGGCGCAAGGTGGCGCAGCTGGCCTGCGATCCCCTCGATACCATGGGCAACATGCCGATGACAGTGAGTGAACAGGATGTCTACGCCGCCATGGTAGCGGCCAATGCCATGGCTGAGCGTTATCGCCTCCGCCATCCCCGCATCTGATTGCTTGCCGCACTAAATAGGCAAACAGTAAAAAGGCTTGCCCATTGGCAAGCCTTTTTCATCTGCATCCCCTTGTCGGGATAGACGAAAGTCCGCGTTGACTCAGGGGAGTTTCACCGCTCGCACTTCAACCTCTGGCAGGGCGAAGGCATCTTGCGCGGTGATGAGTTGCAGCTCGTAAGCCTGCTGGCGCCAGGTCTCCTGCAGCACCGCATCCACCGAGGCGTTGGTGCGCTCGAACGCGCTAACCGCATCGTGACCGGCCAGCAAATTGGCCAGCATCAGGGCGCTGATAAGATCGCCAACCCCCACCGGCTGGCGGGCAAAGTCATAGAGCGGACGGGCAATCAGGTAATCCCCTTGCGGGGTCGCCAGCAGCATCTCGAAGCGGCTGGAGTCCTGCGCCGCACGACCGAGATGCTTGACCAGCACCAGCTTGACGCCGCGGGCCAGCAGCTGATGGGCAGCCGCGCGGGTCTGATCCAGATCAGCCAGATGGGTATCGCAGAGGGTCTCCAGCTCCAGCAGGTTGGGGGCCATCATGTCGGCCACCGGCAGCGCCTGCTCGGTCAGGAAACGGGTGACGCCGGGAGCGACGATACACCCCTTCTCCGGGTGCCCCATCACAGGGTCGCAGAAGTAGATGGCATCGGGGTTGGCCGCCTTGACGGCGTTGACCACGGTCAGGATCTCGTCTCCCTGTTCGGCGGAGCCAAGATAACCGCTCAGCACGGCGTCACACTGGCTCAACACCTCGATATTGCCCAATCCTTTCACCAGCGCACTGATATGACCCGCCGGCATCGCCATTCCCTGCCACCCCTGGGCATATTGGGTGTGGTTGGAAAACTGCACCGTGTTGATGGGCCATACATCCATACCAAGGCGACGCATGGGGAAGACGGCCGCGCTGTTGCCGGCACAACCAAAGACCACGTGGGACTGAATAGAGAGAACGGATTTCATCGGGAATACCACAGCAAAGGATCAGCAAGGTGGGCAATATATCGGATGAAGATAACGATGCGCCACCTTGGCGCGGGATGAACAGGCAATTTCCTGACTAAAGACAGGTTTTTTGCGCCATTTGGCCCGCATCGACAGGATGAGCGGCGCCATGATGCGCCGCGTCACCGTCCATCACATGCCGTTGTGCTCAACGCCATGACGGGCAAAGTGATAGACCCAGCCCTCATCACACGGCATGTCACTGGGTGGCGAAATCAGCTCAGGCAATACCGTCACCTTGCCACCAGCGGCATATTGCAGCGCCATCAGGGCGCAGAGCGCCGCATCATAGCGATCGGTGCCGACCTGCGCATCCGCAGGCAGCTGCGCCGCCAGCTCGGGCCGTGCCGGGGAGGCCTTGCCGCCCACTTTGGCCAATGCCGGATAGACCTCCAGCACGGCGCGACTGGCCTTCGGGGCAACGGTCGGCACCAGTTGCAGATCCGAGAGTCGCGGCAGCATGGAGAGCGCTAGAGTGGCGTTGTTGCCGAGCCGGTCGAAGGTGGCCGACAGCGGCTTCTTGCCATACTGCTGATACAACCAGCGCTCGCAGTCACGATAGGCGTAGGGGTTGTCTATCTCCCGTTCGGGCACGGCGCAGCTGTGTGGCTGGCCGTTGAGCAGATCCCGCAAGGCACGGGGAAAGGCGAGCGGAGCATCGATACCGAGCGCCAGTTGCGGGCAGGCTTCTACCTGCATCAGGGTCAGCTCGTTTTGCAGGGCCGGGCGCAACAGGGCGGCCAGATCCGGCGCCACCCGCGAGCTCAAGCGAAACAGCGGCGACACCCCGAGCCAGTGCAGGCTGTTGGAGTCGGCCTGCCAGCCCACCACGGCCACCGCCTGGGCACTGCCCTGCCAGCCACGCACATCCCAGCCGATCCCGATTGCACTCATCTGCCCTGCCGTCATCAATCACCTCTGTTCGCCTGTCACAAGTTACAAGAGGCACAGGGTAATCAGCAGAGGCCCTTAACGCAAAGCGAACCGCCCACTCAGAACGATTTCTGGAAGTTCACCAGTGGCAAAATGGGGAACACGCCGTTGGTGGCGTAGTTGGCCAGCCCGATCTGCAAGCCATCGAGGTGCTTGGTCGCATTGATAAAGCCGATCTGGAAGGTGGTACGCTCGGCGTAATTGACGAAGCCGACGTTGGCCAACGCATTGCCCCTGGCAATATTGACCGCCCCCCAGTTAAGCCCCTGCACATTGTTGGTCAGGTTGACCAGCCCCAGATTGACGCCGGTATCCTGCCCTTCGTGCCAGTTGATGGCGTTGATGGCGACCCCGCCAAACTGGTGGCGCACCCGGCCAGCACCCAGGAATACCCCGAGCTGCAGGCCGCTGAACTGATCCACATCGGAGAGGGCGAAGATCGGCAGATCAATACCCTTCACCTGACCGGTCCGGCCGTAGAGTAGCGAGGCGCGCGCTCCTTCCACCTGATGGGACGCGGGCAAATTGACCCCGGGCAGCGAGACCTGCACCGGAGTACTGGCCTGCGCAACACCGCACAGAGTCAGGGCGCTGCATGCCAGCAGCAGGCGGGAGAGTGTCATGGGAAGTTCCTTGGGCCATTGAGAGTGGCCCGATCCTAACAGTCAAGGGAGAGTGTGGGCACACCAGCAGGGACGAGGTGCGTCACGATACGTCACGGTTGGCCCTCTCACCTCTCCATCAGGACTTGCGAAAGCGCCACCTCAAGAGCAATCGGCCACTTTTTCACAGCGAGTAGTCCCTCTTCCTTTCTTTGCCTGAGCGAACTGCCTAAAATAGTCGCCCTGCTGTATCCGGCATTCATCCATCTAGAGGATTTCCCATGGAGACGTTTCTGCTCGAAGGTCACCCCTTCGTTGCCTTGTGTGACCTTATCAAACATCAGGGGTGGGCCGATTGTGGCGGCGCCGCCAAAGCCCTCGTTGCCGAAGGGCTGGTCGAGGTGGACGGTCAGGTGGAGACCCGCAAGCGCTGCAAGATCGTGGCCGAACAGGTGGTCAACTTCAACGGCATGAAGGTCGTGGTGAAAGAGGGCGTCAGCCCGGAGATTGGCTAATCCCGTCTTGGGGAGCCACTCTCCGGCAACCCGCTAGCTGGCCTTGATCGACAGGGTCAGCACAAAACGCGCCATCGCCTCATCCCCGTTCAATGACGGACAGGTGGCTACCACCCGGATGGGGCGATTGATACGCTGACCGCTTGCCAACGATTCGTCGATCATGGCGTCAATCTCCTCCCCCGCTGCGCAGTCGAACTGCACATCCCCCTCCGGTCGTTTCAAAAACTCCCCCTGCACATCCTTGAAGGCGAAGTGCACCTTCTTGCGCCGCTGCCGCCCCTTCTCCATCACCAGCAGACCGCCTACCAGATCGGCGCCGGTCGCCAGCGCACCAAAATACATGCTGCCCAGATGGTTGCGGGTACGCCAGCCAAGAGGAATGCGAATGCGCAGCGCCTTGGCGTTCATCTCTTCGATGATCGGGGCACAAAACCCGATGACGGGAATATAGCGCCAGGCAAACAGCCGAAGCGCCAGATTGGCTTTGAAGCGTTGCAAATCCATATGCGAACTGATCCGATGAGTTAATGTAAACAACATGTTGCCTGCATCTGCGCCATTCGACAAGCACAGGGATCACGCTTACGACCTTTGCCCAACACAAAAAACAGAGGGAACCGCACTGGTTCCCTCTTTTCGTTCATGTCACTGTTACAGCAAATGTGCCGATCAGGCGCGCTTCTCTTCCAGCCAGGCCCCCTGACTCTGCATCTCGAACAGCTGGGCATAGTGACCGCCGAGGGCCATCAACTCACCATGGGTACCCCGCTCGTTCACCTGACCGCGTGAGAGCAGCAGGATCTCGTCCGCATCGACGATGGTCGAGAGGCGGTGGGCGATGGCGATGGTGGTGCGGCCACGACGGGCAGCAGAGATCGCCTGCGACAGCGCCAACTCGGTCTGGGAGTCCACGCTGGCCGTCGCTTCATCCAGAATGAGGATACGCGGATCCCCCACCAGCGCGCGGGCAAAGGAGAGCAGTTGCCGCTGACCGGCGGAGAGGTTCTTGCCTCCCTCCTCCATCAGGGTGTTGATCCCCTGTGGCAAGCTGCGCACAAACTCGGCCAGCTGCACCTCGCTCAGCGCCTGCCAGAGCCGCGCTTCGTCTATTCCGGCCCGACCGAGACGCAGGTTCTCCGCCAGAGTGCCGACGAAGATAAAGGGATCTTGCTGCACCAGCCCGATGCTGCGGCGCACCGCCGCCAGCGACAGGGTATCCAGTGCGTGATCATCGAAGCGGATCTGCCCCTGATCCAGCGGATAGAAGCCCATCAGCAAGCTGATGATGGTGGACTTGCCGCTGCCGGTATGGCCCACCAGCGCCAGCATCTGGCCCGGTTTTGCGGCAAAGCTGACCTCCCGCAGCACCTGTTGCTCACCATCGTAGGAGAAGCTCACCCGCTCGAAACTGACCCGCCCTTCCAGCGGGCGCAGCTCGCCCTCGGTGCTCTCGCGGGTTTCATCGAGCAGTGCAAAGACACGCTCCCCCGCCACCATCGCCTGCTGCAGCTGGTTAAGCTGGTTGGTCATCTCGATGAGCGGCTCGATCATCCGCCCCAGATAGCTGATAAAGGCGTAGAGCACCCCCACCTGAATGGCACCCGCGTGGCTCAGTCCCTCGTGGGCGAACAGCGCCAACAGGCCAATCAGCACCATCATGTAGAAGAGATCGATAAGCGGGCGCAGCAAAATGCCGTTGATCTTGAGGCTCTTGATCCGTGCCGACCAGTGCTGCTGGTTCACCTCGGCAAAAGCGTTGGCAAAGTGGCGCTCCTGCACCATCGCCTGGATCACCGGCATCCCCTGCAGCGACTCGTTGAGGCGGCTGTTGATGTCGGAGAGCAGACTGCGGGTCGCTCGCACCACCGGCACGCTCAGTTTCTGGTAGAGCCACATCACCCCGCCCACAGCGGGCAGCAACAGGGAGCAGACCAGCATCAGCCGCAGATCCAGCAGCGCCATCGAGATGAGGATGCCGCACAACAGCACCACCTTTTGCACCAGCAAGCCGATCACCTGCACATAGAGGTTCATGATCGCTTCGGTGTCGTTGGTGATGCGGGAAATCAGCGAGCCGGATCGATGCTTGTCAAAGTAGCGGGCCGGCAAGCGGATGGCGGTGGCAAACACCTGCTCGCGCAAGGTTTGCACCACCGCCTGGGCGATACGGTTAAAGCGCAGGGATTGCAAATAGAAGCCCGCCGCCGAGAGTACCTGCAAGCCCAGATAGCCCGCTGCAATCAGGGCTATGGTGGGCAGCACGATATTGCGAGGCGCCAGATAGTCATCGATAAAGAGCTTGATCAGCAGCGGCCCGGCCACTTCGGCGCCGGTGGCAAGCAGCAAACAGATCCCCGCCTGAATAAGCCAGCGAGGATACTGGGCGCAGTAGGCGAGCAGTCGTTTAATGGTCGGATTCACAGGCTCTCCTCCACCGCTTCTTCGAGACGCTGGTAACGCACCATATCTGCATACCAGCCATTGTGCGCCATCAGGGCACCGTGATGACCCCGTTCGCTAACGGCCCCCTGCTCCAGCACCAGGATCTCGTCGGCCTGCTCCACCGCCGTCATGCGATGGCTGACCAGGATCAGGGTGCGACGATGGGCCTTGAGGGCATGCAGAATTTGCTGCTCGGTGTGGGCATCCACCGCCGAGAGGGCATCATCGAGCACCAGAATGGGCGCATCCAGCAGCAGGGCGCGGGCAATGGCCAGCCGCTGTTTCTGGCCGCCGGAGAGGGTCACCCCTTTCTCCCCCACCTCGGTCTCATAGCCCTTGGGGAAACGCACGATATCATCGTGGACACAGGCAATGCGCGCCACCCGTTCGACCTCCTCGCGGCTCGCATCGGGTTTGCCGAGGGCGATATTGGCGGCGATAGTGGTGGAAAACAGGAATGGCTCCTGCGGCACATAGGCAAACTGGCTGCGCAGTGTGGCGAGCGGCAGCTGGTCAATCGGAACGCCACCCATGACAATCGAACCGTGAGTCGGATTGGCAAGGCGCATCAACAGCTTGAGCAGGGAGCTCTTGCCTGCCCCGGTGCGCCCCACCACCCCGAGCATCCCCCCTTGCTTGAGGGTAACGTCGATATCCGCAAGCAGGGTGCGCTGCTCAAGTTGATAGCTCACCCCTTTGATCTGCAAAGGAAAGGCAGAGGTAAACGCGGCCGGCTGGGCGGGCTCTTCGATATCGCTGCGCTCCCCCAGCAGGCTTTCGATACGGGAGTAGGCGGCGCTACCCCGCTCGATGATGTTGAACAGCCAGGCGATGGCAAACATCGGCCAGATCAGCTGGCCGAGGTACATGGTGAAGCTGGTGAGCTCACCCAGAGTCAGCTCATCGCGCAGCACCAGCACACTGCCCCCCGCCACCGCGAGGAAGTAGGAGCAACCGATACAGAGATAGATGACCGGATCGAATTTGGCATCGATGCGGGCCACCGCCATATTGCGCTCCCCCGCCTGTTTGGTCAGCTCGGCAAAGCCTTCATCTTCCAGCGATTCAACCGCATAGGATTTCAACACCCGCACGCCGGAAAGGGCCTCCTGGGTCTTGTTGTTGAGCTTGGAGAAGGCCCCTTGCGCAGCCTTGAACTGGGTGTAGATCTGGGTGCCAAAGCGGTTCATGAAATAGGCCATCACCGGTAGCGGCAGCAAGGAGACCAGCGTCAACTGCCAGGAGTACTGGCTGCACATGATGGAGAGCACCAATACCCCGACCATGATGGAGTCCACCAGAGTCAGCACCCCTTCGCCAGCGGTCATCTCCACAGCCTGAATGTCATTGGTGGCATGGGCCATCAAATCGCCAGTACGGTGGCGCTGATAAAAATCGGGGCTCATCCGGGTGAAATGGCTGAAAAGGCGATTGCGCAACACATAGGCCAGACGGTAAGAGGCACCAAACAGCATCACCCGCCAGACGTAGCGCAGCAGATAAATCAGCACACCCAGGCCAAACAGCCCCGCCAGATAGCGCATCAGGGTACCATTGTCGAGACCGCCCCTGGTGATGCCATCCACCACCCAGCCCACCACTTTGGGCGGAATAACGGTCAACAGGGCTACCATCAGTAGCAGGGAGATGGCAGCCAGATAACGGGGCCACTGCTCCTTGAAAAACCAGCTCAATCGTAGAAATACGCTCACACCACCAACCTTTAGCGCTCTCTGCCAGTGACCGCTCCAAGGAGCCGCCATCAGAGAAGCCACGCAGAAATAGAAGAATGAAAACAATCGCCTCCGGCTGGAGGCGATTCGAACGAAAGCTCATCATATCCCGAACCGGGATGGTTGAGAATAATTACTATTTAATTCACTGTGACATGCGATCATCCCCTGATGAATAGGGATTATACGAATTTTCATGCTGCTCACCGGTCAACAGGAAGTGTGACACCTCTTCCCGGGTCTGGCTGAACACCTGTTGCAACTGCTCCAGATCCGTCTCGCTTAGCACCTCGTTTTGC
Source organism: Aeromonas sp. R4-2 (assembly GCF_040908295.1). Lineage (NCBI taxonomy): Bacteria > Pseudomonadati > Pseudomonadota > Gammaproteobacteria > Aeromonadales > Aeromonadaceae > Aeromonas > Aeromonas sp. R4-2. The sequence goes on along the minus strand of NZ_JBFODL010000011.1, from coordinate 175,365 downwards.
CGCAGGCGCCACTCCAGCTCGCCAGCCACCAATTGCAGACGGGCCGCCGAGATATTGGCAGACACCCCCTTGAGGGTGTGCAGCAGCTTGCTGGCCACCTCGGGCTGCTGACGGCGCAGGGCAGAGCGGATCTCCCACAGATCGTCCTTGTGCTCCGACATGAACAGCTTGAACAGGATCTGCAATGCCTCCTTGTCCTGCTCCAGCCGCTTGAGGGCATCCTGCAGATCGAGGATCCCGATCATATCCGGCGGTTTCACCTCCATGATCCCCGCCTGCTCCACCCCTTGCGGCTTTACCCACTGCAGCAGGTTGTTGTAGAGATCCAGCTTGCTCACCGGCTTGGTAACATAGCCATTCATCCCCACCCCCAGGCAACGCTCCTTGTCACCGGGCATAGCGCTGGCGGTGAGGGCAATGATGGGCACATCGTGTTTGTCGACCATCTTGCGGATCTGGCGGGTGGCATCGAGTCCGTCCAGCACCGGCATCTGCAAATCCATCAGGATCACGTCAAAAGGCTGCTCGGCGACCCGCTCCACCGCCTCCCGACCATTGCTGACCACACACACCACCGCATCGACGCGCCGCAGATACTCGATGATGAGCTGCTGATTGACCCGGTTGTCTTCCGCCAACAGCACTCGGGTACCCTGCAACAGGGATTTGAAGTGTTGCTGATCCCCCTGTGCCTCGGCCTTGCGCAGGTTGAGCTCGTAAGAGCTGCCGTTGAGCAGTTCGTCCACCTTGGCCAGCAGGGCATTTTCGGTCATCGGTTTGGGCAGAAAATGGGTCAGCCCCATGCTGTCCATCCGGGCGTGCAGCCCCTCTCTGGCCCAGGCGCTGATCATCAGGATGGGGATCCGCCGCCACTGGCTGTGCTGATACATCTCCAGCGCCAGATCGAGCCCATCCTCCTGACCCATGCGCCAGTCGAGGATCGCCAACCGCAGATTCGGTCCCTCTTCACGGAGCAGCTGACGGGCGCGGGAAAGGGAGTTAACCGGCAGCACTCGCACTCCCGCCCGAGTCAGAATGTCCCGGGCCAGATCCAGCACCAGTTCGTTGTCATCCATCACCATCACCAGCGGCTGGTTTTCGAAGAAGACTTTCCGTCCAGCCACGCCGTAGACCGCCTGCGCCATCGGAATATCGAACTTGAACAGAGAGCCGACGCCAGGCTTGCTCTCTACGGTGATCCGCCCCCCCATCAGCTCCACCAGCCGCTGGGAGATATTGAGCCCGAGTCCCGAGCCGCCATATTTTCGGGTATTGCCCGCCTCCAGCTGGGTAAACGCCTGAAACAGTTGGGTCTGCTTCTCTTCGGCAATACCGATGCCGGTATCGCGCACACTGAAGCGGATCCGCATTGGGTGAGGATTGGCCAGCTCGATGCAGACTTCGACTTCACCGCGTTCGGTAAACTTGATGGCGTTGTTCACCAGATTGACCAGCACTTGTCCCAATCGCAAGGGATCCCCACGCAAGAAGACCGGCACTTCCGGTGACTTGCGAATAACCACTTCCACGTGTTTGCGCTCCGCCAGATCGGCAAACATGCCCGCCAGCGAATCGAGCTGCTCGCTGAGATCGAAGTCGATCTCCTCCAACGTCAGCTTGCCTGACTCCACCTTGGTCAAATCAAGGATGTCGTTGATCAGCAGCAGCAGGGTATCGGATGAGGATTTGATCTTGCCCAAATAGTCCCGCTGTTGTTGATCCAGTTCAGTCTGCAGTGCCAGCGAGCTAAAACCTATGATGGCATTCATGGGGGTGCGGATCTCATGGCTCATGTTGGCCAGAAAATCGCTTTTGGCCTGAGCCAGCAAGCCGGTCTGGCGCGACAACTCGCTCAGCTTCTGGTTGCGGCGCCACAGGGTGAAGGCCACCAGCGCAAAGCAGATCAAAGCCCCGCACAGCACCATCAGATAGAAGCGGTTCATCAAAGAGGAGGCGCGCTCCAGCTTGTCGAGTTTCCAGCGCACCAGACTCTCGATCACATGCATGTCGATGAGCTGGTAACGCAAGGTGTGATAAGCAATCACCTGCTGGCTCATCTCCTTGCTCAGGCGGATCAGGGTGGCGATCTCCGGCAAGTTGCCATAACGGGATTGCAACTGCTGTTGCAGCTGGTCCAGCGTAGTCTGTTCACGTTTGTCCCAACTGCGCTGCAGATAGTTGCTCAGTTGCGCCAACTCCTCCAGGTCGCGATGGAGAGCACTGTCTGACGGGCTTATCCCCCGCACCTTTTTAATCTGGGCCTGCAGGGGCGCATTGAGGTACTCGATAGCCATCTCAATGGCATGAAGCCTGGCCAGCGCCATCAGATAGTTGTCCATGTCATCAAGCAGAGCCTGGGAAAGGTCGTCTTGCACCAGCTCGGGATCGCTTCTGACTTCCCGTACAAAACCGTCAAGGGTGATGGATAACTGGTTCAGGCGCTGCTGGACATTGCTGTCATTGGCCTGCTCCCGCCCAAGCAGATAGAGGGTATCGGCGTTGATCCTGTTCAGCACCACCTCGGCCGCTTCGTTCAGGTTGTGGGCCTGCTGCTGCTGACTGAGCGACTGCCAGCAGTAGCCCGAAAAGGCAAGCAGCAGGGCAACAATCAGCCCTGGCACAGCACGGTTTTTCCGTGATCCTTTATTCATCCCGTCTCGACTCTCATCTGGTGGTCGCTGAATTATCCGGTCAGGCAATGAACCCAGGGGGAATTATCCACTCCCGCTGGGCACTGTGTTACCGTTATTGCTCTGATATTTCGCTATTGTTTCGCGATTGCTTCATTCTGGCTTTTCATCATATCCCCGGCCAGAGCTGATTTAGAAGGAACCAATTATGTCATTTATCACTACTTATTGTAGCCACTGCTTTACCAGGAACCGCCTGCCCGTTACCCATATCGATACATCTGCCAAATGCGGGCGCTGCAAAGCCCTCCTGTTCAGCCAGACCCCTTGCCTCGGGAATGCGGATAACTTCGATACCCTGATCAACTCAGACATCCCGGTCGTGGTCGATTTCTGGGCCAGCTGGTGCGGCCCCTGCCAGCAGTTTGCTCCGGTATTTCATGAGGTTGCCCATGAACTCGAACCACGGATGCGCTTTGCCAAAGTCGATACCGAGCAACAGAGCACCATTGCCGCCCGTTACGCCATTCGCAGCATCCCCACCCTGATGGTCTTCCAACAGGGCAAACTGGTGAACCAGATAAATGGCTCCTTGCCCAAGAGCATGTTCAAGCAATGGCTGGAACAGTTCATGGATGTTTGATTTATATTTCGCACATGTTTTATTTATGTGTTCATTTCCTCATTTTTATCAATGAGTATGTGAGTAGAGGCTGATTTTCAACATGTGAGTCTGTTTCAAACAAGTGAATGGATGTAACCTCGGCAACACAAAAACAACCATAAATTAACCGAGAGAACATTATGCACACATCAGCTGTACCCTCTGCTCCATCTCGCTGGCTGGACATCAAATCAGGGATCGTCATCCTGGATGTCTTGCTACTTTGTGCCATGCTCGCCTGGCTCCCGTTTGACCCCATGGTCAACAAGGGGCTGGGCATTCTGGTCTTTATCGCCATCCTCTGGCTGACCGAAGCACTGCACGTCACCATCACCGCGCTGCTGGTACCCCTGCTGGCTACCGTGCTCGGGGTGTTTGACATGAGCAAATCCCTCACCGATTTTGCCAACCCGATCCTGTTCCTCTTTTTTGGCGGTTTCGCCCTCGCGGCAGCCCTCTCCAAACAGGGACTGGATACCCTGATGGCAGGCAAGGTGATGCACCTAGCCAATGGTCATCTGGGTTGGGGCGTCATCCTGCTCTTTACCATCACAGCCGCCATGTCGATGTGGATCAGCAACACCGCTACCACCGCCATGATGCTGCCACTGGCGATCGGTATGCTGGCACGCCTCGATAGCAAAAAAGAGCGCGCCACCTTCGTCTTCGTATTGCTGGGGATCGCCTACAGCGCCAGTATCGGTGGCATCGGTACCCTGGTGGGTAGCCCACCCAACGCCATCGCAGCAGCCCAGATGGGGATTGGCTTCACTGACTGGATGAAATTCGGTGTTCCAGTAGTGCTGATCCTGATGCCCTGCGGCATTGCCCTGCTCTATCTGGTAACCCGCCCGCGTCTCAGCCACCGCGTCGAGATCCAGGATGTCACCATCAACTGGACCCGCGAGCGGAAAGTGACGCTGGCAATCTTCCTGACCACCGTTGTGCTCTGGATCGGCTCACAACCCATCTCCAACGCCTTTGGCGGTATTCCGCAACTCGACACCCTGATTGCCATGGGCGCCATCGTAGCCATCGTGGTCAGCCGTGTCGCCAGCTGGGATGACGTCAACCAGAACACCGACTGGGGCGTGCTGATGCTGTTTGGCGGCGGTCTGACTCTGAGCGCCATTCTCAAGGCCACTGGTACCAGCGCATTCCTGGCCAGCCATTTGTCGGCCGTGCTCTCCAACGCCAACATTTTTGTCGTATTGCTTATGCTGGCCGCCTTCGTGGTGTTCCTGACCGAGCTGGTCTCCAACACCGCCACCGCCGCGCTGTTGGTTCCCCTGTTTGCCGGTGTCGCCGAGGCGCTGGGTGTATCACCTGTGGTGATGTCGGTGTTGATCGCTATCGGTGCCTCCTGTGCCTTTATGCTGCCGGTCGCCACGCCGCCCAATGCCATCGTCTTTGCCAGTGGCCACATCCGCCAGAGGGAGATGATGAAAGCCGGTATGGCTCTGAACGTGGTCTTTACCGTGTTGCTCGCCCTGCTGGCCTACTTCGTTGGCGATATCCTCTGAACCACCTCCCCCCAATAAACAAAAACCCCCGCATTGCGGGGGTTTTCTCATTTATGAATCCGATTAGCCGATGTTGCAGGCCTTCAGAGCCCAGATCCGATCCACATAGTCCTGGATGGAACGGTCTGAGTTGAACTTACCCATGGTGGCCGAGTTGATGATGGCCTTCTTAGCCCACAACGCCGGATCGCGATACCAGGTGTCGATCAGCTTGTGCGCATCGGAGTAGGACTGGAAGTCCGCCAGTGTCAGGTAAGGGTCACCCCCTTCCAGCAAGGAGCGCTTGATGGAAGCCAGCTCACCCGGACGCCCCGGAGTAAAGTAGTCGGTGTCAAACCAGTCCAGCACAGCTTTCAGCTCTGAGTTCGCATAGTAGAAGTCATACGGGTTGTAACCGCGGCCTTTCAGGGCCTTCACCTCGTCCACGTTCAGACCGAAGATGGCGCAGTTTTCAGCACCGGCCTCTTCTGCGATCTCGATGTTGGCGCCGTCCAGAGTACCGATGGTGATGGCACCGTTGAGGGCCATCTTCATGTTGCCGGTACCGGACGCTTCATAGCCAGCAGTAGAGATCTGCTCGGAGACATCAGCCGCCGGAATCAGCTTCTCGGCCAGGCTCACGCGGTAGTTCGGCATGAACACCACTTTCAACTTGCCCTGAATACGGGCGTCATTGTTGACCCGATCCGCCAACTTGTTGATGGCATAGATGATGTCTTTGGCCAGCTTGTAACCCGGTGCCGCTTTGGAGCCGAAAATGAACACGCGCGGATGCATGTCATAGTCCGGGTTGGCCAGCAGACGACGGTAGAGCGCCATGATGTGGATAAGGTTCAGCTGCTGACGTTTGTACTCGTGCAGACGCTTGATCTGGACATCGAAGATTGCCTCGGCGCTGACATCAATGCCGGTTTCCGCCTTGATGACTTTGACCAGCTTCTCTTTGTTGTGACGCTTGATGGTCATAAACTGCTTCTGGAACGCTTTGTCGTCGGCAAACTTCACGACACCACGCAGCTTGTCCAGCTGCAGCGGCCACTCCTTGCCCACCACCTCGTTATAGAGTGCAGCCAGTTCCGGGTTGCACGCCAGCAGCCAGCGACGCGGGGTCACCCCGTTGGTCACGTTGCACATTTTTTCCGGCCACAGCTCGGCATACTCGGGGAAGAGATCTTCCTTCACCAGCTTGGAGTGGATCTCGGCCACACCGTTCACTTTGGACGAACCGATCACGCACAGGTTGCCCATGCGAACCTTGCGCACATCTCCCTCTTCGATGATGGAGAGCTTGGCTTTGATAGCATCGTTGCCCGGCCACTTGGGCTCTACAAGCTCGTTCAGGAAGCGTGCGTTGATCTCGTAAATCACCTCCAGATGGCGAGGCAGTACTTTCTCGAACAGGCTGACCGACCACTTCTCCAGCGCTTCCGGCAGCAGAGTGTGGTTGGTATAAGAGAAGACCTGATAGCAGATAGCCCAAGCGGCATCCCAGTTCAGATCTTCCTCGTCAACCAGCACCCGCATCAGTTCCGGGATGGCGACAGTCGGGTGAGTATCGTTGAGCTGAATAGCAATTTGCGCGGCAAAGTTGCTGAAGTCACTGCCATGGACCCGCTTGTAGCGGCGCATGATGTCCTTGATGGAGCAAGCACAGAAGAAGTACTGCTGGATCAGACGCAGCTCTTTACCTGCATCGGTCTCATCGTTCGGATACAGCACCTTGGAGATGGTCTCGGCCTGGGCTTTCTCAGCCTGGGAGTCGATGTAACCACCGGCGTTGAACACGTCCCAGTCGAAAAACTCGGAGGCGCGGGATTCCCACAAACGCAGGATGTTGACGGTGTGACCGCCAAAACCGACCACCGGAATATCCCAAGGCACCCCTTTAATCTTGCGACCGGCGTGCCATACCTTCTTCAGGCTGCCATTGTCACCAAACACGGTCTCGACGTAGCCATAGAGCGGCACTTCTTGCACCGACTCGGGGCGGCAGATCTCCCAGGGGTTGCCATATTCACGCCAGGAGTCCGGACGCTCGATCTGGCGGCCATCCTGGATTTCCTGACGGAACAGACCGTGTTCGTAGTGGATACCGTAACCAACAGCCGGATAGTTCAGAGTGGCCAGCGAGTCGATAAAGCAGGCAGCCAGACGACCCAGGCCGCCGTTGCCAAGTGCCATGTCCGGCTCTTGTTCGCACAGGTCGGTCAGTTCCAGACCGAGTTCGCCCAGCGCCTCTTCGCAAGTCTTGTAGAGGGAGAGGTTGTGCAGGTTGTTGGAAGTCAATCGTCCCATCAGGAATTCAGCAGAGAGATAGTGAATCGCACGAGTATCTTTCTTGAAATGAGTCTGCTGAGTGCGGGTCAGGCGCTCGTACACCTGTTCATTGACAGCCGCAGCAGTGGCTTTCCACCACGCTTCGGGAGAGGCTTTCTGTTCGCTTGTTCCCAAGGTAGAACGCAGGTGACGCACGATACTCGCCTTGAGCTGATCTTTATCCAGTTGGAGATCCTGGTCTGTCTTCTTCTTGGTAGCCATAAACCATATTCCTTCGTTACAAATAAAATTGTTATCCCGCTTGCGGGACCGGCGCTGTTGTTATCTCAAAATATGTACCGGCGTGAGAATACTAACTAAAGCGGCAGAATTAAAAGTTAACGCAAGTCACACTTTAACCGATAAAAACAGCCTGAAAAGCTTGAAAACCCTTTCCTTTAATTGATCGCACAAAAACAAACATTCCCTTTATTATCATAAACTTAATGAAACAATAAAAATATTCTGGCATGAATAGGTTTTCAGAGATTGCCAAGCCTTGAAAATCCCTGAAAATAGGCAGCAAGACGGCACATTGAAACCGGTTTCAATGTGCCTGAAAAATTACCGTATAAATATGAAGCAATCATTGCACCCTTAAAGATGTGCTTTGAACTGATTGCTCAATGGATCGTAATGGTACCCAATCTGATCCAGACGTCCTGCCAACTGCTCTTCACTCATATCGTAATAGGCCAGCAGCTCCTCCAACCCGTCACACTCAAGCCTTAGCTTCTCATTGATGATGCCCAGCAAGATGTTGGCATCAAGACGTTGCAAGGTACTGATATCCATGGCGGCACCTCCTGTAAATGACCTGTATAACCATGGGCGGTTACGCAAGGTTTGTCCATAGTACGAAAAACACCCAACCAGCTTTATATTAAATAGTGTTTAAAAACATAACCTTACTAACGACACATGCCAACACCATCACATTTTTCAGCAAAAACACCTTGTCACTGCCACAGGATAGAACTACTGTATACACATACAGCTTGGATATTCATACAGGAACCCCATATATGAACCAGCCCCTGCACTCACTGCCCTTTGCGATGAATCGTGTCATGAGCAAGCCCTGGCCAACCAGAACCGCCTGCAAAGCGGAGTTGGCTCATTATGGTGTGACTATCCAGTCTGATGATCAGTTTCTGAGCGAGCTGACCAAGCTTGGGGAGGCTCATACCGGCTGGATCTTGTTGATCGCCCCGCCGGGACGCCCCACAGTCAGCCGTCTGGAAGAGCGAGGTATAGATCCCAAGAGAGTGCTGGTGGTACATAGCCCCAAAATCAAGAACTGGCAGCAAACCCTGGAGCGCAGTCTGGGCAATGGTCACTGCGCCGCCGTATTTACCTGGCTACCCGAGCAGATCGAGCTGGATCACGTCAAGCTGCAGCGACTGGGACAGCAATCTGGCGTACTCACCCGCTTCTTTGGCACGAAACGGACTAACCTCGGCACACCTCTGCTGGCCTATGCAGAGCAAGATATCTATCTCAATCATTAAGACAAAAAACGAACGCCTACGCAGGCTCTCCCGCGGGTCGCAGTGACAGCAGGGCGCAAACAATATGTGACCAGCGGCTTTATTTGAAAGACAAGCTTGCAACAGCCTGACGGTAGGCATCGGAGATCATTTGACCCTGCTTGCTGCAAGCAGACAAACATCAAAAGATGTAACGGATAAAGAAGCAGAAAAAAAACCTGAACTGGACAATCATGTAGCCCAAGTATTCAAACCTGCGGGACTTCCTGCCCACCAGCGAACCCGTTTGAGCAATATGATGAGGCTGAAAGTCATTGCATTCATTTGAGCTGATCACGACAATTTGCCCACCGGAGTGACCCTCTCCTTGAAATACCGGGTAACAAGGGGTATAACCACGCGTTTTATCAGGTGTAATAAGTGAGCGGTATGATGCAAGCCCCCTTTTGGCAGACCAAGAGTCTGCAGCAGATGACTGAATCCGAATGGGAATCCCTCTGCGATGGTTGCGGAAAATGCTGCCTCAACAAGCTGATCGATGAAGATACCGACGAACTGGTTTTCACCAATGTCGCCTGCAATTTGCTTAACACCAAGACCTGTCAGTGCTCTGATTACGCCAATCGTTTCAAAAAAGAGCCTGACTGTCTGCAGATCACCCATGACAAGATCGCCGAATATGACTGGCTCCCCTCAACCTGCGCATATCGCCTGCTGTCTGAAGGTGACGCTCTTCCAGAGTGGCATCCTCTGCTGACCGGCAGTCGTTCCGCGATGCATCAGGCAGGTCAATCCGTCCGTGGCAAAGTCATTCACGAGGATCAGGCGGGTGAATGGATCGATCACATCATCACCTGGGCCAGCTGACACGCTCAACCCGCTATTATCCAGAGGCAAGGGCTGCACAATGTGCAGCCCTTGTTGTTTCTGCAAGCAGGGTTTGTAGTTTGGTTGGCTTGAGCCACACACATATCTGGCTGGCTAAACCAGACACCTCCCAGCTGCGCATTGAGAGAGATAGAGGCAGAGGCAGAGGCAGAGGCAGAGGCAGAGGCAGAGGCAGAGGCAGAGGCAGAGGCAGAGGCAGAGGCAGAGGCAGAGGCAGAGGCAGAGGCAGAGAATAATTCCATAGTCACAGGCTTACGGGTATTGCTTTATACCCACGATGGAGTCTCTCTTCCCCCCTTAAACCTGATAAGCCTGTTCCACAGGCCATAGCAACATTGATGCAATGGCAGGCAAAGCAATCGCCCTATTCCCTTAGAGCGTGAATAACGCGTTATCGCATTACAGGCTGTGCCAAGTTCAACCCTGATGAACACCTGCGCCATAGCCCTGTTCAAATACCCCATGACAACTGTCAGGTGAATACCATCTCCATACATGTTGTGATTACGATGGAACTGGATGTAAGCCTACTCCCCTGAATCACACGCATAAAAAAACCGGCGCCTTGGCGCCGGTTTTTGCTCACTACGTCTCGATTACAGAGAAGCGGTGAAGGTACGGGTGATGACGTCTTGCTGTTGCTCTTTGGTCAAAGAGTTGAAGCGAACGGCATAACCGGATACGCGGATGGTCAACTGCGGATATTTCTCCGGGTTTTCCATGGCGTCCAGCAGCATTTCACGGTTCATCACGTTAACGTTCAGGTGCTGACCACCCTCTACGTTGGATTCGTGGTGGAAGTAACCGTCCATCAGGCCAGCCAGGTTGGCTTTCTGGGCTTCCATATCTTTACCCAGTGCGTTCGGAACGATGGAGAAGGTATAGGAGATACCATCTTTAGCATAAGCGAACGGCAGCTTGGCTACGGAAGTCAGGGAAGCAACAGCACCTTTCTGGTCACGACCGTGCATCGGGTTTGCACCCGGGCCGAACGGAGCACCAGCACGACGGCCATCCGGGGTGTTACCGGTCTTCTTGCCATATACCACGTTGGAGGTGATGGTCAGAACAGACTGGGTAGCAACAGCACCACGGTAGGTGTTCAGCTTCTGAATCTTCTTCATGAAGCGCTCAACCAGGTCACAGGCGATATCATCGACGCGAGCGTCGTTGTTACCGAACTGCGGGTATTCGCCTTCGATTTCGAAGTCGATGGCAACGCCATCTTCGTCACGAATCGGCTTGACCTTGGCGTACTTGATGGCAGACAGGGAGTCAGCGGCTACGGACAGACCAGCGATACCACACGCCATGGTGCGATATACGTCACGGTCGTGCAGCGCCATCAGAGAGGCTTCGTAGCTGTACTTGTCGTGCATGTAGTGGATGATGTTCAGCGCAGCAACGTATTGCTTGGCCAGCCAATCCATGAAGTGGTCCAGACGATCCATTACGTCGTTGTAGTCGAGGTACTCGGACTTGACCATCTCGGTTTTCGGACCGACCTGGATCTTGAGCTTCTCGTCCATACCACCGTTGATTGCATACAGCATGGTCTTGGCCAGGTTGGCACGAGCACCGAAGAACTGCATCTGCTTACCAACGATCATCGGGGATACACAGCAAGCGATGGCGTAGTCATCGTTGTTGAAATCCGGACGCATCAGATCGTCGTTCTCGTACTGAACGGAAGAGGTCTCGATGGATACCTTGGCACAGTACTTTTTGAAACCGACCGGCAGCTTCTCGGACCACAGGATGGTCAGGTTCGGCTCAGGGGACGGGCCCATGGTGTACAGGGTGTTCAGCATACGGAAGCTGTTCTTGGTGACCAGAGTACGGCCGTCAACGCCCATACCAGCCAGGGTCTCGGTCGCCCACATCGGGTCGCCGGAGAACAGTGAATCGTATTCCGGAGTACGCAGGAAGCGAACCATACGCAGCTTCATGACCATGTGGTCCATCAGCTCCTGGGCTTCTTGCTCGGTGATCAGGCCTTTCTGCAGGTCACGCTCGATGTAGATATCCAGGAAGCTGGAGGTACGACCGAAGGACATGGCTGCACCGTTCTGGGACTTGACTGCCGCCAGGTAGGCGAAGTAGGTCCACTGTACGGCTTCTTTAGCGTTCTTGGCCGGTACGGAGATATCGCAACCGTACTTGGCAGCCATCACCTTCATCTGTGCCAGGGCACGGTGCTGCTCGGAGATCTCTTCGCGCAGACGGATGGTGGCTTCCAGGTTGACGCCGTTTTCCAGGTCAGCTTGCAGGGACTTGAACTGGGCCAGTTTGTCGGCCATCAGGAAGTCAACACCGTACAGAGCAACACGACGGTAGTCACCGATGATACGGCCACGGCCGTAGGCATCCGGCAGACCGGTGATAACACCAGACTTACGGCAGTTCAGGATGTCTTTGGTGTAAACGTCAAACACGCCCTGGTTGTGAGTCTTGCGGTACTCGGTGAAGATCTTCTCGACCATCGGGTCCAGTTGACGACCGTACACTTCACAAGAAGTTTTAACCATCTTGATACCGCCGTTGGCGATGATGGCGCGCTTCAGCGGCTTGTCAGTCTGCAGACCAACGATCTGCTCCAGGCTCTGATCGATATAACCGGCATCGTGTGCGGTAATGGTGGAGGGCAGGTCAGTATCAAAATCAACCGGCGCATGAGTGCGGTTCTCGATTTTGATCCCTTCCATGACCTTGTCCCACAGCTTGGTGGTCGCTTCGGTCGCGCCAGCCAGGAAGGACTCGTCACCTTCATACGGGGTGTAGTTCTTCTGGATGAAGTCACGGGTGTTGACAGAGGTCTGCCATTCACCGGCCGCGAAGCCTTCCCATGCTTTTTGGAACTGTTCGTTAAGTTCTGCCATTTTTCATTACCTCACACGGTATTGATGTAGTATCCCGCAATCATCCTTAATGATGACGACGGAAGATAAACCAGTAAGTCAGACCAACCATCACGCCACCACCGATGATATTGCCGATGGTCACGGGGATGAGGTTGTGTAGGACGAAGTTGGATACGGTCAGGTCAGCAAAGGTTGCCGGATCCTGGCCGATGGCCTGCCAAAATTCCGGACTAGCCACGCTGTGGATAGCGATACCAACCGGAATCATAAACATGTTTGCGATGCTGTGCTCGAAACCTGATGCAACGAACATGGCAACCGGCAGCAGCATAACCACTACCTTGTCAGTCGCGCTGCGGGCACCAAAGGCCATCCAGGCAGCAAGACATACCATCAGGTTACAGAGGATACCCAGCGCCACCGCTTCAAAGAAGGTGTGGTGAATTTTGTGTTGGGCCACTTTCAGGGCGTTAAGGCCCCACTGGCCGTCTGCTGCCGTGTACTCGGCAGAAACGATGATCAGCGCCACCATCAGCAGACCGCCAATCAGGTTGCCGAAGTAGACCAGACCCCAGTTCTTGAGCAGCTGAGCCCAGCTGATGCGATTGGCAGCCTTGGCCACCAGCGTCAGGGTGGTGGAGGTGAACAGCTCGGCACCGAGCAGCACACAGAGAATAAGTCCGAGAGAGAAGCAGAGACCGCCCACCAACTTGGCCATACCCCAAGGCATGGAGCCGGTTCCGGTCGTCACTGTGATGTAGAAGATAAATGCGATGGCGATGAAAGCGCCTGCGGTGATGGCCAGTGGAATGACCTTGTATGCCGGCTTGGTAGCCTTGGCATAGGTGATGTCTTCAGCCAGTGCAGCGATGGCTTCGGGCTTGAGACAATCGAATGGAGATTCAGCTTTCAATTATTTTCTACCTGAATGTTTTGCCTGTTGAAATCATAACAAAGGGCCTAATAGCCAAAATTGACATTGATCAAGTTTATCAGAGTGCGAATGTAATTTTACTACAAATATTTTAGTGCGATGGCTACGCCACTTTACACCAGGTATCAGCTGAAACAGAAATATCACATTTTTAATGCAATGATTTTAAAGAATTTATTCTAGAGCATGGAAATGTGGCATTGGCAAGATATCTTTGCAGATCGACAGCACATCCCCTGCCCTGCCATCAACCCCCTTAGGGGTATTTTTTGTTTTTTATTTCATCTTTGAATAACTATCCCGTGCCTTGCCGCACGATAAACAGAAGGGGCCACTCGGCCCCTTCCTTTACAGCAACAATCACGCCCAGTGATGGGCTCGCTTGGCCTTTTGCAGCTTCTCGTAAGCCGCCAGCAGCTTCTGGTGCAGCGGGAACTGGGAGAGCGACAGGTCGGCCGCTTCCAGCCCGTGGAAGCGTGCTTCACCACTGGCGTTGGCCCATGCCTGTGCCAGCGTCTCTTCGCCATACATGCGAGTGAAGACGGCGCGATACTGCTCCGGATCCCTCTCCTCATCGAGGAACAACTCGACACAAGCGCGCAGGGCTCGGTAGTAACTGGCACGCTCGGCAGTGAACACCGACTGGTTGAACTCCATGGTCCAGTCGATGAGATCCAGTGCGGTCTCCAGCTCACCTGCGGCCAGCGCCAGCATGGCTTTCAGCTCGCCAACGCGCAGGGTGTGCAGCGCGGTACCCTTGGCGGCGGCGATGCCCAGCAGCTCGCGTACACGGGTACGCTCGTCGTGCCCCTCTTCATCCAGTTGATCAAACAACGCCATGTACTGCTCGGCATCCCAATCCAGTGATGGCAGTGCCAGGATCACTTCGCGCAGGTTGGCGCCCATGTTGTTGTTGGCCAGCAGCAGATCTTCGGCCGGATAGATGTCGGACATGCCCGGCACCAGAATGCGGCAGGCGTAGACACCCAGATGCTCGTAGTCGGCGATATAGACCGGCTGCTCCAGCTCATGGAAGATGCCGATCAGGTGATCGAACTCCTCCTGCGAGGTACCACGGAAGTCCCAGTCGGCAAACTCGAAGTCCGCATCCTGCTTGAACAGATCCCAGCTGATGAGGCCCGAGGAGTCGATGAAGTGGGTCTCGAGGTTGTGGTGATCCGCCACCTGCTCGTTGTCGAATGACGGCGGCACAAACACGTCGAGATCCTTGAGACCGCGGCCCTGCAGCAGCTCGGTGACGGTCCGCTCGAAGGCCACTTCGAAGCGCGGGTGGGCACCGAAGGAGGCAAAGCAGGTGCCGTTGCTCGGGTTGAGCAGCACAACGCAGATGACTGGATAGCGGCCACCCAGTGAAGCATCGAAGCTGTAAATGGGGAAGCCTTCCGCTTCGAGCGCCGCGATGGAGGCGGCAATCCCCGGATAACGGGCCATGACCTCGTCCGGGATCAGCGGCAAGCTGATGGCCTCGGCGATGATCTTGTTCTTCACGTGGCGCTCGAACACCTCGGAGAGCGCCTGGGTGCGCGCTTCAGTCTTGGTGTTGCCAGCGCTCATGCCGTTGGAGACATAGAGGTTACCGATGATATTCATCGGGATGTAGACGGTCTCGTGATCGGACTGACGCTCGAACGGCAGCGCGACGATACCGCGCTCTTCGTTGTTTGACTGCAGATCCACCAGCATGTCGGCGGTCACTTCACCGTCCGGGTTGTAGAACTTGCGGGTGAAGCTGTCGAGCAGACCGGCCGGGAACTGGTCACCCTCGATGGGGAACCACTTTTCGTTCGGGTAGTGAACGAAATCGCCGTTGGCGACCTGCTCGCCCAGATAGAAGTCGGCGAAGAAGTAGTTGGTGGAGAGACGCTCGAAATATTCGCCAAGGGCAGACGCGAGGGCCGCCTTCTTGCTGGCACCCTTGCCGTTGGTGAAGCAGAGGGCGCACTCTTTGTCGCGAATATGCACCGACCAGACGTTCGGCACGGGGTTGAGCCAGGAGGCCTCTTCAATATCAAAGCCCAGAGCTTGCAGCTTGGTCTGGAAGCGTTCGATGGAGTCTTCCAGCGCCGCGTCCTTGCCGGGAATAAAAGTGTGGTCAGTCATCACGATATCCTGATTTTTATTGGCTCATGTTCGGCCGCAGATAATAGCAGGGGTCGGCGGCTTTGGCAGGACAAAAATCAGCAAACAGGGATGAGTCGCACGGTGAGAAACCGGCTTGCCCCCTCTCCCCCGCCACAAACAGCGCGGGCCCGGGGATTGCCCGGGCCCGCTGGTTACGCGACGCGATAAACCGTCAGAGCTGCTTGCCCTGGCTCGCAATCACCTGGCTGTACCAGTGGAAGCTCGCCTTCTTGATCCGGCGAAGGGAGCCCCCCTGCTCGTCACGCTCCACATAGACGAAGCCGTAACGCTTCTGGTAGCCGTTGAGCCAGCTCAGGATGTCGGTGAACGACCAGGCGCAGTAGCCGAGCAATTCCACCCCATCCTGCATCGCCTCCTGGCACGCCTTGACGTGGCTGCGCAGGTAATCGATGCGGTACTCATCGTTCACCTTGTCGCCCGCCTCCAGCTTGTCGAACTCGCCAAGACCGTTCTCGGTGATCATCAGCGGCAGGCCATAGCGGGAAGAGAGGCGACGCAGCGCGATGCGCATCCCGGTCGGGTCGATGGCCCAATCCCAGTTGCTGGTCTCAAGGTGCGGATTGGGCGCCGTCTTGTAGAGGCCGGGGATGCCGCTCGATGGCGTAGTACCCTTCTTGCCGGTGGTGTTGATCCGCTGCAGGGTCTGACCGCCCAAGGGGTTATCAGTGTAGGTCAGGGTGTAGTAATAGTTGACGCCGATGTAGTCGGGCGTCCCCTCTCGCAGCAGCTCCATATCGCCCGGCAGGATCTCCGGCGCCTCACCGTTTTCTCGCAAGTAAGCGAGCGCCGCCTGCGGATAGCGGCCAAAGCAGTAGGCATCCAGCCACCAGAGGTTGTTGAACTCCTCGGCGTTCTCGTAGGCCAGCATATCTTTCGGATCGCACGACGCCGGATAGGCAGGAGAGTAAGCAAAGCTCGGGCCGATGAGGCCATTTGGCACATGCTGGCGAAACGCCTTGATCACTCGGGCATTGGCCAGAAACGCGATGTGGTTGGCGGCAAAAAAGCGCTTGCGATCCTGCACGGCAGGCGGATGGGTGCCGAGCTGATAGGCGTTGGTCAGGTTGTAGTTCTGCTCGTTGAGAGAGACCCAGTACTTCACCTTGCCGGCAAAACGCTGATAGAGGGTCACGCAGTAGCGCTCGAAATCCTCGATAATGCGTCGGTCTTCCCAGCCGCCGTACTCATCCTGCAGCGCCTGCGGCAGATCCCAGTGATAAAGGGTCAGCACCGGTTCGATCTTGTGTGCCAAGAGGGTGTCGATCAGCTTCTCGTAGAAGGCCAGCCCCGCCTCGTTCACCTCCCCCAGACCGGTGGGGTAGATGCGCGGCCAGCTCACCGAGAAGCGGTAAGCCTTGAGCCCCATCTCGGCCATCAGCGCCACGTCCTCTTCCATGCGGTGGTAGTGATCCACCGCCACATCGCCGTTGCTCCCCTCAAAGGTCTTGCCCGGCAGCTTGGTGAAGAGATCCCACACCGAGGGCCCCTTGCCATCGGCATTCCAGCCCCCCTCCACCTGATAGGCAGCGGAGGCGGCGCCCCACAGAAAATCGCTCGGGAAGTCGTTGAACTTGTGGTGATGCATCTGGTATTGCTCCTTCTGCGCTGATGGTGTCAGCCATCTCTGATAACTCGGCGCCCCCTGTCTGGGCACCCGAAATGAATTGGCATAAGCATCCAACACTTCTAAAATTCCGTCCAATGACATATATGACCACTCAACATTCCCAACAGGAATGAAAGGAGCCCTGATGGAGCTACGGGATCTGAAAGCCTTCGTCACCCTGGGGGAGGTACTGCACTTCGGCCAGGCGGCGGTACGCCAGCACGTTACCCAGTCGGCCCTGAGCAAACAGATAAGGCGGCTGGAGGAGGAGCTGGGCGGCGAGCTGTTCGAGCGCAACGCCAGTACCACTCGCCTCACCGGACTGGGCAGGGCGCTGTATGAGGATGCCCGCGCTGTGGTCATCCAGAGCGAGCAGCTCTCGCGCACCGCCCGCGACGTGCTGGCGGGCAATGTCGGCACCCTGCGCATCGGCTTTGGGGTGGCCACCAAAATCCTGGTGCCCGCCGCCATTGCCCGTTTTCGCGCCGAGCGGCCGCAGGTGACCATCGAGCTCAACGATCTCTCCACCCACCACCAGCTGCTGGCGCTCAGTGAAGGCAAGCTGGATCTCGGTTTTTGCCGCCTGCCCGCCCCCAAGGGGTGGCACGCCCTGCCGGTGGTCGAGGCCCACTTTGTCGCCGTACTGCCCGCCAGCTACCGCGATGTGAGGGAGTTGGCGGATCTGGTGGACAAGCCGCTGGCGATCCTGCGAAGGGACAAGGCACCGTCGTTTTACGATCACCTGATGAACTATCTGGCCCAGAGCGGACTGCGTTTTCGCGATATCCAGTACGTCAACGACTTCGCCGCCGGGGTTGCCACCGCGGCGGCAGAGATCGCTTGGACCCTGGTCCCCTCCTCCACCACCATCGAGCACCCGGATGTACTCACCCTGCCCCTTAGAGATGGGGAAGCCTGCTGGACCATTGGCCTTATCCGTCCGCCCCACAGCAAGGGGCCCTTGATCGATGCCTTCTGGGCAACCATCGCCGATATGACGCCAAGATAGACACGCCGTTGGCAAACAGCAGATGGCGGCCGCGCATCAACGATAGCGTTCGACGATACGCGCCAGCTCGCCGCTTTGTCGCAGCTGTTGCAGGGCACGGTTGAACTCGGTTATCCGGGTATTGAAGCGGGAGTGCTTGCCGATGCAGAGATTGAACGGGGTAGAGTCAAGCTGCAGCGGCACCTCGACCACCAACCCGGAGAGACCCAGCTGGTTGAGTTTGAAGCGTGCCACCAGTGGGTCGGTCACCATCAGGTCCCCCCGCCCCGCCGCCAGCATTTTGAATACGTTATCGACATTGATGGTGTGATGAACGGTGAAGCCCGCCAGGTTCTCCTTGCCCCAGCCGTTACCGAAATAGTCGAGAAAGGTAAGCGATTTGAAGTCGCTCAAGCGGCTGGCTCGCTGAAACTCCGCCATGCGGGGATGGGCGCGCTGGGTAAAAATGGTTAGCACAGTGGTAGTGACCGGCTCTTCAACAATCAGGGTATAGCTGCGCCGCTCCCGGGTTGCGATGGTCACGAAGCCATCGGCCTGCGCCATCCGCACCAGTTTTTGCGCCCGTTGCCACGGATAGCCTTCGTGGTGCACCCGCAGCCCCATCTGCGCAGCCACCCGATCCATCACGTCGATCATCAGCCCGCGCATCCTGCCCTGTTCGTCACGCCACGAATATGGGGCAAAGTCGTCAAAGTAGACCAGCTTCAACTCGGCCGCTGGCGCCGCCCATGCACTCTGCCACATCAGCAATCCCCACAGGATTGCGCTCCCCAGACTGACTCTCATGGCCGCGACTCCATCCACTTCTGCCAACTCTGAGCCTAGTGCAAAGCGGGCTGCGGCAAGGTTCAGGATCCAGTGGAAAAAGTGGCCAACGAAAAAAGAGAGAGGAAGCAGTGGCTTCCCCCCTCTTATTCGTTTGTCAACACGCCACCTTACCGATGGCGGTCACGGCTTGCCAGTTACGCCAGCTCGGCGCGCAGCGCCCTGGTGGCATCGACCATCACCTTGAGGGCGGCCTCTGTCTCTTCCCAGCCGCGGGTCTTGAGGCCGCAATCCGGGTTGACCCAGAGCCGCTCGGCCGGGATCTGCTTGGCCGCCTTGCGCAGCAACCCCTCAATCCAGCTCTGGCTCGGCACGTTCGGCGAGTGGATGTCGTAGACGCCCGGGCCAATCTCGTTGGGGTAGTTGAAGCGTTCGAACGCTTCGAGCAGCTGCATCTGGCTGCGGCTCGTCTCAATGGTGATCACGTCAGCATCCAGCGCCGCCACCGCCTCGATGATGAGGTTGAAGTCGCTGTAACACATGTGAGTGTGGATCTGGGTGCTGTCCGCCACCGGGCTTGCGCTCAGACGGAAGGCCCGCACCGCCCAGTCGAGATAAGCCTGATGATCCTGCTTGCGCAGGGGCAAGCCTTCGCGGATCGCCGGTTCGTCGATCTGGATGATCTTGATGCCAGCGGCTTCCAGATCTGCCACCTCGTCGCGAATGGCCAGCCCGATTTGCAGGGCGGACTGCTCGCGGCTCACGTCTTCGCGCGGGAAGGACCAGCAGAGGATGGTCACAGGACCGGTCAGCATCCCCTTCACCGGCTTGTCGGTCAGGCTCTGGGCAAACTTTGTCCACGCCAGGGTCATGGGGGTCGGGCGGTCGATGTCACGGGTGATCACCGGCGGCTTGACGCAGCGGGAGCCATAGCTCTGTACCCAGCCGAAGCGGGTGATGGCAAAGCCATCCAGCAGTTCACCGAAATACTCCACCATGTCGTTGCGCTCGGCCTCACCATGAACCAGCACGTCCAGCCCGATGGCCTCCTGACGCGCGATGGCATCGCGGATCTCGGCCTTAATGCCAGCCTCGTAGGCGCTGTCATCGATGCGACCGGCGCGCCAATCCTGCCGCAATACCCGGATCTGGGAGGTCTGCGGGAAGGAGCCTATGGTGGTGGTGGGCAGCAGCGGCAGCTTGAGATCCGAGCGCTGCAGCTCGGCCCTGACCGGATAGGGGCTGTGGCGATCAAAATCGCTGTTGGTGAGGCTGGCGAGCCGTGACTGCACCGCTTTTTTGTGCACCCGGCTGTCGGACTCCCGATCCACGATGGGCTGGCTGTAGGCGGTGATTTTGTCGAGCTCGCCCCCATCCAGATACTCTCTGAGCAGTCCCAGCTCGAAACATTTTTGCAAGGCGAAGGCGAACCAGCTGCGGGTCTGGGGATCCAGCTCCTGCTCCAGGGTCAAATCCACCGGGCTGTGCAGCAATGAGCAGGATGAGGCCACCCAGAGCCGCTCGCCGAGTTTGGCTTTCAGTGCCTTCAGAGTCGGCGCCAGCTTGGCCAGATTGGCACGCCAGACGTTGCGGCCGTTGATCACCCCGGCTGAGATGACCCACTGGGCGGGCAGATGCGGCACCAGGGTCTCCAACTGCTCGGGGGCGGCCACCAGATCCAGATGCAGGCCATCCACTTTCAGGCTGGTGATGATATCGCGCTGATGAGCCACCGAACCGAAATAGGTGGTGAGCAGCAGCTTGCAGGGGCCCGCGAGGCGCTCGTAAGCGTTGAGGTAGGCCAGCCGCCACTCGTCCGGCAAGTCCAGCGTCAGCGCCGGTTCGTCGATCTGCACCCACTCCACCCCTTGGGCGGCCAGTTTGGCCAGGATCTCCTGATAGACGATGAGCAGGCGATCGAGCAGTTCAAGGCGGGAGAAGCCGCTCTCTTTCTCCTTGCCGAGCCACAGATAAGAGACCGGTCCCAGCAGCACCGCCTTGACCGGCAGCCCCAGCGCTTTGGCCTCTTCGACCTCGTCAAACAGCTGGCTCCAGCCCAGCTTGAAGCGCTGATCACGGCTGAACTCCGGCACCAGATAGTGATAGTTGGTGTTGAACCATTTGGTCATCTCGGCGGCAGCCGCCGCCGGGCCGGTCGGTGCACGGCCGCGGGCCACCCGGAACAGGGTGTCGAGATCGGTCTCGCCATGACGGTGACGGGCAGGCACCGCATCCACCAGCAGGCTGGTACCGAGCACCTGATCGTACCAGGCAAAGTCGCCCACCGGCAGCAGATTGGCCCCGGCGCCGTGCTGGGCCTGCCAGTGGCGCTCACGCAGCGTCTTGCCCACGGCAACGAGTTCGGCCTGAGTGGTCTCGCCACGCCAGTAGGATTCGAGGGCAAATTTCAGCTCGCGCTTGGCACCGATACGGGGGAAGCCCAGGGTGTGTGCTCGTGTCATAGGTTCATTTCCTTATGCTCATTCATCTGATGGGAAACTGGATGATTTAGCCATCCAGATGTTTACACATCCAAAATGACAAGATAAGGTGACGCTGGCTATTGAATCCTCTTCAAGTGGCTCTCAAATAATCCTCAACTGACCGCCAATCAGGTTCACCGCGAGGATACAGAGGCCGATTTTTACAGGTGCAAGAGGTGCCGCAGTCAAGAGGCGCAACAGGCCACCGCCGACCGCAACCTCAGCGCCATACGCAATCTCACAAGGAGCCATCTTATGGCAGTGCCAAGCAATGCAGGGATAGAGATCAAACACTTGAAAACATTGACCGCGCTGGCCGAGCAGGGCTCGCTGGCCGGTGCGGCGCTGACCCTCAACCTCACCCAGTCCGCCCTCTCCCACCAGCTCAAAGAGCTGGAGACCCGCCTCAATCTGGAGCTCTACCTGCGCAAAAGCCGCCCGCTGGTGCTGACCGCGGCAGGCGGCCAGCTGCTCGTCCTCGCCCGTCAGGTACTGCCCGCCCTGGCCCAGACCGAGAAGCAGTTGCAGGCCCTGCAGAGCGGCGATGCGGGCAGGCTGCATCTGGCGCTCGATTGCCACAGCTGCATCCAGTGGCTGCTGCCGCTGTTGCCCGATTTTCGCCGCCAGTGGCCTGGGGTGGATCTGGAGGTGGAGTCAGTGCCGGGCTTTGATGCCATCAATGCCCTGCTAGGCGGCCAGCTCGACCTGCTGCTCACCTCGGACGTGCAGGCCCGCGGCGATCTCCACTTCGAGCCGCTGTTTGCCTTCGATCTGACTCTGGTGATGGCGCCGGATCATCCTCTCTGCCACCAGAGCCGCATCGAGCCGGGCGATCTGGGGCCGGAGGTGCTGCTGGTCTATCCGGTGGAGCGCAGCCGCATGGATATCTTCAGCCGCTTTTTGCAACCCGCCGGGGTGGAGCCCGCTCGCTGCAAGCCGGTGGACAACACCTCGGTGATGCTACAGATGGCCGCCGCAGGACTCGGGGTCGCCGCCTTGCCGCGCTGGGCCAGCGACGAGTTTGTCAGACAGGGGATGCTCTGCGCCCGTCCCCTCGGCAGCGGTATTCGTCGCCATATGTACGGCGCGGTGCGGGCCGCCGATCGGGATCAAGCCTGCCTGCAGAGCTTGTTCGAGCGCATTCGCCGCAAGATGGAGGGATAGCCCTCCTCAGCGTGGCTGACCGACCTCTGCCAGCAGTGCAGGCAACTGCGCCTTGATAAAGTCGATGAGGGCCCTGACCGCCGGTGACAGACCGCGCCGCACGGGATAGAGCATCACCAGCTTGCCATCTTTGGGACGCCACTCGGGCAGCAGTTGTTGCAGCCGCCCATCCGCCAACTCACTCACGCAGGCGTAAAGTGGCAAGCCCACCATACCGAGCCCCGCCAGCGCCGCCTGTTTGAGGGTTTGCACATTGTCGCTGCGCAGCAGCACATTGACAGCCACCTCCTCACTCTCCCCACTGTCGTGCCGCAGCCGCAACAGATCGGCCTGACGCTCCAGCGAGCTGAAGAGCAGGGCATCCTCTCCCTCCAGCTGGCTAGGGTGCGCCAGCGCATTGTGGCGCGAGAGCCACGCCGGGGTCGCCAGCACACCCCACTGCACCGTGCAGAGCGGCACCTGCACCAGGCTGGAAGGGGGCTGCTCGAAGGCCACCCCGCGGATCACTACATCCAGCCCCTCCTCCAGCAGATCCACCTGCCGATTGCTGGCTTGCACGGCGAGCCTCACCTTGGGGTATTGCGCCATAAAAGCGGGCAGCAAACGGGCAAGCAGCGCATCGGCAATGGTAATGGGCACGCTGATGCGCACCAGACCGCTCGGCTCTTGCTGCCGTTGCCGCACTGCCGCCTCTCCGGCCTGCGCTTCGGCCAGCATCGCCTGACAGTGGCGATAGAGCACCTCACCGGCATCGGTCAGGCTGAGCTGGCGCGAGGTACGTTGCAGCAGCCGGGTATCCAGCCGCTCCTCCAGCAGCCGGATCCGGCGCGAGATCCGCGACTTGGGCACGCCAAGCGCCCGCGCGGCGGCAGTGAATCCCTGTCGCTGCACCACATGGGTGAAGAGATAGAGATCATTCAAATCAAGTTCCAGTGGTGTCATCGGGCAGCCTTGGTCAGGGTGAGGTGCATTCACATCGTTCTACCAATAGAACGATAAGAACCTATTTCACCAGATTGTCGCCATTTTTGCAGCCATCATAATGGCCCTGTCCCCATCAGACGGTTGCTGCGCGGGCAATCCACCCACCAGCAAGGGCCGTTTGACTGTTCCGATATCACAAGGAGTTCACCATGAAACTGCGACAAATCTGCTCTGCCACCCTGCTCGGTCTGACGGCCCTGACCGCCACATTGGCCACCACAGCGACACCGGTCATGGCCGCCGAAGCTGCCAGCCATCCGACCGTATCACCCAACCGCTATCTGGAGATGCTCTCCCGAGACAATGCGGTACTGCTGCTGGTCGACCATCAGGTCGGCTTGTTGAGCGGCGTGCGCGACACCACGGTGGGCGAACTCAAGCACAACGTAGTGGCACTGGCCAACGCCGCCCGCGCACTCGGCGTGCCGGTGATCGTGACCGCTACCATGCCCGATGGCATGTGGGGCCCCACCATGCCCGAACTGACCAGTGCCCTGCCGGATGTGAAGGTGATCAACCGCACTGTCATCAACGCCTGGGACGATCCTGCCGTGCGCGCCGCCATTGAGAAGACCGGCCGCAAACAGCTGATCATCGCCGGGGTATCCCTCGAGATCTGCGCCAGCTTCCCGGCCCTCTCTGCCAAGGCTGCCGGCTATGATACCCGGGTAGTGCTCGATGCCTCCGGCACCTTCAACGAAGCCAAGCGCACCACTGGGCTGCAACGCTTGCTGGGGGCCGGTATCCCGGTCACCGACTACGCCTCCGCCGCGGTCGAGATGCTGCGCAGCAACGTCGACCCCAAGGCGCACGATGTCTACAGCGCCCTCGACATGCCTTTCGCCACCCTGGTGTGGCAGATGCAAAAGGGTGCCAAGAAGTCGTAACTCGCCCCGCCTTCGGTCATCTGACCGAAGGCATCTTTTGTCTTCAAGAGGTTATATCGATGACCAGACGCCTGACTCTCTCCGCCCCCGTCAAGGGCCAACCGCTGCGCATTGGCAGCGGCTTTGCAGCCAGCCATTTTGGCGAACACTTTTTCAACGGTCTGATAGACCCCGTGGTGATGGTGGATCACTTCCAGATGACCGCCCCCACCTTCGAGCCCCATCCCCACGCCGGGATCTCTGCCGTCACCTATCTGTTCGAGGATTCGACGAGCCCCCACGTCAACTACGACTCTCTCGGCAATCAGGGCCCCATCGAACCGGGCGCGCTCCACTGGCTGGCGGCCGGGCGCGGGGCCGTACATACCGAGCAGCCGGAGGGAGCATCGCCCTATGTCCACGCCCTGCAGATCTTCGTCAACCTGCCTGCCCGTCAAAAGATGATGTCGCCTTTTGCCGTCCACGCAGCCGCTGCCACCATCCCCGAATTTCATGGCAAAGGGGTGCGAGTTCGGGTGGTCGCAGGTCACAGCAACGACATAACGGCGCCACACTCGGCAGAACTGCCCCAACCCTTTACCCTGCTCGATGGCAATAGCGAGCCAGGTAGCCGCTTCACCCATCTGCTGGCGGCTGGCTGGAATGCGATGATCTATCCCCTGACCGGATCGCTGACCCTGCAGGCTGAGGGAGAGCGGCACCTCATCCCGGCAAGTCACGGGATGGGGATAAGCCTCCCTGCCGACGGCGGCGAGGCGGTGGCTCTGCAGCTTGAGGCCACCGAGCCATGCCACTTCGTGGTGCTCTCAGGCCAGGCGCTCAATGAACCCCTGGTCAAACATGGTCCCTTCGTCATGAACAGCCACGACGCTATTGCAGATCGGCTGCATGCCTATCAACGCGGCGAATTTGGCCAGCTCAGCGATGAGTGGCTGCACAACGGCCAATCTCAGCCATGAACACGCTCGCTGGCCACCAGCCACAAAGAACCTGTTGGCCTCTGGTCTTCCTCGCCATTTTCGCCGGTGCCAGCGGCGCCCTCTGCCTTGGCAAAGTGCCCGCCGTGCTCGGCATACTGCGCAGCGAGCTGGGGCTGACACTGGTTGAAGCCAGCTATCTCGCCTCGGCTTTCAATACGCTGGCGATCCTCTGCAGCCTCTTTCTCGGCCTGTTGCTGACCCGCTGGAGTGGGCGGCAAACCGGGGTTGTCGGGCTTTTGGTTATCGTCACAGGCGGAGCGTTGGCACTGCCCGCCACCGGGCTGGCCATGATGCTGCTGTCGCGCATTGTCGAGGGGATTGGCTTTTTGCTGGTCTCAGTGGCCATGCCCGCCTTTATCGTGGCGGTGACCCGGGAGGAGGATAAACGGCTGGCCATAAGCCTGTGGGCGGTCAACCTGCCTCTCGGGGCGGCGGCGGGTATGCTGCTCACCCCCTGGCTCACGGCGCAAGGTGGCTGGCGACTGGCCTGGCTGATCCTGATGATCCCACAACTCTCTGCCCTGCTGCTTCTGCTCGCCAGTCGCTCGGCAGATAAACTGCGGGGAGGGGCACCCCAAAACTCGATCAGCTCGGGCCACCCGCTGCGCCAACTCACGGTGCTCCGGCAGAAGGCACTCTGGCGCTACGGGTTGGCGTTCACGCTCTACAGCCTGATGCTATGGGCGCTCTTTGTCTGGCTGCCAACCATGTTGCAAGGCACTCCCGGGATTGGCCAAAGCCAGATCGCCCTGCTCTCGGCGCTGGCGGTGGTCGCCAATATTCCCGGCAACCTGCTGGGGGCATGGCTGCTGCGCAGGGGCATGGCGCGAGATCAGCTCATCAGCTGGGCACTGGGTCTGATGGCGCTGTGCGGCATGCTCGCCTTCTGGCCCGGCCTGTCGCCGTGGTGGGCCTATGGAATGTGCCTCGTCCTCTCCCTGGCGGGTGGCATGGCGCCGCCGGCTATCCTCTCGTCAGCACAGGGAGTGAGTCAGGGGCCGGTACAACTGGCCATCGTGCAGGGCTTTTTTGTCCAGCTCGCCAACCTCGGTCAGCTGCTTGGCCCCCTGTTGCTGGCGGCCCTGATGACGGACAACGGCCAATGGGGGAACGCTCGCTGGCTCTTTCTGGGCGGATTGCTGCTGGTCGCGCTGCTCTATGCCGCGAGCCACCTGCCAGACTCAAGCATGACTGCAAAACAGGCTCGATCGCATTCGCGGCATGATGGAAGATGACGAATAGAGAGGGAAACATCACAGTTACCGCAGGGAATGCTGGCCGGACAAGAGGCTGTTCAGTATGTTAACTGTTTAATTTTGCTTAACGGTAGCCACCATGTCTCAAGTCGATCTCAATCTCTTTCGCGTCCTCGATGCGGTGATCCGCTATGGTGGTGTCACCACAGCCGCCGAGATGATGGAAATGACCCCCTCGGCCATCAGCCAGGCCATCAGCCGCCTGACCACCCTGGTGGGCGAGCCGCTGTTTGTCCGCCAGGGACGCGGCATCACCCCCACGGCGCGAGCGCTCAGTCTGCACCACGAGATCATGGTGCCGCTGCACGACATGGAGCGCAGCCTGCAGCGCACCGATCTCTTTGATCCCCAGACCAGTCGGCGCACCTTTCGCATCGCGGGGGTGCCCGATATCGATATCTTCTTCCTGCCGGAGCTCAACAACCTGCTGCAGACCCAAGCCCCCAACTGTCAGCTGGAGTGGAACACCCAGGTGCAGGACGAAGCCCTGCGCCAGAACAGCCTCTATCTGCACAGCGTGGATCTGGTGCTGGCCACCAAGCCGATGGCGGAGCAGGGGATCGAAAACGAGCAGATCATGTCCCAGGCCCTGCGCATCGCCTGCCGCAAGGATCACCCCAGGATCCGCCAAGCCCCCGACATGGCCACCTTCTTCAACGAAAAACACGTGGTATTGCAAACCAGGCGGCTCGACAGCTTGCTGCTCAACACCCTGACCAAGGCGCCGCTGCCGCCGCGCCAGATTGCCTACGAGAGCGACTCCCTGCTCACCGCCCTTCATCTGGTGAGCCGTACCGACTGGCTCTGCGTCGCCAGCCAGTGGCATATGGAGAAGCTGGGGCAAGCGCTGGATCTGGCCAGCTATCCCCTCCCCTGGCTCTCGGAGGATTGCCCCGTCTACATGAGTTGGCACAAGAGCTCCGGTCAGGATACCGGGCTTAATTGGCTCAAAGATCAGGTGCGGGCCGTCAGTTCGTTTTAAGTATGCTTAACAGTCAAGCATGCCCATCTCCTCATCCGGGCTATCGCTCTTCTCGATAAACCGCCTTATGGATAATTCCCCTTCAGGATAATCGGGGGCCTTTTCTCAACCATTAAGGCGCAGCTCATGACGACATCGTCATGCCGAAATAGCTGCGCAGCGCCTCCACCACCCGTCGCACCTTCTCCGGGATCTCCCGCTGCGGCGTGATGGCGTGGATCTCCATCGGTGCCACCCGAAAACCGGGCAGCAGTTCGAGCAGACGCCCCTGCGCCAGATCCTCGCCAATTTCTCCCTCCGGTTGTAGCGAGATCCCCTGCCCCGCCAGCGCAAACTGGCGCAAGGGCAACACGTTATTGCAGAGCACCTTGGCCTTGAACCTCACCCTGTGTTCGCCACCCTTTTCATCCTGCAGCAGCAAACCGTTGCCCAGCATGTCGCCGCAGAGCCAGTCGTGGGTGGCCAGATCGGCGGGCGTGCGCGGCGCTCCCTTGCGCGCCAGATAGGCGGGGGCGGCGCAGAGCAGCATCCGGGTTTGCCCCAGTTTGCGGGCCACCAGGGTCGAGTCAGGCAAGGTGCCGACCCGCAGCGCCACGTCGATCCGCTCGGCAATCAGATCCCGCTTCTCGTCGTCGGCGATGATCTGGATGGTGAGGCCGGGATGGGCCTGCAACAGCGGCGAGAGGGCCAGAGCCAGCGGCTGGCCCGCCATCCCCACCGGGGCGGTGATCCGCACTTCCCCGAGCAGGGCGTCGCGCACCTCCGAGAGGCGCAGCTCGGTCTCGCTCAGAGTCTGCTGCAACGCCCGGCACCCTTGCCACACCACCTCTCCCGCCTCGGTCAGACTGAGACGACGGGTGGAGCGATGGAGCAGGGGCAGTCCGAGCAGGCTTTCGAGCTGGCTGATATGCTGACTGACGGCGGAGGGGGTCATGCCAAGGGATTTGGCCGCCCCTGTCATGCTGCCCGCTTCCACCACAGCGGCGAAGATGGCGTAACGTCTGAGCTGTTCCATTATTAAATCCAGCTTATAAGTGAATGCATTTTTGAGGTGATTATTAAATCATAAATGGCGGCGTAGGATAGCCCCATTCCAACAGTGAAGGAGAGTTCCCCATGAAGATTGCCCTGATCGGTGCCAGTGGTTTTGTCGGTTCAGCCATCCTGAACGAGGCCATCAGCCGCGGCCATCACGTCACCGCCATCGTCCGCGATGTCAGCAAGGTGGCCGCCCATCCGCAGGTCACCGCCGTGGCGGTGGATGCCCAAAACCCGCAGGCATTGGCCGAGGTGCTCAAGGGGCACGATCGGGTGATCAGCGCCTACAACCCGGGCTGGAGCACACCGGATATCTACGGCCAGTACCTCAAGGGCGCCAACGCGATCGTCGCAGCAGCCAAAGCGGCCAACAGCTGGCTGCTGGTAGTAGGTGGCGCCGGCAGTCTGGAGGTTGCCCCCGGCGTGCAACTGGTGGATACCCCTGAGTTTCCGGCCGAGTGGAAACAGGGGGCACTGGCGGCCCGCGACGGTCTCACCGCCCTGCGTCGTGAAACCACCTTCGACTGGCGCTTTGTCTCTCCCCCGGTGTTCCTGGAGCCGGGCGAGAAGCGTGGTGGCTATCGCTTGGGTGGCGACCAGGTGCTGTTTAGTGGCGAACAGCCTGCCGGGATCACCGCCGGTGATCTGGCCGATGGCGTGCTGAACGAGGTGGAAAAACCGGCTCACCAGCGCCAGCGCTTTACCCTGGGTTACTGAGAGCCAGCAGGGGGTTAAGGCCAGAATACGCGGTCACTCGCCTGTGCTTTCGGTAAGGTGAAAAACCGCTCAACCAGAAGGGAGGCATCCGCCTCCCTTCTGTTTTGGTCATTTTCTGGTTTGGCCATTTTCTGTTTTGGTGATTTTGCCACTGGCTGCTTGCCTCTGGTTATCACTCTCCCCCTCATCGTTGCCCCTTTACCCCGCAATGGCTGCGCAAAAAACCTTCAGCCCATCAGGCGCCGAATTCTATTTCGAATTTTGTATATAACTAAGAATAATTTGTTGTTTCCGTCTTATAACACCGAACAGTAGCATCCCCTTTATCCCAGATGGCGCCACACTGTCGCGCCATCCCGTTTGCCGCTTATCAGGTCTGCCAACAGCGGAGGCAGTAGAAGAGATGGCGCCAGAGATAACGAAAGAGTGAGGAGGTGCACATGGAACATTCACCACTGCCGATCATCGATCTGGCTGCCCTCAACGGGGCGCCCGAGGTGCGTCGCCCTATGCTGGCCAGGCTGGCCGCGGCCGCCCGCGATGTGGGCTTTTTCTATCTGGTCGGCCACGGCTTGAGCAAGGTTGAGATGCTAGAGACCCTGGCGCTGGCAGAGCGCTTCTTTGCTCTGCCGGAGCAGGAGAAGTTGGCAGTGCAGATGGTCAACAGCCCCCACTTTCGCGGCTACAACCGGGTCGGTGCCGAGCTGACCCGCCAGCGGCCGGATCTGCGAGAGCAGTTCGATATCATGAATGAGGCGCAAGCCCTACCTGCGGCCTTGATCCGTGAACCATGGCAGCGGCTGATCGGCCCCAACCAGTGGCCGACCGCCCTGCCAGAGATGAAAGCCCATCTGCTGGCGTGGCAGGATCGGCTGAGCGACATCACCCTCACCCTGCTGGCCGCTTTTGCCGAGGTGCTGGAGCAACCGGCCAACGTGTTTGACGACAGCATCCGCGGCGCCCCCTACCAACACATGAAGCTGATTCATTACCCGGGGCAAGAGGCGGGCGGCAGCAGTCAGGGGGTCGGCGCCCACAAGGATCCCGGCTACCTGACGCTGGTGATGCAGGACAATCATTCGGGGCTTGAAGTCGAGACGGCCAACGGCTGGATCTCCGCGCCGCCCCTGCCGGGAGCGCTGGTGGTCAATATCGGCGAGCTGCTTGAGCTGGCCTCCAACGGCTATCTCAAGGCGACCCTGCATCGGGTGGTGAGCCCGCCGCCCGGCGTATCGCGCCTCTCCTGCGCCTTCTTTATGGCGGCGCGGCTCGATGCCACCGTGCCACTGCTCAGCCTCTCCCCCGAGCTGGCAGCACAGGCGCAAGGGCCGGAGAGTGACCCGACCAATCCGCTCTTCTATCAGGTGGGGGAGAACGTGCTGAAAGGGCGGCTGCGCTCCCACCCGGATGTGGCGGCGCGGCACTATGGGCCGGTGGAACCCGCTCGCCTCCCGCGCACTGAAAGCGAAGCGATAACGGCCTAAGCAGCGTAAAGATCCCTAGGCGGGTATATGCATAAGCCATAAGCCGCATGCACATACCCGCGCTGACAAAAACAACAAGCAACGAACAACAAAACAAGTCATGGCCAGAGCCTGGTCATCACGGAGCAACACGATGAAATTCAAGACCATGAGCGTACACAGCGGCCAGCGGATCGACCCACAGACCGGCGCCCTCACCACCCCGCTCTACCAGAGCAGCACCTTCAGCTACTTCAACGCCCAGGCGGGCAAGGAGCGCTTTGCAGGTCAGGCCCCCGGCTTTATCTACAGCCGCTTTGGCAACCCCACCACCGCCGAGCTGGAGCAGAAACTGGCGGCGCTTGAAGGTGCCGATGAAGCGCTGGTGGTGGCGAGCGGCATGGCAGCGGTGAGCGCCATCATGTATGCGCTGGCCGACAGCGGCGATGAGGTGGCCTATATCGGCCCGCTCTACGGCGGCACCGATGCCTTCTTGAAGCAGACCTTCAGCCGCGCCGGTATCAAGGTCACCGCCTACGAGAGCGATCGGGATCTGCTGGCCAACATCCGCCCTGCTACCAAGGTGGTACTGTTCGAAACCCTGACTAACCCCACTCTCAAGGTGGTGGATCCGCGGCTGGTGGTGGAAGCGGCCCGCAAGGTGGGCGCCATTACGGTATGTGACAACACCTTCCTCACCCCCTACCTGCTGCGTCCGCTGGAACTCGGGGTCGATGTAGTGATGCACAGCGGCACCAAATATCTGGGCGGCCACGGCGACATCATCGCCGGGGTGGTAGCGGGATCTCACGCCCTGATGAAGTCGATCCGCACCGTGGCCCTCAAACATATCGGTTCTCCCATTGGCCCGCAGGAGGCTTACCTGCTGCAGCGTGGGGTCAAGACCCTACCGCTGCGGATGGATGCCCACCTGCACAATGCGCAGAAAGTGGCCGAGTTTCTGGCAGCCCACCCGGCAGTGAAGAAGGTGATCTACCCGAGGCTTGCCAACCATCCGGGCCACGATGCCCTCGGCGCCTTCGCCAGCGGCTTTGGCGGCATGGTGAGCATCGAACTGGAAGGCGGGTTTGAGCGCTGTGCCACCCTGCTCGACAACCTGCAGCTATTCGTGCAGGCGGTGAGTCTGGGGGATCTCGAGAGCCTCGCTTGCCATCCAGCCAGTACCACCCACGCCGCCATGGACGAGGCGAGCCGCCTCGCCGCCGGAGTCAACGACGACCTCATCCGCTTCAGCATCGGGGTGGAAGATGCCGACGATCTGATCGCCGATCTGGCCGCCGCGCTGGCGCAGATCTAACCGGGCGCGCTTTTACTCGCCGACAAAACAGCGGCGAGTGATATGCCTCAAACACAACAACGGCCCATCAAGGGCCGTTGTTGTTTGTTGCGCTATGGAAAGACGGGATTTACTCCTCCCACACCACCACCTGGGATGAGGGCCAGCGATCCCCGACCTGGGCGTACTTTTGCTCCAGCAGGTGACGCTTGATCTTCATGGTGGGGGTCAGCACGCCGTTTTCGATATTCCAAGGGGTTTTCACCACCAGAATGCCGCGGATCTTGGCGTGGGATTCCAGCTGATCGTTGACCCGTACCCGCGCCGCTTCCAGTCTGGCGTTGACCTCCTCCCGATTGCCCTTCATGGCACTCTCGGCCAGCTGCACCAGTGCAATGGGCTGTGGCATGCCGTAACCAATCACACAGAGCTGTTCGATGATGGGCTCCTGCCCCAGCAGCCCCTCGATGGGCACCGGCGCCACATACTTGCCCTTGGCGGTCTTGAACACATCCTTCATCCGGCCGGTGATGGTGAGATAACCCTCCTTGTCCAGCTTGCCCATATCGCCGGTGTGGAGCCACCCCTCGGCATCGATGGCCTCGGCACTGTGCTCGGGATCCTTGTAGTAACCCAGCATCATCCCTTCGCAGCGGCAAAGGATCTCCCCCTCGTCGGAGATCTTGATGGTCACCCCGATCCCCGCCTTGCCGACGGTGCCGATCTTGTCGGCGCGGAACGGGTAGTTGATGGTGGAGTAGGCGTGGTTCTCGGTCATGCCCCAGGCTTCAGTCACCTTGAGGCCGATGCTCAGATACCACTCAAGCAGCGCAGGGGAGACAGGCGCGGAGCCGCAGCCGAGTACCCGTGCCTGATCCAGCCCCAGCCCCTTTTGCAGCTTGCGTTTGATAAGGCCGGAGATAAGCGGGATCTTGAGCAGCAACGCCAGTTTGTTTTGGGGCAGCTTCTCGTGGATCTTGATACGGAACATGGCCCACAGCCGCGGCACCGAGATAAAGACGGTGGGACGGCAGCGTTTGACATCTTCGATAAAGGTGTCAAGGGATTCGGGAAAGGCGATGGTAGCGCCGCCATAGAGACTTCCGCCGTAGATGTAGACCCGCTCGGTAATATGGGCCAGCGGCAGGTAGGAGAAGCCCCGATCGGCCTGGCTCAGGCTCACCGTCTCCACCAGCTTCTCGCACGACCAGGCGTAACGCTCAACGCTCAGCATGGCCCCTTTCGGCTTGCCGGTACTGCCGGAGGTGTAGACCAGACTCAGCAGGGAGTCAGGGGCCTGCACCGGGCTGTCAGGGATCGGCTCGTGCGCCTCCAGCAGGTCATCCC
Source organism: Aeromonas sp. R4-2 (assembly GCF_040908295.1). Taxonomy (NCBI): domain Bacteria; kingdom Pseudomonadati; phylum Pseudomonadota; class Gammaproteobacteria; order Aeromonadales; family Aeromonadaceae; genus Aeromonas; species Aeromonas sp. R4-2. The sequence continues at coordinate 141,918 of NZ_JBFODL010000011.1, read as the reverse complement.
ACTGGTGGCTGGCCGGCATGGTGTCGTAGGGGAAGGCGATGCGCAGCAGATCGGCGGGTACGCCAGCCTCCTGACTCTTCCAGTCATCCAGCTTGCCGACGAAGATCGCCTTGGCCTCGCTGTGGCGCAGCACATATTCGATGGTGTCGACGTTGGCAGTCGGGTAGATGGGCACGCTCACATACTGCCCCATCTGCATCGCCAGATCGGCGATAAACCACTGGGCGCAGTTCTTGGAGAGCAGCGCCACCTTGTCACCCGCCACCAGACCGAGGTGACGCAAGGCCGTCACCATCCGCCGCGCTTCATCGGCCACTTCACCCCAGGTGAAATCGACATATTCGCGGTTGATGGTTTGACGCAGGTAGGTTCGATCAGGACACTGCCGCTCCCAGTGATAGAGCATCTCGAGCGGCAGTTTATTGGCAATGCGTGAGGAGGAGGCCATAGTTTAATCCCTGAAACAAAAGGCGAAACTTATTATTAACCTTTCACTAACTTCAGGGGAAGAATAAACTCAAACTTCAGTTTGAATTGTGTATCCGATCAAGCTTCTGCGTCTTGTTGCAAACGACTCCACATTGCCTGCACCAATTTTTCATCCTCTTCAGAAAGCTCACCTTGCAAGATCGCCTCGTTGAGGCTGCGCAGCACATAGCTCTTGACGTCCCGCACCAGGGTCTTGCCTTCCAGCTCGGCCCGGGCAACGGCCAATGAGATATGACCTCGCAGGTAACCCCCCGCAAACAGCTCATCGTCGGTCGCGGTGGCAACCATGCTGTCGATCAGTCCCAACAACTTGTGCTCAAAATCGTGAATCGTCATGTAACGCAGCCTCATTTGCGGCAAAAAATTCGGGGGTATGGAACCGCAATCCGGTTGATTGCAGCTCTCTGGCGCCAGGCCAGCAGCGTCCTTGGCGTCCTATTCCGGGTTGGCCACCGGGTAGATGACCTGATCCTTGTATCCCGTGGTTATTCGCAGATAACCACGCAACGCCCGGTTTAATTCGGGATCATCGGTGTCCACCAGCAGCGGCCTGCCCGCAAGGGCGGCAAGCTTGGCTTTGGTTGCCAGCACCTGGATATTCTCCAGCCCGACACACCGAATCACCTCAGGACTCAATTGCTGATTTCCGCGCCCGAACAGATGTCCCTGTCCGCCGATCAGGGTAATGATCAGTCGGCAGCGACGGCCGCGGATCCGGGTCAGGATCTCGGCGGCGCTGAGATCCTGCCCGATAAGTCGGCCATTTTCCACCAGATCCACACCGAGCAAGGTATTTTCCAGACCGAGCTCAGCCATACAGGCTGCCACCGTGCTGCCAGAGCCCATCAGATAGAGGGTATCGGGCTCCATCTGCTCCACCACACCGGCGGCGAGATCCGCCAACACCAGCTCTTCGGACTCCTTGCCCCCCTGTTTTACCGCCTGTACGTAACGCAGATCGCCGGGCACCTTCAGCTGGCCGTAGTGGCGGGCCCGCACCTTGCCCGCGCGAAACGCCTCCTCGTCGATGTCGCGCACCTCAGCATCGATCAGGCTGAGCAGTTCCCCTGCGATCATCCGCGCCACCACCCGCCCGCTGGCGGCGGGGGTCACCCCGTAGACGCCGGAGTGGATCTTGCACCCCGCGGGAATGCCGAGCACATGGCAAGACTCCCCCACCGCGGCGCAGATATCCCGCGCCGTGCCATCGCCACCGGCAAACAGCAGCAGATCGACCCCGGCTTCGCGCATCAACTCGGCAGCGTGGCGGGTATCGTCAGCAGAGGTGCTCTCCCCGGCCGGTTGATAGATGACCCGACAGGGCAACCCCAGCTCGCGGGCCACCGCCTCCCCCATCTCTCCCGCCACCGTCAGCAGTTCGAACGGGACATTCAGCTCGCACAGTGGCAACAGAGCTTGCCGCGCCCGATCCTGCGCCTTGGGCACGGCACCACGAGCAAGCGCCTCATCCACCACGCCGTCACTGCCCTTGAGCCCCACTGCGCCACCAATCCCGGCGACCGGATTAATAATGAACCCTAATCGAAACATGCCAGCCTCCCTTGCGATGGCCACCATTTTTATCTTTTCCCCCCTCTGGGACAAGCAGTGGCGCCCCTGCTAGAATGCGCTGCTTCAATTTTCCAACCAATTTTCAACCAAGGTTCAATCATGCTGGAATGGGTTCTTGATCCCTCTGCCTGGGTCGCACTCGCCACCCTTACCCTGCTCGAGATCGTGCTAGGCATCGACAACATCATCTTTATCTCCATCCTAGTAGGTCGCCTGCCGGAGGCGCAGCGTCAAAAAGCGCGTATTCTGGGTCTGGGGCTCGCCATGGGTACCCGGATCCTGCTGCTGCTCTCGCTGGCCTGGGTGATGCGCCTCACCGATCCGCTCTTCACCGTGCTGGGTGAAGCCATCTCCGGCCGCGACCTGATCCTGCTGCTGGGGGGCCTGTTCCTCATCGGCAAGAGTGCCCACGAGATCCACGTCACCCTGGAAGGGGCGGCCGAGCCGGAGAGCGTCAGCAAAGCGGCCTCGGGCTTTATCAGCACCCTGATCCAGATCGCCATCCTCGATATCGTGTTCAGCCTCGACTCGGTGATCACCGCGGTCGGCATGGCCGATCATGTGCCGGTGATGGTGCTGGCCATCATGATTGCCGTCTTCATCATGATGTTTGCCGCCAAATCCATCGGTGATTTCGTCGACAACCACCCCACCATCAAGATGCTGGCCCTCTCCTTCCTCACCCTGGTGGGTTTCGCCCTGATGGCCGAGGGGATGGATCTGCATATTCCGAAGGGCTACATCTACTTCGCCATGGCCTTCTCGCTGGTGGTGGAGATGATCAACATCCGCCTGCGCAGCCATCACGACAATAACGGGCAAAATAGCGCGCAGTAACCCTGCCCCAACATGCCCTCGCGACCCCAGCTGTCGCGATCAAAAAGAGCGCCGATCGGGCGCTCTTTTTTATGGGTAACGAAACGATGAAAGGGTTATTGATCGCTGATGACGATGGCAACCCGGCGGTTGGCGGCCCGGCCCTCTCTGGTCTTGTTATCCGCCAGCGGCATGGTCTCGCCACGGCCATGGATCTCCAGATTGGCTGGCTTCATGCCGACCGAGACCAGTACATCGGCTACCGACTGGGCCCGCTTCAGGGAGAGTTGCTGGTTGTAGCTGCTCTCGCCGGTATTATCGGTGTGCCCATCAACCCGCGCCTTGTCCAACCCTACGCCAAGCAGTGTTTTACCCAGTTTTTCAACGGATTGGCGAGTCTGGGGATTGAGCGCCCCCACGTTGTTGGCAAACAGCACCCGGTTGGCCAGATCCAGCGTCCACCCCTCATCGGTCAGATAAAAGCCCTGCTCCTTGAGCACGGCGATTTGCTCCGGGGTCAACCCCTTGGGCGCGCTCTGACAACCGGCCAGCAGCGACAACATCAACCCCAGCAGGGTCACTTTCAACAGGTGGGTGATCTTCATGGTTTGCTCCTTGTTTATGTTGTTATTCTTGCCAGTCAGGCGATGGTTTGCTGTTCGCTGCGGCGCGCCCGTTTCGCCAGATACATGGCTGCATCGGCCTGATCACACAGCACGCTGGCACTCATACCCGCCTGATAGACGGCGAAGCCGACACTCACCCCAGCCACCAGCTGACGACCGTCACGCAGCGCCACCGGTTCGCTCATCGCCTGCTGGATGCGGCCAATCACCTCTTCCACCTCATGCTGTCGCTGGAGTGGACCAACCAGCACCGCAAACTCGTCACCACCGAGGCGAAACACCAGATCATCCGGACGCAGCTGATGTTGCACCCGTCTTGAGAGCGCGATCAGCACATCGTCACCGGCGTTATGCCCCAGCGTGTCATTAATTTGCTTGAAGCGATCGCAGTCGAGATAGAGCAGCGCAAACCCCTCTTGCTCGCCGAGGGAGATGGCCTGCGCGAGCCGCGCTTCAAACAGGGCGCGATTGGGCAGTCCGGTGAGGGCATCGTGAGTCGCCTGATGGAGCAGACTGGCATTTTCGCGGGCCTGCTGGGCCTGCCAGGCTTGCAGCTCGTCCAGCAGGGAGTTGAAGTCATCCCCCAGCTCGTTAATCTCGACGATATCGGCCGGTGGCGCCCGCATCCCCAGGGTGCGCTGTCGGCGTACCGAGTGGGCGACAAGTGCCAGTTTGCGCAGCGGTGCGGTGATGGAGACCTGCATCCGGTCAGCCACATAGAGAGCCACCATGGCGCTCAGCATCAGGCAAACAACCATCACCAGCAGCGCCGAGAGCAAAAACAGCAACAGATATTCACCATGGCCGCGCAGCTCGATGGTGGCGATCTGCTCGCCACCCCGCAGCATGGGGAGTTTGACAGGCCCCGGCATCAGCAGTTGGGCCAGATAGTCTTCGAGCGTCACCAGCGGGTTGCTTCTGGGGCGCTCCCAACTGGCGAGCAGCTGGCCATTGGTCAGCACGATAGTGGCTTCGGCCACCTCTTCCTTTGCAACGATGCCGCTAAGTGCCTCGCTCGCCGCCTCCTCATCGTGGAACACCACCGCCGCCTCGGCGCTGTAGCTGATGGCGCGGGCTACCAGCTCCAGATTGTGGTCGGCGTAAAAACGCACTACCAGCAGGGCCACCAGAGTAAAAAAGAGTCCTGCCACGCTGACGGCTGTGATGGCGGCCACCAGATGGGTTCGCCCCAGGCTCTGACGCAGGGTCAGACGGCGGGGAGCCGCGCTCACCTGTCGTCTCATGGGACCCCCTTGTCGGCATGTGCCAGCTTGAGCACGGCGGGATGCACCCGCACGCCGCTCAGGGCCAGGGCATCGAGGTTCACTTTAAACCGCACCCGCACGCTGTCCGGCGAGGTCTGCAGGCAGAACACCGAGCTGGTGGAGCAGTCGTGGTTGTATTCGCTGATGCTGAGCACAGGGTGCCCCTGCAGGCGGGCAAACAGCGCAATCCTAGTCGGCTCGTCGAGTACCCCCAGATAGAGCACATCGCAGTGATCGCTGATGGCCGGATCGCTCGCCTCGTAACGATGGACCTGTACGGTACGGCCATTGGCCTGACGATCGATGGTAAAGAGGGCACCGGCATATTCGGTCGGCGCCGCCACGCACATACGCAGCACCGCAGGCTCGGTGGGCCAGCGGGTGTAACTCATGATATCGAGCACCAGCTCCCTGACCGCCGTCGCCCGGCTCTCTGCGGCCGTTTCCGCCAGCGCGCGGGGCAACAGCAGGCCAAACGCAACCAACAGGAGCGCCAGACGGGCAGTTAAACGGGGGGAAAAGAGTAACAGCATGATCGGGAGGTGGTCGCCTTGACAATACCGCTGCTATGGCATTGCGGTTCGGGTACATGAACCCAGATAGTAAGTTGGCTGACACTGGCCTGACAAGTCTCACACCGCCATCAACTACAGAGTTCGTGTAAAGAAAACGGAGAGCCCGTCTGGTAACGGGCTCTCTGATGGCAGGCAACAAGACGGAAATCACTTCTTGCTGATGCCGTATTCTCGCAGCTTGTTGGCGATGGCGGTATGCGACACGCCCAGGCGTTTGGCCAGCTGGCGCGTCGATGGGAAGGCGGGATAGAGCCGGGCCAGCAGCTGGCTCTCGAAGCGCTTCACCGCATCGTCGAGATTCCCCTCAAACCACTCGTCGATCAGCGGCATGGTATCGGCCGCCACCGGCAGGTCGATCTGCTCGGGCCCCAGCTCATCCCCTTCCAGCAGGGTCATGGCACGGTAGAGACAGTTGCGCAGCTGACGCACGTTGCCCGGCCAACGATAGGCAGTCAGGTAGTCGGCCATGTTGCGGGTAAAGCGCGGACGGGGTCGCTGCAACTCGCTGGCAAAGCGGGAGACAAACTGCTGGGCCAGCACCATGATGTCCGCCTTGCGCTCGCGTAGGGGCGGCAGCGCCAGACTGAGCACGTTGAGGCGATAGTAGAGATCCTCGCGGAAGGTTCCTTCGTGCACCAGATCCAGCAACTGCTTCTGGGTGGTGCAGATGAAACGCACGTTGACCTTCACCTCCTGCTCGTCACCGACTCGGCGGAATACCCCATCCTGCAGCACCCGTAAAAACTTGGTCTGCAGATGGGGAGACATGTCGCCGATCTCGTCCAGCATCAGGGTGCCGCCGCTCGCCAGCTCCAGCACTCCGCGCTTGCCCTCGGTGTTGTTGCCAAAGGCGCCGGGGGCATAACCAAACAGCTCGCTCTCGGCCACGTTATCGGGCATGGCAGCGCAGTTGAGGGCCATAAAGGGGTGGCTGGAGCGCAGGCTGGCCCCGTGACAGGCACGGGCCAGCAGCTCCTTGCCGGTACCGGTCTCACCGACAATCAGCAGCGGCGCGTCCTGCATCGCCAGTTTGCGCGCTTGCGACAGCACCTCTTTCATCTTGGGACTCTCGGCCTGCAGATGCTCGAAGCCTCCCACTTCCACCGCATGAAGCGCGCTGAAGTGCAGGCCGACCCGACGGGCAGATTTGAGCACCACCACGGCCCCGGCCAGCGCCTGCTTGCCGCGGGCTTCTGCCACGAACAGCGGCATCAGATCTGCCAGATACTCTTCGCCATTGAAACTGAGCTTGCAGGTCTGCGGCTTGATCTCGCTCGCCTCCAACCAGCGGGTGAAGGAGAAACCCTTGACCAGCGAACCGAGCGCCACGCCGCGCACCTCCTCCACCGGCAAGCCGAGGGTGGTGAGGGCAGACTGGTTGGCCTGGGTCACCTTGCCCTTGCTGTCGAGGGAGAAGACCAGATCCGGCAGCGCCTTGAGCAACGCCTCGATCTCGTGATGCTCTCGCTCGGAAGGCATGTAGGGGATGGTCTTGACGTCGTAGACGCCGGGAATGCGGCGGATCTCCGGCATCAGGTGCTGAAAATCACTGAACTCCAGCTCGGGAAAGTTGAGATAGATGATGCCTGAGGTATCGATTTCGATGCCGCGCAGATCGATATTGTGCTCCACCAGGCGGTCGAGCAGTTCCCGGGTCAGGCCCAGGCGGTCTTCACAGCTGACTTCAAGACGCATTCGGGACACACTTCCTAGCTAACTCTATGAATGAGCGGATAATACAGTCTCGATCCCCCCAGTGCGAGCGCCAGCCTATAAAAATGCGGGCCCGCCCCGCTTTCGCAGGCAGGCCCGGGTCAACCGATGACGCTGGTGTGGGGTGCGATTACCGGAGCAACTGATCGGTGCGCGCAGCCATGATGAAGTCGTTGCGGTGTAATCCGCCGATCTTGTGAGTCCACCAGCTGACGGTCACCTTGCCCCACTCGGTCAGGATGGCCGGATGATGGAACTCCGCTTCCGCCAGCTCCCCCAGGCGGTTGGTGAAGGCCAGCGCCTCCTTGAAGTTGCGAAACGTAAATTCCCGCCGCAGTTGCAGCGCCCCCTCCTCCACCAGCGGCTGCCAGTCGGGAATAAGCTGCATCAGCTCGCGCAGCTCCTCATCGCTCACCTTGGGGGCATCGGCGCGACACGCTTCACACTGTTGGCTGGCCAGTTCGGACATGGGTTGCTCCTGCTTGAATAAATGAAAAATTAATGAAAATGAAATAGGGTTGTTTGCTTTTGGTCAGCTCGCCTGTTTGCCAGCGGCAACCTCAAAACGTGGCGGATAGAGGCCAAGCCGACTGGCCTCCGCCAGAGCAGCCATGATCTCCTCCCCGGTCAGCTGGTAGAGATGATCGAGACTCGGCAGCACAAAATAGGTGGGCTGCATGATGTCGATGCGATACGGGGTGCGCAGCACAGTCAGTAGATCGAAGGGTTGCAGCAGCGGTTTGCCACAGAGGGCATAGGCGGTCTCGCCGATGGAGGAGAGAATACCGCCGCCGTAGATACGCAGCCCGTCAGGCGTGGCCAGCAGGCCAAACTCCACGGTGAACCAGTAGAGCCGCGCCAGAAAGACCCGCTGCTCCTTGCTCGCCTGCTGCCCCAACTGACCGTAGAGGTGGGTAAAGTGAGCAAAGGCCGGATTGGTCAGCATGGCGCAGTGGCCGAAGATCTCGTGAAAGATATCGGGCTCCTGCAGATAGTCGAGCTCGTCCCGGCGCCGGATAAAGGTGGCCACCGGAAACTGGCGATTGGCCAGCAGGGCGAAGAAGCGATCGAACGAGATAAGTGCAGGCACCGCCGCCACCGACCAGCCGGTCGCAGGCTGCAAGACGGCGTTGATCTCGGCCAGCTGGGGGATGCGATCACGGGGCAGCCCCAGCCTGTCGAGACCGGCCAGATACTCGTCACACCCCTTGCCAGCAAGAGCGGCGAACTGACGTTCGATCAGGATCTGCCAGGTACCATGCTCCTCGTTGCAGTAGTGGATCACCCCGTCAGCATCCGGCTGGTGGGCGGTGTAAAAGGTTGCCATAGCGGTTCCATCCTCTGGCGCCACATCAGGCGCCTTGCCGTTTCATCACGACTTCACTGTAACGAAATGGCAACAAAAAAAGCAGCCGACCCATGAGTCGGCTGCCTGAAACAGTTGTAAATAAATTGTGACAACCCGCTAACCAATCCCCACTACAGCTTGACCATGATATGGCGCGGCACCGTGTAATCCTCCAGCGCATAGAGGGAGAGATCCTTGCCGTAGCCCGACATCTTCATGCCGCCGTGGGGCATCTCGGAGGTGAGCATGAAGTGGGTGTTGATCCAGGTGCAGCCATATTGCAGGTGGCTGGCCACCTTGCTGGCGAGGCTCAAATCCTTGGTCCAGACCGACGAGGCGAGGCCATAGTCCGAGTCGTTGGCCCACTGCACCACCTGCTCGGCATCGTTGAAACGGGTCACCGACACCACGGGGCCAAACACCTCGCGCCGCACGATCTCATCCTCCTGACGGGCCCCGACAATCAGGGTCGGCTCGAAGAAGAAGCCGTTGCCTGGGCGGATCTTGCCCCCCGCCGTCACCTCCACATGACCGCTGCTCTGGGCCCGCTCGACAAAGCTCGCGACCCGGTTGCGCTGTCTGTCCGAGATGAGCGGCCCCATCTCGACCCCCTCCTCGTACTGGCTGCCCACCTTGATGGAGGCCACCGCATCGGTCATGGCGGCGACGAACTTGTCGTAGATCTTGCCCTGGGCATAGATACGGCAGGCGGCGGTGCAATCTTGCCCTGCATTGTAGAAACCGAAGGTGCGAATGCCCGCCACCACCGCCTCCAGATCCGCATCGTCGAAGATGATCACTGGCGCCTTGCCCCCCAACTCAAGGTGGGTGCGCTTCATGGTGCGGGCGGCGCTCTGCAGGATCTTCTGGCCGGTGGCGATATCGCCGGTGAGCGATACCATCCGCACCAGCGGGTGCTCCACCAGCGGCGCCCCCACGCTTTCCCCCCGCCCGCAGATGACGTTGATGACGCCGCGGGGGAAGATCTCGCTGGCCAGTTCGGCAAGACGCAGGGCGGTAAGCGGGGTCTGCTCGGAGGGTTTGAGCACCACCGTATTGCCCGCCGCCAGCACCGGCGCCATCTTCCAGGCCGCCATCATCAGCGGGTAGTTCCAGGGGGCGATACTGCCCACAACACCTATGGGGTCGCGCCTGATCATACTGGTGTGCCCCTCGAGATACTCCCCCGCCAACGGCCCTTGCAGGCAGCGGGCCGCCCCGGCAAAGAAGCGGAAGCAGTCCACCACTGCGGGCAGCTCGTCGTTGAGCACTGCCAGATAGGGCTTGCCGCAGTTGAGGGATTCCAGCGCCGCAAACTCCTCGGCGTGGCGCTCGACGAGATCCGCCAGACGCAGCAGCAGGTTGCTGCGGCTTGCCGGGGTAGTGCGGCTCCACTGGGCGAAGGCGCGCTGGGCACCGTTCACCGCCCGGTTCACCTGTTCGAACGAGGCTTCGGGCACGGCGGCGATCTGTTCGCCGTTGGCTGGGTTGAGAATGGGTTCGGCCTGCCCCTCGCCGGTCACAAACTGGCCATCAATCAAGAGTTGGGTAGAGAGTTTCATGGTTGCATCCTTGCGCACGCGTTGAGTCATCATTTGCCACTGCCAGCGACATCGTGGGTGTCGCGAGTAAGGTAGTAGGCAAGCAAAATGGGGATAGTGGTGAAGGCCACTATGATGAGGGCCACCACGTTGGTGACCGGCCTGTCTCGGGGGCGGATCAGCTCCTGATACATCCAGATGGGCAGGGTGGTCTGCTGGCCCGCCGTAAAGGTGGTGACGATCACTTCGTCAAAACTCAGGGCAAAGGCCAGCATGCCCCCCGCCAGCAGCGCAGTGGCCAGATTGGGCAGGATCACGTAGCGCAGGGTCTGGAAGCCGTCGGCCCCGAGATCCATCGACGCCTCGATGAGGCTCTGGTTGGTGCGGCGAAAACGGGCCAGCGCATTGTTGTAGACCACCACCACACAGAAGGTGGCGTGGCCGATAACGATGGTCCAGAAGCTGAACGGGATCTCCATCAAGCCGTAGGCCGAGCGCAGCGCGATACCGGTGACAATACCGGGCAGCGCGATGGGCAGCACCAGCAAGAGCGACACCACCTCCTGACCGAAGAAGCGGCTGCGGGCAATGGCCCCTGCCGCCAAGGTGCCGAGGATCATGGCTGCCAGCGTCGCCAGCCCCGCTACCTCCAGTGACAGCTGGATGGCACGCCACACATCGGGACGATTGAGGGTCACCTCGAACCACTTGAGGGTGAGCCTGGGGGGCGGAAACTGGTAACTCTTGCTCTCGCTGGTGAAGGCGTAGAGGAAGATAAACAGAATGGGAAAGTGCAGGAACAAGAGTCCACCGATGGCGGCGTACTTGAGCAGGCCCGAAGGGCGCTCTCCCTGATGGCTCACTGAGCTAGCTGACATGACGGCCTCCTTGCTGCCGGTTCAAAGCGATAGAGTCAAAGCGCATCAAAGGCTCCTAACCGTTTCGCAATCGCCAGATAGATGGCGATGATAAGGATCGGCACCAGCGAGAAGGCGGCGGCAAAGGGCAGATTGCCCGCCGTTCCCTGCTGCATGTAGACCACCTGACCGATATACATGGTCGAGTTGCCGATGATGCCGGGGATGATGTAATCACCGAGGGTCAGCGAGAAGGTGAAAATGGAGCCCGCCACCACACCGGGCAACGCCAGCGGCAGGATCAGGTTGCGAAAGGTCTGGGCGGGTGTCGCCCCCAGATCGCTGCTCGCCTCCAAGAGGGAGCGCGGTATACGCTCCACCGCCGCCTGAATGGGCAGGATCATGAAGGGCAGCCAGACATAGACAAACACGATAAAGGTGCCGAGCCGCGAGAAGGAGAGCGACGGGCCACCTATCACCGGCAAGGAGAGGATGGCATCGAGCAGCCACTCCAGCCCCATGCTGTCTGCCAGCCAGCTCACTACCCCCTCCTTGGCCAAGATCAGCTTCCAGGCGTAGACCCGCACCAGATAGCTGGACCAGAGCGGCAGCATGATCCCCACATAGAACAGTGCCCGGGTCTTGCCACTGGTGTAGCGTGCCATGTAGTAGGCAACCGGAAAACCGAGCAGGGCGCAGGCCAGGGTCACCAGCAGCGACATGCCGACGGTGCGGCCGATCACATCCAGATTCTCCGGTCGCAGCAGGGCGACGAAGTTTTGCAGCCCCAGCTCGTGGCGCACCTGACCGCTGAACTCGTCCAGCCCGAACAGAGAGTTGGAGAGCAGCATCAGCAAGGAGCCGACATAGATGATGCCGAGCCACAGCAGCGGCGGCCCCAGCAGGATCGCCAGCAGCAGGCCGGGTCGACCATAGAGCAGGGTCGAGAGGCGCCGCAGCGGCCTGAAACGGGCAGGTTCGGGCTGATGGTTCATGGCAAGACTCGCACTGTGAGGGGCACTCATGGCAGAGCCCCTTGATGGGCGGCGCTCAGGCGATGGATGGCCTGCTCCGGCCAGCTGAGGCTGACCCTGCTGCCACGGGCCAGACGGGCCTGCCCCTCATTGGGGTGGTTGACGATGATCTCGAGCTGCTCCCCGAGATCAACCCGATAACGGACGAAGGGACCCAGATACTCCACCTCGCGGATCTCCCCCGACCAGCCCGGCGCGCCCGCCTCAGCGAGCCGGATCCGCTCCGGGCGCACCATCATCTGGCTGCCGTCACCGCACAGCCGTCTGGCCTGCTCCCCTTCGAACAGATTGACGGTACCGACGAAACGGGCCACAAACGGCGTCGCCGGAGCGTCGTAGATAGTATCGGGCGCAGCGATCTGCTCGATCTTGCCCTGACTGAAGATGCAGATCCGGTCGCTCATGGAGAGCGCCTCCTGCTGATCGTGGGTGACGAAGATAAAGGTGATGCCCAGCTGGCGTTGCAGCGCCTTGAGCTCAAGCTGCATCTGCTCGCGCAACTTGAGATCGAGGGCCCCCAGCGGCTCATCCAGCAGCAGGATGCGTGGCTGGTTGATAAGCGCCCGGGCGATGGCGATGCGCTGGCGCTGGCCGCCGGAGAGCTGGCTAGGGCGGCGCTTGCCGACCCCGGGCAGTCGCACCAGCTCCAGCATCTCGTCCACCTTGCGGTAACGCTGTGCCTTGGCGACCCCCTTGAGCATCAGGCCATAGCCGATGTTGTCGCGCACATCCATGTTGGGAAACAGGGCATAGTCCTGAAACACGGTATTGAGGTTGCGATCGTAGGGGGGTACGGTGGAGCAGGGTTCGCCAAACAGGCGGATCTCCCCGTCGCTCGGGTACTCAAAGCCCGCGATCATCCGCAGGCAAGTAGTCTTGCCGGAACCGCTCGGCCCCAGCAGGGTAAAGAATTCCCCGGAGGGGATCTGGAAAGAGATGTCGTCGACCGCCTTCACCTCGCCATAGTGGCGGCTGACCCGGTCAAATTGTACGGCGTTCATGGGGCATCCTTGTCTGTACTGGGATGGGCCGGACTCCTGTCCGGCCCGCTTGATTATCCGCTCTCGGCAGTCGTGCAGAGGAGGCGCAGCTCCCCTGCCGTTGGCAAGGTGGCAGAGGTTTCGACCACCTTGCTCACCCCGCCTTAGCGGCCGCCCAGAATGGCGATATAATCGGAAACCCAGCGGTAATAGGGCACGCAAGTTCCCTGGCTCTTGCACTGGGAGACCGGAGTGCGCCAGAAGCGAACCCGATCGAAGTTGTCGATACCGTTGGTTTTGCACCCGGTCGGGCCCAGCAGGGCATTGCCCTCGCAGGCGGCAGGCACCACAGGCACCGAGCCAAACCAGGCGGCGAGATCCCCCTGCAGCTTGTTGCTCAGGGAGTGCTCCAGCCACTTGTAAGCGCAGGTAAGGTTCTTGGCATCGCTGTGCACCATGCTGGTATCGGCCCAACCGGTCACTCCCTCTTTCGGCACAGTGGTGGCGATGGGTTGCTTGTCGGCAATCAGGGCATTGGCCTGGAACGGCCAGGAGCCTGACGCGACCACCCCTTCGTTCTTGAAGTCATCGATTTGAACGAAAGCATCATGCCAGTAGCGTCCCACCAGCTGGCGCTGCTTGCGCAGCAGATCGAGGGAGGCCTTGTACTGATCCTCGTTCAGCTCGTAAGGATCCTTGATACCCAGGGCAGGCTGATGGGTCATCAGATAGAGGGCGGCATCGGCGATGTGGATCGGGCCGTCAAAGGCCTGCACCCGCCCCTTGTTGGACTTGCCATCCGCCAGGGTCTGCTCCTCGAACACCACGTTCCAGGAGTCCGGTGCCTTGGGGAACACCTTGGTGTTGTACATCAGGATATTGCCGCCCCACTGGTAGGGCACGCCGTAGTGCTTGCCATCCACAGTGTGCCAGGGGGCATTTTGCAGCCGGGGATCAATCTTGCTGTAGCTCGGGATGAGCGCCAGATTGAGCGCCTGCACCTTGCCACCGGCAATCAGACGCAGACTGGCATCGCCGGAGGCGGTCACCAGATCGAAGCCCCCCTCGTTCATCAAGGCCACCATCTCGTCCGAGGTGGCCGCCGTCTTGACGCTCACCTTGCAACCGGTCTCTTTCTCGAATCCGGTCACCCAGTCGTAGTTCTTGTCGGTCTCGCCACGCTCAACGTAGCCAGCCCAGGCCACGATATAGAGCTGGCCTTCACCCTTGCCGAGCTCGGTCGGGGCAGCCTGGGTCTGGCCTGCCAGCAGCGCCGGAACAAGAGCCAGCATCAGAGGGGTCAATTTCATCATGCACTCCTTGCATTGTGTTGACTTGCATCAGGTGAAGGAACGCCACCATCGGCGTTAACATCCTGTTAACCAGCAATGAGCTTAGGGGAGTGGCAATACGATGAATATTTCAATTTTTGATGGCTCAGGTATCAGCTAAATCGATATCGAGTGCAGATGAATCTGATTTTTGGTGGCTACCCCGCAAGAGATGGCTAGCGAGGGAGCGCCTGACGGGCCCGCAACCGGCTCTGATCCCGCGCAATATCGATAAATTCCCGCGCCGTCCAATCCAGCCGAGAACCACGGCGCCACACCAGCCCGATATCGATGGCGGGAATGGGCTCCTTGATGGCGCGCGCCTCGACCCGCTCCTGCTCCAGCGACCAGGGGCGATAGGCAAAATCGGGCAACAAGGCGACCCCGAGCTGGCTCGCCACCAGACTGCGCACTGCCTCCACCGACGCGGTGCGCAGCACGATACGGGGGGAGATGCCGTAGCGGCGCAGGCCGCCACCGATGATCTGATCGAGCTGATCGGCGGTCAGCGAGATCATCGGCTCCTCCCCCAGCGCGGTGAGCGAGAGGGTCGACTCGGCGCAGAGCGGGTGGTTGGCGGCCAGCCAGAGCCGCAGCGGCGAACGGGTCAGCAACTCGGTATCAAACGCCTCTTGCCGGATGGTGCGGTTGGTCATCAGGATCCCCACATCCACCTCGCCGTTGACGATCTGGTGCTCCAGAAAAGGCTGTTCATCCTCCTTCACCTCGATCTGTACCGCCGGAAAGGCGCGGCGAAAACGGCCGAGCGCCTCTGAGAGGTAGTAACCCGCCACCAAGGTGGTCACACCGATAGTGAGCCGTCCCTGATCCTGCTGGGCTACTGCTTTGAGGGAGTGGCTCGCCTCGGTCATGGCGCCGAGAATACGGCGGGCGTGGAGCAAAAACTGGTGGCCCTGAGTGGTGAGGGTGACGCCGCGCGGATTGCGCTCGAATAGCGGGGCGCCGAGCTCGGTCTCCAGCTCGCGAATGGCGCTGGTGACCGCCGACTGGGAGATATGCAGCTCGGCGGCGGCGCGACTCACTGAGAAGCTGTCGGCCACGGCCACAAAATAACGGATCTGGCGAAAGGTAAAGTTCATCGGGCATCCTTGCCGATTGGTAATATTGGTGTGATTGGTAAGATTGACTGCCAGCTTAACCGTAAACGGGCGCCTCGCCAAAACCGGGCACTGCTGCCAACTCAATGATCTGCCGATTAAAACCATGCCCCTGCGGCTTGGCGAGCACAACAGGGGCATGGGTCATCGCAGCAAGGTGCAGACAGAGCTATCAGGATTTGTTGAGATACCCCGCCAGCTGGCCGATCAGCCGCTTGCGCAGCTCGCCGAGTTTGGGTTTTTCGTCCGCACACCAGGGCAGCGGGCGGCACGCCTCTATAGTACGCAGGCCAAGGCGAGCGGTGAGCAGCCCGGCCCCCACCCCTTGCGCCGCGCGGGCAGAGAGCTTGGCGGCAAACTCGGCGCCCAGCAAGTCCATCCCCACCTCGGTCACCAGCTCGGTGGCACCGGCGTAGAGCATGTTGCGAAACACCTGACGGATGAGGCGTATGCGGCTCCAGTAGCCGAGCTCGATGGCGTAGACATCGGCGATATCCTCGATCATCCGCAGGTTACGCCACAACATCAGCATCATGTCGACGGTGGCGAGCGGGCTCAGGGCCACCAGAACAGCGGCCTCCCCCGACCATTTGGCCACCCGCGCCTGCGCCAGTTTGTCGCGCTCGCCGAGCACCAGCTGGCTATAGAGGGTCAGCACCTCCCGATCGCTGTGGCTCTCGTCGAGCTGGGCCAGCCAGGTTTGATACCCCTCGCGCCCCTTGTCACCACTTTTGACCGCCAACCCTTCGCAAAAGGCCTGCCCCTGCCCGACTCCCTGATGGGCCAGCAGATCTTCGGCACGCGAGCGCACATCCTGACGCCGCTTGAGGGTGCGCAGTCGCAGCCACTCGCGCCCCACCACGCTGGCGGTACCCGCCGCCACCAGCGCCGAGGCCGCCAGCCAGGCGCTGCCCCAGAGCGGGGTGGTGAGGAATTGATCGTAAAGAAAGGCGCCATACTGGCCCAACGAGAGCAGACCGACCGCCCCCAGCCCCCACGCCAGTAGCCGATGGCGGCGGCGCGGTTTGATGACGAGGGCGCTCTCCACCTCGGTGAACTCGTCCAGCTCATCGAGGCGCTCGAAACTCGCCTCCTCCAGCCGCTGGGCCGGTGCGGGCGGTCGCTCGTCACTGGCCACCGTCAAGGCTGGCTCAAGGATCACCTTGCCCTGCAGCGGTGGCCGCTCTTTTATCTGATCGTTCATCGCATTGTTCTCCTGTGCGCAGCCTTCGGCTCAGGTGCCAAGACCGCACACCGTTATTCGAGGTGATCCCCGAGCAGAAACTCCAGCGCCGCATCGAGCCGGATATGGGGCAACGCCTGATGGGCGCTCATGGGCATGGGGCGAAACGCCTGAAAATCAAAGCCCTGACTGTTCCACCACTGCACAGGCGGAATATGGGGCGGCACCTCCCCCGGGAACAGCAGCAGCGGCTCACCGCTCAGACTGGTGCCGCGGATGGCGGGGAACTCGCGGCCATTGGCCACCCCCTTGCCCACCTCGGTCGCCTTGATGGCGGCGAGCGCCAGACACTCGGTGGTGATCCCCTCAAAACGGGCCTGACCGCGACCGCTGCGTACCAGATGCTGGAGCAGGGAGACCATGGGCGCATGCTGTTCGGGGGTGACGTGATCGGCCTTGCTCGCCACAAACAGCAGCTTGTCGATACGGGGCGAGAAGAGTCGCCGCCACCAGTTGCTCTTGCCGTAGGCAAAGCTCTCCATGATGCGGGCGATGGCCTGCTGCATGTCGCCAAAGCTGGCCGCTCCGGCGTTGAGAGGCTGCAGGCAATCCACCAGCACGATCTGGCGATCAAAGCCGGCAAAGTGCTGCTCATAAAAACCCTGCACCAGATGCTGTTTGTACTGCTCGAAGCGCTGTTTGAGAGTGGCGTAAAGAGTGCCATCAGCGGGCTCGCTGGCAGGCATCTCCCACACCCAGGGGACAAATTGCAGCATGGGGGCACCGGCATACTCCCCCGGCAACACGAAGCGACCGGGTTGAATAAGGTGCAATCCCAACTCCTGTTTGCAGGCATGCAGATAGGCGGTGTAGCGCTCGGCTAGCTCAGCCACCGGCCGCTCTTCGAAGCGCTGATCGACCTGCCACCCGGGTGTCAGCCAGCTGGCGGCAAGTGCCTGCAGCTCTGGGCGACGAAGCTGCTCGCGCACCTGTTTGCTCCACTGCTCGTAGCTCATCTCAAGGAGCGGCAAGTCGAGCAGCCACTCCCCGGGGTAGTCCACCAGATCCACGTAGAGGGTGGAGATCTCCCCCAGATGCTTGCGCAGAGGGTGACGGGTGCGATAGCGGATTTCGAGGCGCACTTCGGCCACGCCGCGGGTGGGCTCGGGCCAGGCAGGTGGATCGCCAAACAGGGAGTCGAGGCCACGCTCGTAGGCAAAGGTGGGGATGTGGGCATTGAGCTGCGGCACCCGGCGGGCGCCGAGGATGCGCCCTTGACGCAGGGCATCCCACAACGGCAAACGGCCATCGATGGCCGCGTGTTCCAGCTGGTTGACCAACGCCGTGATAAAGGCGGTTTTACCGCTGCGAGAGAGGCCGGTCACCGCCAGCCGGATATGGCGATCCCGCACCCGGTTCACCACGTCGTTCGCCTTGCTCTGCAGGCGAGTCAACTTCTGTTCCAGTTTATTGAGTATCAAGGCTTGACCCGTTCTCCCTTGGTGGTTACATCCGGCGTGATTGGCCGTGCGACAAGGCAAACTGGCTATCCGCATCGGGATGGTCAATCAGCCTGAGTAGCGTCGATGATGGGGCATCACTGAAGGCTCCACCATCGACATTGTGTGCTTCGGCAGGCACTTTCGGCAGGCATTACAGCTTGCGAAATTCCCGCTGCAGGGTGAACTCGCGGGAGGTCACCAGCTTCTCGATATGCTGAACTCGAGGCTCCAGCGCATCCAGTTCCTGCGCGACGCGGCTCAGCGCCTGCTGGGGGGTGACCCCCGCCTGCCAGCTGCGCGCTTTCATCCGCACCTCGGCAAAATCGGCATCCTCGTGGGAATAGAGGGTGACCGGCTTTTTGTCGAGCAAGAACCAGGCGGCAATGTAAGCGGTGAAGGTGATGAAACCGGCGAAGATAAGACCGCTGATGGCGAGCAGCCGCACGATCCAGGTCTCTACCCCGAAATACTCTGCCAGACCGGCGCAAACTCCGGCAATCTTGCCCTGCCGGGGATCGCGATAGAGGTTGCGCCCCTCACGACTTGTACTGCTCATACCTTGTTCCTCCAGCCCGGCACTTCCGCATCCAGAATCGATTCCAGCGCACCGACTCGCTCCTGCATCTTCTCGGTACGGGCCAGCAACCCTTGCAGCTGTTCCCGCTCGCTATCGGCAAGACCGGCCCCCATCCGCCCCTTGGCCCGGTAGTGCAGCACCAGCCAGATGGGTGCCACCACCACCATGAAGACCACCATGGGAACCATCAATACACCCAGCAGACTCTCCATCGCTTACTCCCCCTGCTGGCCGTCACGCTGACCCAGCTTTTGGCGCATCGCCTCAAGCTCTTTGCTTATCTGATCGTCCACTTCCAGCTCGGCAAACTGCTGCGCCAGCGCCTTGTCGGACTGACCCAGATCGGCGCGAGCCTCCATCTCGTCGATGCGACGCTCCATCCGCTCGAACTTGCTCACCACCGCCTGACTGTCACCACGGGCAACCTGGCTCTGCACATTGAGACGGCTGCTGGCCGCTTCGGTGCGAATGGCCATCGCCTTTTGACGGGCGCGGGCATCTTCCAGCTTGGCTTCGAGCTGACGGATCTCTTCACCCAGCTTCTCGATGCCACTGTCGACCGCCTGCTGCTCGCGGTAGAGGGTCTCTGACAACTCGGTCTGTTTCTTCTTCTCGATAAGGGCGGCGCGGGCCAGATCTTCACGTCCCTTGGTCAGGGCCAGCTCGGCCTTGGCTTGCCACTCGTCGACCCGCTCCTGATGGCGGGCGACCTGACGACCAATCTCTTTCTGGCTGGCGAGGAAGCGGGCCAGATTGGAGCGCTCCTTGACCAGCTCGTCCTCCATCTCCTGGATGATCAGGCGCACCATCTTCTGGGGATCTTCTGCCTTGTCGAGCAGGGCCGTCAGGTTGGAATTGATGATGTCGGCCAGACGGGAAAAAATACTCATGATTGCACTCCTGTTATTGGCATGGCGTTGTTTCTCCATTGACAATGGCAACTTGTGTGCCAATCTGGAACAAAATTTAACTTGTTGATTTATATGGGGCAGAATAGCCGGATTGCAAGATGCCTCGCGCAAGAGATGATTAAAATCACCAACTTTTGGTAAGATTGACCAGCTTTTACAACTGACAGGGATCACTATGACCACGGCCACGGAAAGCCTGCTGGGGGAATCCAACGCATTTCTCGAGATCATTGAGCAGGCCTCACGGCTCGCCCCGCTGCGCAAACCCGTGCTGATCATCGGTGAGCGGGGGACGGGCAAGGAGCTGATCGCCCACCGCCTACATTATCTCTCGGCGCGCTGGGATCAAAGCTTTGTCACCATCAACTGCGCCACCCTGAGCGAGAGCCTTCTGGAGACCGAGCTGTTCGGTCACGAGGCGGGCGCCTTTACCGGTGCGGCCAAGCGCCATCAGGGGCGCTTCGAGCGGGCCGATGGCGGCACCCTCTTCCTCGACGAGCTGGCCACCACCAGCGCCCGGGTGCAGGAGAAGCTGCTGCGGGTCATCGAGTATGGCGAGTTCGAGCGAGTGGGCGGGGCCAAGCCCCTCAAGGTGGATGTGCGGCTGGTCTGCGCCACCAACGAGGATCTCCCTGCGCTGGCCGACAAGGGGCAGTTTCGCCACGATCTGCTCGATCGGCTCGCGTTTGATGTGATCACCCTCCCCCCCTTGCGGGAGCGGCGGGAAGATATCCTGATGCTGGCGGAGCACTTCGCCCACAGCATGACCCGGGAGCTGGGTTATCCGCTGTTTGCCGGTTTCTCGCGCAAGGCGACCCAGCTGCTGCTGGATTACCACTGGCCGGGCAACGTGCGGGAGCTGAAGAACGTGGTGGAGCGCAGTATCTATCGTCAGGGCAATCCCCAGTTGCCGCTCTCGACCCTGGTGCTCAACCCGTTTGATTCCCCCTGGCGACCACAGGTCACGCAACCTGCGCAAGAGGACCGAAGCGAGGTACAATCTGCATCCCCCCTCGCCTTGCCGCTCGATCTCAAGCAGGCGGTGGCGGAGTACGAGATTAATTTACTCAAGCAAGCGATGCAGCAATCCCAGTATAATCAGCGCAAAGCCGCTCAACTGCTGGCCTTAAGCTATCACCAGTTCCGTGGCATGCTACGCAAATATCAGCTGCTGGATGGCGATAACGATGCAGAACAAGAGTGAAGGAGTGCGGTTGATGCCGACTCCAGCAACACGCCAGCCTTCGCGCTGGCACATTTGTATCAAAACGTGCGTACAAAACCCCTATAAGAACATGGTTCAACAATGAGAATGCTCACACCCTTGCTGCTGGGTCTGCTGGTGCTGGTCACCGGCTGCCAGAAGCAACCCGAGGCCTCCAAAACCGGACTCATCTATTGTGCTGAGGGATCCCCCCTCTCCTTCAATCCCCATGTTTCCAACTCCGGGGTGACACTGGATGCCAGTGCCCGTCCGCTCTACGACCGCCTGCTGGAGGTGAACCCCAACACCCTGGCGCTGGAGCCGGCGCTCGCCACCAACTGGCATGTCAGCGAGGATGGCCTCACCTATACCCTGACCCTGCGCAAGGGGGTGACGTTTCACCATACCCCCTGGTTCAAGCCCACCCGCACCTTCAATGCCGATGATGTGGTCTTTACCTATGCCCGTCAGCTTGACGAACAGCACCCCTATCACAATGTGTCCGGCGGCGATTACCCCTACTTCTACAGCCTGGGGCAAGATCTGCTGATCAAGCGGGTGAGCAAGAAGGGGCCGCAGACGGTAGTGTTCGAGCTGAACCAGCCG
This sequence comes from Aeromonas sp. R4-2, assembly GCF_040908295.1. Classification (NCBI taxonomy): domain Bacteria; kingdom Pseudomonadati; phylum Pseudomonadota; class Gammaproteobacteria; order Aeromonadales; family Aeromonadaceae; genus Aeromonas; species Aeromonas sp. R4-2. The sequence continues at coordinate 120,670 of NZ_JBFODL010000011.1, read as the reverse complement.
AACGCCTCCTTCCTCGCCACTCTGGCCAGCGACTATGCGGTGATCCTCTCCGCCGAATACGCCGAGCAGATGTTGCAGGCGGGCACGCCAGCCCTGCTGGATAGCCGCCCCATCGGCACCGGGCCGTTCAGCTTCAAGGAGTATCGCCACAACGAGTTCATTCGCTATCTGCGCCACCCCGGCTATTGGGGCGGCGATGCCAAGATTGAACAGCTGGTCTACGACATTACCCCCAAATCCGCCAAACGGCTGGCCAAGCTGCTGACCGGCGAGTGCGACGTGATGAGCACCCCTTCCGCCAGCCAGCTCTCGGTGATCAAGCAAAATCCGGCACTGAGCCTCTCGGTCCAGTCGGGGATGAACGTCGCCTTTTTGGCCCTCAATACCCGCAAGCCGCCGTTCAACAACGTCAAGGTGCGTCAGGCCATTGCCAGCGCCATCAATATCGACAACCTGCTGCAGGCGGTCTATTTCGATACCGGCCTGCCCGCCAACAGCCTGCTGCCGACCCTCTCATGGGGGTACAACCCCAGCCTGCCCGAGCGCAAACCCGATCTGAAACGGGCGCGCCAGCTGCTCAAGGAGGCGGGTCTGGAGAAAGGGTTCGAGATGCAGGTGCTGGTACAACCGGACGCCCGCCCCTACAACCCGGATGCGGTCAAGACCGCCCAGCTGATCCGCAGCGATCTGGCCAAGGTCGGGATCAAGCTCAAGATCGTGCAACGGGAGTGGCCGGTGATCGAAGGCCGCCTCACCAAGGGGCAGTACGACAGTCTGCTCTCCGGCTGGATTGCCGACAACGCCGATCCGGACAACTTCTTCCGCCAGCTGCTGAGCTGCTCGGCAGTGGAGCGCGGCAACAACTACAGCCGCTGGTGTAGCCCGGCCTTCGATCAGTTGCTGGATGATGCTGTCACCACGCCCCAGCTCTCGTTCCGGCTGCGTAACTACTACTATGCCCAGACCCTGCTTAACGAACAGCTGCCGCTGATCCCGCTGGCGCACGCCTTGCGTACCCAGGTCAGCCGCAGCGACATCGAGGGGCTGACGCTTATGCCCTTTGGCGGCACCTCCTTCAACCAGGCTCACAGGGAGTAAGCATGCTTCTATACACCTTGCGCCGCATCAACCTGCTGCTCATCACCCTGCTGGCGCTGACCTTTGTCGCCTATCTGCTGGACTATCGGCTGATCGGCAATCAGCTCAGCTTCTGGAGCGGCTACCCCGATTTCCTGCGCCGCATTTTCGCAGGCGATCTGGGGCTCTCCAGCGTCTCCGGGCTGCCGGTGCTGGACGAGATCCGCCACTACTTCCCGGCAACCCTGATCCTCTGTCTGGCGGCGTTCGCCATCTCACTGCTGGTGGGCATTCCTCTCGGAACCCTGGCGGCCCTGTCACAGGGCAAGACGCTGGATCTCTCCATCATGACTGCCGGTCTTATCGGCTATGCGGTGCCGGTGTTCTGGCTGGCGCTGTTGGTAGTGATGCTCTTTTCGCTGGATCTCGGCTGGCTGCCGGCGTCGGGCCAGATCAGCCTGCTCTACGATGTGCCCCCCATTACCGGCATCGCGGTGATCGATGTGCTGCTCAGCAACGAACCCTGGCGGCAAGCGGCGCTGCACGATGCCCTGCGCCACCTCATTCTCCCGTCACTGGTGCTGGCGGTGGTGCCCACCACCGAGGTGATCCGCCATGTGCGCAGCTCCCTCATCGACGTGATGAAGCAGAACTACATCAAGGCGGCGGCGAGCCGGGGCCTTTCCAAGGCGCAGATCGTCTGGCGCCATGGTCTGAAGAACGCCCTGCCGCCGGTACTGCCGCTGCTGGGTCTGCAACTGGGTAGCGTGCTCACCTCCGCCATGATCACCGAGGTGGTGTTCGAGTGGCACGGGATCGGCCGCTGGCTTATCAGCAGCATCGCCCTGCAGGATTACGCCGCCATTCGCGGCGCGACCCTGGTGGTGGCCAGTTTCGTGATCCTGACCAGCGTCAGCACCGAGTTGCTGACCACCCTTATCTATCCGGCACGGCGCAAAGAGTTGTATGCCAAACAAGATTGAACGCGCTCATGGCGTGACCAGGAGCCAGGTATCCTATGCAAGATAAATCGAACATCTATCCCGAGCTCAAGATCCTCTCGCCCCTTGAGCAGACGTGGGCCTCCTACAGCCGCAATCCGTTGGCAATGGCGGGGCTATGGTGCTTTTTGCTGTTGCTGCTCATCACGCTGGTGGGGCCGCTGGTCGTTCCCTACGGCATCGATGAACAGCACACCGACAAGCTGCTGCTCGCCCCCTCCTGGGCGGCGACCGGCAACATCGACTACTTCCTCGGCACCGACGATCTGGGGCGCGACATGCTCTCCCGGCTGGTGGTAGGGGCGCGCCTCACTTTCGGTTATGCGCTGGTCGTAGTAGTGATCGCCATGGTGGTGGGTTCCGCCATCGGCATCCTCGGCGGCATGAGCAAGGGGCTCAAGTCGAGCGTACTGCACCACCTGCTCGATACCCTGCTCTCCATCCCCTCGCTGCTGATGGCCATCATCATGGTCGCCATCATGGGGCCGGGTTTTGGCAATACCCTGATAGCCATTACCCTGGCGTTGATCCCGCCCTTTATCCGGGCCACCTACAACGCAGTACATGCCGAGATGCAGAAGGAGTACATCACCGCCAGCCGCCTCGATGGCTCGCCCCCCTTGCGGATCATGCGGCTGGCTATTTTGCCCAACATTGTCGAAACCCTGGTGGCCCAGACCACCCGCACCTTGTCGGCGGCCATTCTCGATATCTCGGCGGTCGGTTTTCTCGGCCTCGGCGCCCAATCTCCCCAACCGGAGTGGGGCACCATGCTGGCCGATTCGAGCGACCTCATCTATCTCGCCCCCTGGACCGTCACCCTGCCCGGCATCGCCATCCTGTTCAGCGTGCTGGTGACCAATTTAGTTGGTGAAGGCATTCGCGAAGCACTCAAAGAGGGGAATGACTGATGCCGCTGCTCGATATTCGCAATCTCACCATCGAGATCGACACCCCGCAAGGCAAGGTCAAGGCGGTGGACAAGGTGAGCCTGACCCTGACCGAGGGGGAGATCCGCGGTCTGGTGGGTGAATCCGGCTCAGGTAAAAGTCTGATCGCCAAGGTGATCGTCGGCATCGAGAAGGACAACTGGACGGTTCGTGCCGACCGGATGCGCTTCAACGACATGGATCTGCTGACCATGGCCCCCAAGGAGCGCCGTCGCATCATGGGCCGCGAGATCGCCATGATCTTCCAGGACCCCATCAGCTGTCTCGACCCCTCCGAGGAGATCGGCACCCAGCTGGAAGAGGCGATCCCGACCGATTCGTTCGAGGGACAATTCTGGCAGCGCTTCCAGTGGCGCAAGAAGAAGGCCATCGCCCTGCTGCACCGGGTAGGCGTCAAGGATCACCGCAAGGTGATGCGCGCCTATCCCCACGAGCTGTCGGATGGCATGTGCCAGAAGGTGATGATCGCCATGGCCATTGCCAACCAGCCGCGTCTGCTGGTAGCCGACGAGCCCACCAGCGCCATGGAGTCCACCACCCACTCCCAGATCCTGCGACTGCTGGACAAGATGAACAAGCTGGGTAATACCACCATCCTGATCATCAGTAACGATATCGCCGCCATCGCCAATCTGACTGATACCATCAACGTGATGTATTGCGGCCAGATGGTGGAAGTGGGCACCCGGGAGCAGATCCTCGAAACCCCGCATCACCCCTATACCGATGCCCTGCTCAAATCGATCCCCGACTTTGACAAGCTGGTGCGCCACAAGTCGCGCCTCGAGACCCTGCCCGGCGTCATCCCGCCGCTGCAACACCTGCCCATCGGCTGCCGTCTGGGGCCGCGCTGCCCCTACGCCCAGAAGCAGTGCGTGCAAACTCCGTTGATGAACAAGATCAAGGGCCATCAGTTCAGCTGCCACTTCCCGCTGAACATGGAGGAGCCCAAAAAATGATGACCGTTAATGCCCCCATGAAGGAGCCCCGCTTGTGATCGAGCCATCCCTGTTGCAGGTCAGAGGCCTTAGCAAAACCTACCAGAACCGTACCGGTCTGTTTCGTCGTCAGGCGGTAGAGGCGATCAAGCCCCTCTCGTTTGACCTCGAAGTGGGCCAGACCCTCGCCATCGTCGGCGAGGCAGGCTCCGGCAAGAGCACCCTCGCCCGCATTCTGGCTGGCATGATCGAACCCACCAGCGGCGACATCGCCATCGACGGCCAGCTGATGGTGCATGGCGATTACCAGACTCGCTGCAAACTGCTGCGGATGATTTTTCAGGATCCCAACACCTCGCTGAACCGCAAGATCCGGGTCGGCCAGATCCTGGAAACCCCGCTGCGTCTCAACACCGAGATGACCGAGGAGGAGCGCCGCGAGAAGGTGGTGCAAACCCTGCGCATGGTGGGGATGCTGCCGGACCACTCCCTGTTTTATCCGCAGATGCTCTCCTCCGGTCAGCAACAGCGGGTGGCGCTGGCACGCGCGCTGATCCTCAACCCCAAGATCGTGGTGGCCGATGAGGCGCTCTCCACCCTGGATATCTCGGTGCGCTCCCAGATCATCAACCTGCTGCTGGAGATGCAGGAGACCATGGGGCTGAGCTATGTGCTGGTAGCCAACGATTTGGGCATCGTCAGCCATATCAGCGACGAGGTGCTGGTGATGCACGAAGGTCGGGTGGTGGAGCGCGGCAAGACTCTCAAGGTGTTTGCCGATCCCCAGCATGAGGTGACTCGCCGTCTCATCCAGAACTACAACAACGAATACCGTAAATAGAGAGGCGCTGGCCGCTTCCCTTGCCGCTGTGTTTCGCCGAGCTCACTCGGCGAGATCAAAAAAGCCCACTGCATGCAGTGGGCTTTCTGTTACCGGCGTTGCTGCTTAGGCTTGCAGCAGCAGACGGTTGATGCGGGAGACGAAGCTCGCCGGATCGTTCAGCCCGCCCTGCTCGGCCAGCTGGGCCTGTTCGTGCAGCAGGGTGACCCACTCACCGAATAGAGCCTCGTCTTCAATGGTGTCGAGTTTCTTCACCAGCGCGTGATCAGGGTTGAGCTCCAGAATGTACTTCTGCTCCGGTACCGGCTGGCCGGCCGCGCGCATCAGCTTGATCATCTGGGTGCTCATACCGTAGGCGTCGGTGACGATGCATGAGGGGGAGTCGGTCAGACGGTGGGTGACACGCACCTCTTTCACTGCATCGCCCAGGCTCTTCTTGACCCGCTCCACCAGACCGGCGTTGGCCTTTTCGGCCTCTTCCTGGGCCTGCTTGGAGGCTTCGTCTTCCAGATCGCCGAGATCCAGTTCGCCACGGGTGACGGAGATAAGCTGCTTGCCGTCGAACTCGGTCAGGTGGCTCATCAGCCACTCGTCCACGCGCTCCCACATCAGCAGCACTTCGACACCCTTCTTGCGGAAGATCTCGAGGTGCGGGCTGTTCTTGGCAGCGGCATAGGAGTCAGCAGTGATGTAGTAGATCTTCTGCTGGCCTTCCTTCATGCGACCAACGTAATCCTCGAGAGAGACGGTCTGGGCTTCGCCCTCGCCCGCGGTGCTGGCAAAGCGCAGGAGCTTGGCGATCTCTTCGCGGTTGGCGTAATCCTCGGCCGGGCCCTCTTTGAGCACGTTACCGAACTCTTTCCAGAATTTGGCGTACTTCTCGGCATCGTCTTTCGCCAGCTTGGAGAGCATGGTCAGCACGCGCTTGGAGCAAGCCTTGCGCAGAGAGGCGGTCACCTTGTTGTCCTGCAGGATTTCACGGCTGACGTTGAGCGGCAGATCGTTGGAGTCCAGCACCCCTTTGACGAAGCGCAGGTAGGTCGGCATAAACTGCTCGGCGTCGTCCATGATGAAGACGCGCTGCACGTAGAGCTTCAGACCGTGCTTCTGCTCGCGGTTGTAGAGGTCGAACGGTGCGCGGGCCGGTACGTAGAGCAGGCTGGTGTACTCCTGCGCCCCTTCCACCCGGTTGTGACCCCACAGCAGCGGATCTTCAAAGTCGTGGGCGACGTGCTTGTAGAACTCCTGATACTCCTCGTCCTTGATATCTTTCGGGTTGCGGGTCCACAGTGCAGTGGCGCGGTTGACCTGTTCCCACTCGCCCGGGGTGCCGACGATGGTCTCGCCATCCTCTTCCCGATCCGGGGTACCCTCTTTGAACATCTCCACCGGTACGCTGATGTGATCGGAATATTTGCCCACCACGGAGCGCAGACGCCAGTCGTCGAGGAACTCGTCCTCTTCGGCACGCAGGTGCAGGATGACATCGGTACCGCGACCCTCTTTGGTCACATCAGCGACGGTGAAGGAGCCTTCCCCTTCCGATTCCCACTGTACGCCCTGCTCCGGAGCAGTACCGGCGGCGCGGGAGACCACTGTCACCTTGTCGGCCACGATAAAGGCGGAGTAGAAGCCGACCCCGAACTGACCGATCAGCTGGGAGTCACGTCCCTGATCGCCGGAGAGGTTTTTGAAGAATTCTGCGGTGCCGGACTTGGCGATGGTACCCAGGTGCTCAATCACCTGATCGCGGGTCATACCGATCCCGTTATCGGAGATGGTCAGGGTACGCTTCTCTTTGTCCACCACCAGACGCACACGCAACTGGCCGTCGTTTTCGAACAAAGAGGCATCGGAAAGCGCCTTGAAGCGCAGCTTGTCCGCCGCATCGGATGCGTTGGAGATCAGCTCGCGCAGGAATACTTCTTTGTTGGAGTAGAGGCTGTGAGCCATCAGGCTCAGCAGTTGTTTGACTTCAGTCTGAAAGCCGTGGGTTTCGGCATGAACACTTTGGGTCATGGACCAATCCTCAGAAACATCGGGTTGAACATATGCCCAACCTAGATGGGGACAGCGATCCAAATATCAAGGGGGCGAATGTGCAATCCTGCTCATTCGCCCCCTGTTGGCGTGTAACCGCCGATTTTATGTTCAGTTTTTCGCGACTTGCCGCCACCCGCCCCTTACTTGAGGCGCTGGCGCCCCATTAGGGAGTGGGAGAGCGTGGTGCCATCCACCAGCTCCAGCTCACCCCCTACCGGCACCCCGTGGGCGATGCGGCTCACCTCTACCCCGGCATGACGGGCCATGTCGGCGATATACCAGGCGGTGGCATCCCCTTCAATGGTGGGATTGGTGGCGAGGATCAGCTCACTGATGTGCTCTTCCTTTAGACGGCGCTCGAGAATATCGAGCCCCAGCTCCTCCGGGCCGATGCCGTCGAGCGGCGACAGATGGCCCATCAGCACAAAGTAACGACCGGAAAACTGACCGGTCTGTTCGATAGCGGCCACGTCCGCCGGGCTCTCCACCACGCAGAGCAAACCATTCTCTTCCCGCTTGGGATTGGCGCAGATATCGCAGCGATCGTTCTCGGTAAAGGTGCGGCAGTGGCTGCAGTGGCCAATCTCGGTCAGGGCGCGAGAGAGCAGCTGGGCCAACCGCAAACCGCCGCTGCGCTCACGCTCGAGCAGGGTAAAGGCCATCCGCTGGGCAGACTTGGGCCCCACCCCAGGCAATACCTGCAGGGCTTTCATCATCTCATCGAGCAGGGGACTGAACTTCATAACACTCCTTACACAGGCCTGCCCCTCGCCACCACCAGGGCCACGACGGGTCAGCAAAACAGGATAACGCCATTGGCGCAGGACTATACCCGAGCCCGCCGCCCATCGCCATCGGCTTGCCCACAGAGCCCGCTAAAACCCGGATAGCAAAAAGCCCCGATGTTTCCATCAGGGCTTTGCAATTTGGCGGTGAGGGAGGGATTCGAACCCTCGATACGTTGCCGTATACACACTTTCCAGGCGTGCTCCTTCAGCCACTCGGACACCTCACCAAATTTTGGTCTGTGGTTTAACGTGTTCAGCCAACACGGTGTTCGCTGCGCTGTTGCGCTGGAACGGGGCGTAATTTAGGGGAAAGCCCCGCCCGCGTCAACGGCTTTTTTCACCTGGCGAACCGTTCGAACACTTAATGCACAGATTCCGGTGCAACCTGGATTTCCGGCAGGTTGAGGAAACCGGAACGTTCGCATTCGGCAACCAGTTCGTGGGTGGCAGCGATGGTGCTTTGCACGAACAACAGGAACTGCTCGACGCTGAGTCCGGCCTTGGTAAAGACGGTGTGGCCGACCACCAGCCGCGGCAGGTTGTCATCGATGATATCGAGGAACACCTTGAGGGAGGGGTACTGCATATTGAGTCGGCCCAGTTCGGCAACCAGCGGCAGCATTGCGGAGGGGCGCACTTCCAGCTCGGAGGAGAACAGCAGGCCTTCCTCTTCCACGAAGATCCGGCTCTCCTGAATACCATCGACCGACTGCAAAGAGACAATGTGGATACCGTGACACTGGTCGCAGACATAGTGCTCGATACGAGCCTGTTGCAACCAACGCATTATCATTTCGGAGCTGGGGATATTCATCATTTCCACGACAAGATTGGGATCAAGGGGCGCAGTCTAAACCAATTTGCTATCAACAAAAAGCACGCCAACCCGATAACCCTGCGGCTCGCTTCTTTTTGGCAAGCGCTATGCATATACTCAGCCAAATCCACGATGACGCTTGCCCCACAGGGGGCCCCATGACTATCCAAGAAAAGTATCGCCTTCATCTGAAATCACTCTCGGATGAGCTGCTCACCCTGCAAAAACCCATCCGCATTCTGGATGCCATCAAATGGCCACGCCATCTGCAGGATCGCTTTCTGGCAAGCGGTGGCAGGGAGCTGCCCGCTATCGACAGGCACTTCTATGATGCCCTCCCCATCGGCTTCGATCCGCGCAACAAGTATCTGGAGCTCAAGGAGCTGCGGGACCGGATCCGCAGAAAACTGGGGCCACAGGACGATCTAGGGCGGATCCTGCAAGAGACGGTCGATCAGTACATGGTGGTGATCGAGATGCTGCGCCAGCGCGGCCAACCCGATTTTCAGCGTTACAGCCAGCTGCTTTATGGCTCTGCCAGCGATCACCTGCGCGGGGATCGCAAGACTCTCAAGGAGCTGGGCGCCCGCCTGTGCGATATCTTCTCCCTGCCCGGCGCCCGCCATCTGGTGCGCCCCTACCCCAAGGAGTTCGAAGGAGAGGCCGCGGTCACCAAACTGCAGGGCAAGCTGTCGAGCTACTTCAGTGACGGCACTGTGCAGGTGAAGCTGAGCGATGGGATTGTCTCCGATGCCGCTGCCGGTGGCGACTACATCAAGCTCAACTCCCACGCCCGTTTCTCCGAGCTGGATTTGCAGGTACTGGAGGTACACGAGGGGTGGGTCCATGTCGGCACCACCCTCAACGGTCGCCAGCAGCCTTATGCCACCTGGCTGAGCGCCGGTTCACCGCGGATCACCGCCTGTCAGGAGGGGCTGGCCGTTCTGATAGAGACCCTCACCTTCAGCTCCTTTCCGGATCGGGCCAAGCGCATCTCCGATCGGGTGATGGCCATCGACATGGCCGAGCGCGGCGCCGATTTTATCGAGGTGTTTAAGCACTTCGTACAGCAGGGCACCAGCGAGCACGACGCCTACAAGATCACCCAGCGGGTCTTTCGTGGCGGCATGGTGGACGGCGGCGCCTGCTTTACCAAGGATCTCTCCTACGTGCGTGGCTATGTGGAGACGGTCAACTTTATCCGCAGCGCCGTGCTGGAAGGGGTGCCCGAGATCCTGCCGATGCTGTTTGTCGGCAAGGTGACACTGGATGACATTCCGGTGCTCTATCAGCACTATCTGGAGGGGCTGATCGCCGCTCCCCGCTATTTGCCGCCGATGTTTCGCGATCTCACCGGCCTCTATGTCTGGTTCGGTTTTGCCTCCGGCATGTCGCTGGTGGATATCGGCCGGGTACAGCACCATTTTCGCCAGCTATTTCAACGCCTGCCGGTGGCAGACCCCATCATTGCGCCGGTGGATATCGAGATAGACTGAACCACAGCGATAGAAGTTGGGGAAAATAAAAAGAGCGCCAGATTGGCGCCCTTCTCGACGATTCAAATATCGCAGCCGACTTACTTGTAGGCCCGACCTTCGAGATAGTGTTTGCGACAGAGTGACACATAGCGATCGTTGCCACCGATCTCCACCTGTTCGCCATCACGCATCACCTGCCCCGCTTCATTGACCCGGGAGTTCATGTGAGCCTTGTTGCCACACCAGCAGATGCTCTTCAGCTCTTCAAACTTGTCGGCCAGACAGAGCAGATGGTAGGAGCCTGGGAACAGCTCGCCGCGAAAATCGGTCTTGAGGCCATAGGCCATCACCGGAATATCCTGCTCATCGACGATGCGGGCCAGCTGGTAGACCTGCTCACGGGTCAGGAACTGGGCCTCGTCCACGATGAAAACATCGATATGTTTCTTCGCATGGCGCGCTTTCACCATTTCAAACAGATCGCAGCTGTCGCTGAACACGTCCACCTTCAGTTCAAGGCCTACCCGTGCACTGATCACCCCGACCCCGAAACGGTCATCGATGGCTGGCGTCATCGCCAGAGGATGCATGCCCCGCTCCAGATAGTTGAAGTGCGCCTGAATGAGCTGGGTGGATTTGCCTGAATTCATGGTGGCAAATTTGTAGTGCAGTGAAGCCATGATACTGTTCCGAAACTGAATTTATGGGGCGCATGCTAACCAAAGCCCCTGACAAAACCAAGGGGCCCGCGGGCCCCTTGCTCTATAAATGTTACGCGGTGGCCAACACTGGCCGCGCTTTGGCCTTTTTCAGGTGATAGCCGGTAAAGAGCACGAACCAGAGGGCACTGACACTGAAACCGGCCAGGCTGGAGTGCATCAAGCCCATCGCCAGGTAACCGATGGCCGCGCCGAAGGCGATGGCCAGTGCATAGGGCAGCTGGGTCATCACGTGATCGATGTGATGGCAACCGGCACCGGTAGCAGAGAGGATGCTGGTGCTGGAGATGGGTGAGCTGTGATCCCCGAACACCGAGCCAGCCAGTACCGCAGCCAGCATCGGCAGCATCAGGCTGATGTCGCTGGCGGCGGCCATGTCACCGGCTAGCGGCAGCATGATGCCGAAGGTACCCCAACTGGTGCCGGTAGCAAACGCCATGGCACAGGAGAGGATAAAAACCACGGCAGGCAGCACTTCGATCGGCAGGTTACCGTTAGCCAGCGAAGCCAGATACTTGCCGGTCTCAACGTCGCGCACCACGGCACCGATGGTCCAGGCAAACAGCAGGATGTTGATGGCTGGCAGCATGGCCATGACGCCTTGTGGAGCGGCCTTGATCCAGTTCTTGGCACCCAGCTTCAGGCGCATCGCCAGACCGATGGAGACCACCAGACTGCACAGGGCACCGTAGACCAGCGAAGAGCCGACGTTGGTATTTTCGAACGAACCGAGCACGCTAAACGGCAGCCCTTTCTCGCTCAGCACCGCAGCACCGGAATCGATCATAAAATAGATGGTGGCGGCGGTCAGGGTCAGGATCGGCAGTACCATGTCGATCATGCCGCCGTTGCTCTCCTCCGGGCTCTCCATATCCAGACCGATGGGGCGGCCCTTGGACTCATCCCACAGCTTGCCTTCCAGCGCCCACGCTTCGTGTTGACGCATCGGGCCGATATCGAGTTGGAATGCAATCACCACCAGCACCATGATCAGGGTGAAGACGGCGTAGAGGTTCATCGGGATCATCTCGACAAATGCCGCGATGGGGCTCTGTTCGGTCAGACCGTGGGCCGCCATGATGCCGCCCACCAGGGCGATGATATAGGCGCCCCAGGAGGAGATGGGCATCAGCACGCAGACCGGCGCCGCGGTGGAGTCCAGCAGATAGGCCAGTTTGGCACGGGAGATCTGGAAGCGGTCGGTGACCGGACGGCAGATTGCCCCCACCGACAGGCTGTGGAAGAAGTCATCGATAAAGAAGGCAAACACCATCATGCCAGTCAGGGCTTTGGCGCCCTTGCGGGTCTTGGCACGACGCTCGGCCCACTCGGCAAAGGCACGGGTCGCCCCGGAGACGCTCATCAGGCTGATGAGGCCGCCCAGCAGCAGCATAAACAGGATCATGTTGACGTTGTCACGATTGAGCGCACCATCGACCCAGAAGATCTTGAGCACGGTATTCAACATGTAATGCAGGGATTCGAGGGGCGAAAACTGATTGAGCAGCAAACTGCCGGTGACGATGCCCACACCAAGGGACAACAGTACGCGGCGGGTTAGGATCGCCAGCGCGACAGCCAACAGGGGGGGAAGAACGGACCAACCGGAGTCGGCGAAATGACTAATGTCCATGATCTCTTTGCACCTAAAGATTACAGGTGGAGATCTACCGAGAGGATCTAAAGAAACAAAACCTATGGGGAGGTTATACTCCTCAGCCCCTTCAGGTAGCGCTCCATAGTGGATGACTATGGCAGTCCTGCACCTATTAGATGCAGAACCAGCAGCCCGGTATGATGGCCTGGCCACTTCGGCGCTGACTCCTTTCCTTGTGCATCACAGGCATCACCCTCCGCACAAATACTCATAGGCAGCGCGCCTCTACTTAAAGGTATTCGCCGCACATTTTATCGAGATGGCAGCTTATAGCAAGTTTTTTGATTAAATAGTCATGATAAACATATCAAGGTCGAAAAATGGTAGTCAAATGATGCAACAACGCCTGTTTTGACGCTATTTTCACCTACTGCGGTTTCATTGGCATCCAATCTCCAAGCCTATTGCAGGCCATATTAAATATCTGTATTGATGTTCCCCACGGATATTATATTTAACCCGGCTTGACTTATTTAAATCGCCAAGCAAGAATCAGCTGGAACATAATATTTTTCTCTGACTCGACGTGGTAACTCCTATGAATGAATTTTTAAAGGTACTGCTTAATATCCGCAGTCTGCGTGCGACCTGCCGCGAACTTTCTCTGGAACAACTGGAAGAGGCACTGGAAAAACTCTCTGCGATCGTTGCTGAGCGTCAGCAGGATGAAGCTGCCGAGCGTCAGGCCCGTGAAGAGCATCTGCGGAAAATTAACGAATATAGCGAAATGCTGAAAGCAGCCGGTATTGACCCGGCCGAGCTGGTCAATGCCGTTGCAACAACATCTGGCAAGACCGAAAAAACAAAGCGGGCGCCACGTCCTGCCAAATATCGCTATCAGGATAATGGCGTAGAGAAAACCTGGACCGGCCAGGGCCGTATGCCTTCGGCTATTGCCAGCGCAGTGGCAACAGGCAAATCACTGGAAGATTTTGCTATCTGACAGCGCTTGCGTTACGAATAAAAAACCTCGCTAGGGCGAGGTTTTTTATTGCCGCTTAAATATGACACATCAGATAGCCGATTGCGGGCGATCTGCTGCCTTGACCCACAGCACTTCACGATCCCCTGCCACGCAGATGAGATAGCGGGCAACGGTAAAGAACCAGTCACTCATCCGGTTCAGATAGGGCAGCACCTCGGGATTGACCCGCTCTTCCCGGCTCAATGTCAGCAGCAAGCGCTCGCAATGACGCACCAGAGTACGCACCACATGTGCTTGCGCCGCGGCACGGGAACCACCGGGCAATATAAATTGGCGCAGCGGCGGCAATGGCTCACTATAACGATCTATCTGCTGTTCAAGGCGAGTGGTCCAGGCGGCATTAACTTGCCAAATTGATTCATTCTGGGCGTCGCTGGAGAATGCCAACTCCCCCCCCAGATCAAACAACTCCTGTTGCAACAGCTGTAAATCAGCCAATAAACCGATCTCTTGCGACGGCACATCACAAATCAGCAAGCCAATATGGGAGTTGAGCTCATCGATATAACCGTAGGTCTCGACCCGCAAATGATCCTTTGGCAACTGGATACCATCGGCCAGCCGGGTCATGCCCTTATCGCCCTGCCTCGTATATATTCTCATACCGACATCCTGTTAATAATGGGAATAATCATGGACTCAAGTCCATTGAGTTTGATTTCGTAAGCCAACGCCAGCGTCTGGCCCAATTTACCCTCCGGAAAACCGCTGCGCGCCATCCACACCAGATAGGGCTCGGGAATATCGATGATACACCGCCCCTGATATTTACCGTAAGGCATCTTGTTGGTCAGAGTCAGCAGCACCTGTTCGTCGGATAGCCAATCCATATTAATCAATATCCAGATATTTATGAGTCTGGATAGAGAGCCGCCAGTTACGCGCGATACAGGTATCCATCGCCAATTGGGTGGCCCTGGGCTTCTGGCTGATCGGCTGCAAGGCAATGACCACATCAGGGCGCAGGGTAGCAGTAGCGAGCAGCGCATCCAGCTCTTCAATATGGTGCTCGGTGGCCACCGGATGCTTGATCTCGTTGGCACGCTCCAGCGCCGAGACCAGCACAGGCAGCCCCCCTTTCATACCGATCTTGGGGGAGACTGTTACCCAGGTCTGCTCATGGGTTTTGATTTCGCTGGTGCCACTGGTTTCAATCTGCACCTGATAACCCGCCGCCAGCAGGGCTGACGAGAGTTCGTGCAGATCGTAGAGGCAGGGCTCGCCACCGGTGATCACCACATGGCGCGCCTGATAACCCAGGTCGGTAAAGCTCTTGATAATCTGCGCGCTGCTAAGTTGGCTCCAACAATCGGATTCGTTGGAGCGATCCAGCACCGCCGCCTTGCCCACTTCACGAGCCGGATCAACAACCCAAGTATGACGTGTATCGCACCAGGGGCAGCCCACCGGGCAACCCTGCAGGCGAACAAAGATGGCGGGCAGGCCGGTAAAGATGCCCTCCCCCTGGATGGTCTGGAAAATCTCGTTGATTGGGTAGTGCATCTCGATCACGGCTTGTTGCAAAAGTCGCGGATTATACCCCAAGCCACGGCAAGACGCAGGCTCACTCTGCGCTTTTCTCACCCAGCCCGGTTTTCTCAAACAGTCTGGCCATGATGCCCGCCTTGTCGGCCAGATAGTTGTTCAGGCCGCGACTGCGCAGTTCACACGCAGGACACGTGCCGCAACCGTCACCGGCAATGCCGTTGTAGCAGGTCAGGGTCTGCTGGCGCACCGTGTCGAGGTGACCATAGTGATCCGCCAGTGCCCAGGTCTCGGCCTTGTCGAGCCACATCAAGGGAGTTTCAAAACGGATGCCGCGATCCAGCCCCAGCGACACCGCCTGATTGAGGGCCTTGACAAACTCGTCACGGCAATCGGGATAGCCGGAGAAGTCGGTCTCGCAGACACCGGTGATCACCGCTTCGGCGCCCACCTGATAGGCATAGATGGAAGCCAGGGTCAGGAACAGGATATTGCGACCCGGCACGAAGGTGTTGGGTAGGCCATTATCCTGCAGCTCGCAGCTGACCGGGATGTCGTCACGGGTCAGGGCAGAGACCGCCAGCTCATTGAGCAGCGTCACATCCATCACCTTGTGGGCGGCGATCCCCAGAGCACTGCCCAGACGACGCGCGGTGTCGATCTCTTCCCGATGGCGCTGGCCATAGTCGAAGGTGATGGCGTGCACTTCATCATACTGAGCCAATGCCTGTACCAGACAGGTGGTGCTGTCCTGACCGCCACTGAAAACCACGACTGCTTTTTTCATCTTGATAACTCCTTGAATTGTCACGCGCGGCGGCCTTCGGCAAAGTCCTGCCACTGGGTATTCAACCGGTTAAACAGGGTCAGCAAGGGCGCATAGTGCTCCGGCCTCCCCTCCCACCGGGACAAGAGGTGATAGCCCGCCTCTATGGTAGAGAGGGCATCGGGAAAGGGTTTCTTTCGAATGGCATATTGACCGGCAATGGCACCAATGCCGATGCGGGGCAAGCGGGCCAGTGCCGGGTTGCTCTGCAACATGCGATAGGCTTTGCGCCAGGTGCCGTCAAGCAAGATAAAGGCGACGGATGTGGAGCTAGAGGATTCACTCTCCCGCTGTTGGCGAAGATCGGTCAGCGAAATGGCATCCTCATCCGGCCAGAGTAGATAGCAGCGACGAGAAGGATCTGCAAGCAATCCATTGAGCCACTCATCGCGGGAAAAGTCCTCCCCCACATGGATCTCGCACTGTTGCAAAGAGGCTGCCAGCAGCGCCGCGGTCCCCTTGGGATGTGCCACCTCGTTGGGGTGCTGCAAGATGTAGAGTGGCGTGTGATTGTCAACCGGCACAATATAATCGCACAGGCAGGCTTTGAGGGCTCGGGTGCAACGTGTACAGTATCGACTGTTCTTGTCGTTGGACTGTTTCATGTTGTCAGACAAATCTGGATTGCTCTGGGTTATCACGCTCTCTCTCACCAGCTTGCTACTCTTCTTTACCGTTCCCAATCTTCAGCTCTCCTTCGATCGGCCCTTGATCGCCGGGGGCGAAAGGTGGCGGATCATAACAGGCAATCTGGCTCATACCAATCTGTGGCACCTGCTGCTCAATCTGGGCGGCCTCGCCATCCTCTATAGCCTGTTTCGCGACTATCTGGGCGGGGCTCGCCTGCCGCTGCTGATGTTGCTGCTCTGGTTGGCAGTGGGCTTGGGGATCTGGTGGTGGTGCCCGCAGACCCAGTGGTACATGGGGCTATCCGGCTCGCTGCATGGCCTGTTTGTCTGGGGGGCAATGCAGGATATCCGCCACGGACGCCGCACGTCGGGCTGGCTACTGCTGGCAGGGATGGGGCTCAAGCTGGCGATGGACTTCTACAACGCAGGAGAGAGCCCGATCTCCACCCTGATCAATGCCAGGATACATATCGAGTCTCATCTTATCGGGGCCGGTGCAGGCCTGTTGCTCGGCCTGCACCGTGTATCACTGAGTGAGCCTGTTACGCACCGGCCAGCTCGGCATTGATGCTGGCCAGCATGGCGGCCGGATCGGCAGCCTGCGTAATGGGGCGACCGATAACCAGATAATCGGAACCCGCCTCGACCGCCGCTTTCGGTGTCATCACCCGGCGCTGATCCCCGACCGCTGAACCGGTCGGGCGAATACCTGGGGTCACCAGCTTGAACTCATCACCCAGCAAGGCTTTCAACTCATGGGCCTCGTTGGCAGAGCAGACAACCCCATCCAAGCCGGATGCCTTGGTTAAGGTAGCCAGCCGGATCACCTGCTCGGCAGGGCTCACATCCAGACCAAGAGGGATCATGTCGGACTGCTCCATGCTGGTCAGCACGGTCACCCCGATCAACAATGGCGCCTTGTCGCCATAAGGCAGCAGCGCCTCTTTGGCGGCACGCATCATCCGCTCACCACCACTGGCATGCACGTTGACCATCCAGACACCGAGCTCGGCACTGGCTGCCACGGCTTTGGCAACGGTATTGGGAATATCGTGAAATTTCAGATCCAGAAAGACATCGAATCCCTTGGCCACCAGCTGGCGTACAAACTGCGGGCCAAACAGGGTAAACATCTCCTTGCCTACCTTGAGACGGCACTGGGCCGGAGAGATACGTTCAACGAACGCTAAGGCATCTGCCTCGTGCTGATAATCCAGCGCTACCAGTACTTTGGGATCTTGCATCTCACATCCTATTGCTTGTTATTCACCGTCCAGACCACGGATCGGCTTGATGGAACCCCACTGGCGACAAGACGGGCACTGCCAGAACAGCGAGTGAGTGGCAAAGCCACACTGCCGACACTTGTGGGTTGACTTGATTTTGATCTGCTCGCCGACCAGCTGTTGCAGCAGTTCGAGGCTCTCCTTGGCAGGCCCCTCTTCCGCACTGGCCAGCTGAAAACCCACCAGCTGGTAAAAACCTTTCATCGACGGATGACGACGCAGCTGACGCAACACCAGCGAACGGGCCTGGCTCAGGCCATCACGCTCTTCAACCAGCTTGGCAAGGGCCAGGGTCACGCTGACACCGGCGTGATCTTCCACTGCCTTCTCAAGCAGCGGGATCAATGCGGGCGTGCGGCCCAACTGCTGATAGCACTCGAGCAATTTGGGCATCGCCTCGGAGGCAAAGTCGATATCCTGCTCGAACACCCGCAGCAGCTCCTTGCTGGCCTGCTCATACTCTCCATCTGCCATGGCGAGCTCAGCGAGGCGCAAACTGGCCCGGGCACATGCCGGATTGATACTGAGCGCCCGTTTGAGCTTGGCCAGCCCCTCCCCTTTATTGCCCTCACGCAGCGCGATTTCGGCCTGTTCGCAATAGAAATGGGAGATGGGGTCGGCCAGCTTCTTGCCCTGGAATTTTTGCAGACGAACCGCCACATCGATGGCCTTGTCCCAATCCCGCAGTTGCTGATGGATGATCAACAGCTGTGCCAGCGCAGTCTCTTCATAGTCGCTGTCGTCACACAGCTCATTCCAGAGCGCTTCCGCTCGGTCGAGCAGACCAGCAGCCAAAAAGTCGCGCGCAAGCTCCTGCAGAGCAAGCTGGCGCTGCTCCCGGGTCAGCTGGCGGGTTACCAGGTTCTGGTGGATCTTGATGGCACGATCAACCTCCCCACGCTGGCGAAACAGGTTGCCGAGGGAGAGGTGTGTTTCGATGGTTTCACTGTCCACCTCAAGCAGCTGGATAAAGAGATCCACCGCCTTGTCGGATTCATCGGACAGCAAATAGTTGAGGCCCGCCACATACTGGCGGGAAAACTGGTTACTCTGTTTCTGGGTGTCCTGGCGAACACTCCTGCGGCCCATGTACCAGCCATAACCAGCGGCGATGGGCAACAGCAGGAAAAGCAGTTCAAGCATTGAGGAACATTATTCCTTACCCGGTGACCGGGCCAGCTCCAACTCGCGGGATTGACGACGCATGGTGCGGTTGAGGGTGCGGTTTTGCATTTTCAGGCGCAGGAACAGCAGGCCGAATACCAGCCAGCCCAGCAAAAAACCGCCAGCGAAGAAGAAACCCAACAGTATGGCAAGCGAAAACTCACCCTGAGCGATCAGGTAATTGAACTGAACCAGCTGGCCATTTTGTGAGCCCAGCGCCAGGGTCAGAACAAACACCAGCACCAGCGGAATGAGGGCCAAAATACGCTTCATAAGAGCTCCCTGTCAGTATCTAATGAGAGGCTGATTATCCTTAAAATCGCAGGCAGACTCTAGAGTGAATGGGAAAAGAGTTTAAGAAACAAGACGATTGGCACAGGAATCGGCGCTAAAAACAAAAAAGGCATACCCGAGGTATGCCCATTTCTGCATTATTCAACGATGTTGACGCGCTCGCGCAACTCTTTGCCAGGTTTGAAGTGCGGGACATATTTCCCTGTCAGTTCAACCTTGTCCCCAGTCTTGGGGTTGCGGCCCACACGGGGCGCACGATAGTGCAGTGAAAAACTGCCAAATCCGCGGATTTCAATCCGGTCGCCGTTTTGCAAGGTCGACGCCATCTGCTCAAGGATCTCCTTGATGGCGGCTTCGACATCCTTGGCCGGCATATGCATGCGGCTGGCTGCCAGTTGTTCGATGAGATCTGATTTGGTCATAACGTTAAATCTCCTTCCCCGATCACATGCAATATTCATTTTGCCAGGATAAAAAAGGGCGGCGCAATGCCGCCCTTTTCTTGCATCAAGGATTACTCACCCTTGGCGGCTTTGAACGCTTCCATCATAGCATTGCTGAACACAACTTCTTCTTGCTGGTTCAGGTTATCGATAGCAACACGCTCATCAGCCTCGTCCTTAGCACGGACAGACAGGCTTACGGTGCGGTTCTTACGATCAACGCCCATGAATTTAGCTTCAACTTCGTCACCAACAGACAGCACCAGAGTGGCGTCTTCTACACGGTCACGAGCAGCGTCGGAGGCACGCAGGTAGCCTTCTACGCCATCAGCCAGTTCGATAACGGCACCTTTGGCATCAACCTCGGTAACCTTACCCTTCACGATAGCACCTTTCTTGTTGTCAGCCAGGTACTTGTTGAACGGGTCTTCTTCGATCTGCTTGACACCCAGGGAGATGCGCTCACGCTCCGGATCCACTTGCAGAACAACGGCTTCGATCTCGTCGCCTTTCTTGAATTCACGCACGGCTTCTTCGCCCTGGTTGTTCCAGGAGATGTCAGACAGGTGAACCAAGCCGTCGATGCCGCCATCCAGACCGATGAAGATACCGAAGTCAGTGATGGACTTGATCTTGCCGGAAACACGGTCGCCTTTGGCGTGAGTTTCGGCAAACAGCTGCCACGGGTTGGATTTGCACTGCTTCAGACCCAGGGAGATACGACGACGCTCTTCGTCGATGTCCAGAACCATCACGTCAACCACGTCGCCAACGTTAACAACTTTGGACGGGTGGATGTTCTTGTTGGTCCAATCCATCTCGGATACGTGTACCAGGCCTTCAACGCCTTCTTCGATTTCAACGAAGCAGCCGTAGTCGGTCAGGTTGGTCACGCGGCCAGACAGACGGGTGGTCTCCGGGTAACGCTTGGCGATAGCAACCCAGGGATCTTCGCCCAGCTGCTTCAGACCCAGGGATACACGGGTACGCTCGCGGTCGAACTTCAGAACCTTGACAGCGATCTCGTCGCCAACGTTGACGATTTCGGAAGGATGCTTAACGCGCTTCCACGCCATGTCGGTGATGTGCAGCAGGCCGTCAACACCGCCCAGATCTACGAATGCACCGTAGTCGGTCAGGTTCTTGACGATACCCTTAACTTCTTGACCTTCTTGCAGGTTAGCCAGCAGGCTTTCGCGCTCGGAGGTGTTCTCGGTCTCGATCACGGCACGACGGGAAACAACAACGTTGTTGCGCTTCTGGTCCAGCTTGATGACTTTGAACTCGAGTTCTTTGTTTTCCAGGTGAGCGGTGTCACGGATCGGACGCACGTCAACCAGAGAACCCGGCAGGAAGGCACGGATGCCGTTCAGTTCAACGGTGAAACCACCCTTGACCTTGCCGTTGATGATACCGATAACGGTAGCTTGCTCTTCGTAAGCCTTCTCAAGCTGCAGCCAGGCTTCGTGGCGCTTGGCTTTTTCGCGGGACAGCTTGGTTTCGCCGAAACCATCTTCGATAGAGTCCAGAGCCACGTCAACGGTGTCGCCGACGTTGATTTCCAGCTCGCCCATGGCGTTCTTGAATTCTTCAGCCGGGATAGCGGACTCGGATTTCAGACCGGCGTCAACCAGTACGAAACCGTTCTCGATAGCAACGACAGTACCCTTGACGATGGAACCTTGACGGGTTTCAACGGCGTTCAGGGACTCTTCAAAGAGTTGAGCAAAAGATTCGATCATTGTTTATGTCACAAATGAAACATCCACTTGCAATCCGGCACAAGCGGGGCTGTTTTAAATAATCTGCGCCATCCTTGGTGCAGACGACCGGATGTCAGCTTGCGCTGGCATCACCAAGTTGTTGCTCTGCATAGGCGAGCACTGTTGCCAGCACTTCATCTATGGTCATGGCGGTAGAGTCTACCACCAGAGCATCTTCTGCCGGTTTCAGGGGTGCAGTAGCGCGATTTCTGTCGCGATCGTCACGTTCCCGAATCTCGGTTAAAAGACGCTCAAAGTTAACATCAAAGCCCTTATCTTGCAACTGCTTATAGCGACGCTGGGCCCGTTCTTCGGCACTGGCGTCGAGGAAAATCTTCACCTCGGCCTCAGGGAAAACCACGGTCCCCATGTCACGACCATCGGCAATCAGACCCGGGGCCTGACGAAAAGCACGCTGACGGCGCAACAATGCTTCGCGCACCCGAGGGAAGGCGGCGATTTTACTGGCAGCATTACCCACTTCTTCGGTGCGGATGGTGCGGGAGACATCTTCCCCTTCCAGGATCACCTTGACCAGATCGCCCTCAACCTGAAATTGCACATCCAGATTGGCAGCCAGCGGCACCAGTGAGGCTTCACTGTCCAGCTCTACATCGTGATGCAGGGCGGCCAGGGACAACACCCGATAGATGGCGCCCGAGTCCAGCAAGTGCCAACCCAGCTTCTCAGCAAGCAGCTGACACAAGGTGCCTTTACCTGCACCACTGGGGCCATCAATTGTCATTACGGGGGCCATCTGAGGCATAACTTCTCTCCTGCACTGTGTTGCTCCCATCCCGAAGGGGTGGGTTAATGGGCGCCGATTATACCCGAATGTGGTGAGCCTGGCAGTCATCAATCCGCACAAAGGGCCAAAACCCCGACGGACAGCTGTGCTTGTATCTCATTTGGAGATTTCATTAAGCAATGCAGGGACTTGTTCTTATGGTCGTTCCTGACAAGGCGCGCTAAACTGGCCCCCTTTTTTGAGCCGTTAGTAGTAAGGAGCAACCTATGAGCAGCGTTACCCTCGTGGCCCAATCCAAATTGCCAACCCCTTGGGGCACCTTCACGCTGGTAGGTTTTCAGGAAACCGGCACAGGCAAAGATCACGCCGCACTGGTGATGGGCGACATTACCGGTGAAGAGCCCGTGCTGGGCCGGATCCACTCAGAGTGCCTGACCGGCGACGCCCTGTTCAGCCTGCGTTGTGACTGCGGTTTCCAGTTGCAGGCGGCCATGGAGAATATCGCCAAAGCCGGTCGTGGCGTGTTGCTGTATGTGCGTCAAGAGGGCCGTGGCATCGGCTTGCTCAACAAGATCCGCGCCTATCACCTGCAGGATCAGGGGGCCGATACCGTGGAGGCCAACGTAGCCCTTGGTTTCGCCGCCGATATGCGCGACTACACCATCTGCGCCGATATGCTCAAGCAGCTTGAGGTCAAGTCTCTCAAACTGATGACCAATAACCCGCGCAAGATGAAAGCGATGGAATCCTTCGGTATTCCGGTGGCCGAACGGGTACCGTTGCAGGAAGGGCGCAATCCCCACAACGAGTTCTATCTGTCGACCAAGGCCAACAAGCTGGATCACATGCTCAAAAAATGAGCCTGCATTGACGAATACCGGATACTCAAACGCCTCCCAACTGGAGGCGTTTTTCTTGGGACGACCCTAGCTATCGCTGTGGTACGGTCAGATTGGCCAGCAGAGCTTCAAGCTCTTCGCCAGTGCGGGCCGCGCAGTATTGATCGACCCGCTCGTGGGTCAATTGCGGCGCGAGACGTTCAATCAGATCGTAGAGATAGCCACATAAAAATGCCCCTCTGCGCAACCCGATAGCGGCCACACCGCCTGGTAGCCAGGGCGCCGTTTTGAGCACCAGATCCCCATCGCGCTGGGGCTCCCAGGCAAAGGTTGCCATCACCCCGATGCCCATCCCTTGTCTGACATAGGTCTTGAGCACATCGCTGTCGCTCGCACAGCAGGAGATCCGGCTCTCGGCATGAGCGCAATCAGTGCCATGAGCTGTGGAGAGAGCCCTTCCATCAGTCACCAATGCAAACTCCACCAGCTCGGCCGGGGTCAGCGATGTTGCTTTGGCCAACGGATGCTCCTTTGGCAGCACCAAGCCCCGTTGCCACTGAAAAGAGGGGAGCATCAGCAGATCGCTCCCCTCCTCCGGTTCATCCGCCAGCAGCAGATCGGCAGCGCCATCATGCACGGCTGCGCGGCACTGCGCCGCACTCCCCTGCATCACAGTTACGGCAACTTTGGGAAAGCGGGCCATAAAACCCTTGAGGATGGCAGGCAGAATATAACGGGCCTGCAGATGAGTAGCGGCAATGGTGAGGGTTCCCTGCTCCGGATGCACATGCTGCCTGGCCATCACTTTGATGGTGGCGACCTTGTCGAGCACCTCGGCGGCCACTTTGATCACATCCCGACCTATGGGGGTGATCTGGGTCAAGTGTTTGCCGCTGCGCTCGAAGATCTGGATCCCCAGCTCATCCTCCAGCATCCGCACTTGTTTGCTGATCCCGGGCTGGGAGGTAAAGAGGCTCTCGGCGGTGGCCGACAGATTCAGCCTGTGGTTCGCCACCTCGACGATATAGCGCAATTGCTGCAATTTCATGGTGTAGCCCTCAAGCGAACCCACCGTTAATAGTAACAAACTTTCAGCAATGACCCGCCGCCATCAGGCCGGACGCTCCTTGAGTAGAAAATCACGCAAGGCACGATTGGCCATGGAGAGCGGATCGCCACGCCGCCACGCCACACAGAGGTCGAGGTAGATGGGCGGGTCGAAGGGCACGCCACTCAGATCCGGCTCCTCTTCCAGCACCATCCGCAAGAAGGTGGTCACCGCAAAACCTTGCCGCACCACCGCCTTGAGCAGAGGGATAAGATTGCTCTCGAAGGCGATATCGGGTTCAACGCCCAAGCTCTGGGCCAGCGCCTCCATATGCTCCCGGTGGTAAAAACCACGGCGAAACAGCGCCAGCTCCTGAGCGAAAAACTGCGAGAGGGTGACGGCCGGTTTGCCTCGCAAGGGGTGATCGTCCCCCACCACCATCAACATCTCTTCGCTCAGCAGATGTGCCCCCTCGATGGCAGGGGGGAGATCACTAGTGATGAGAATGGCCAGATCGAGGGAGCCATCCACCATCCGGCTGAGCAGCTCGCGGGTACCGGCCTCTTCGACCCGGATCTTGAGGCCGGGGTAGCGGTGCTTGAAGGCCATCAGACGAGGGGGGAAATAGTAGGAGCCCATCATGTAGGGGATCCCGATCCGCACTTCCCCCCGCTCCAGCCCCTTGAGCTCGGCCATCTCGGCCTCGGCCTGATGCATCTGCAGCAACAGACGCTCGGCATGGCGACAGAGCACCTCTCCCTCAGGGGTGAGCCGTACCGCCCGGTCCTGTCGATCAAACAGCCGCAATTCGAGCTGCTGCTCCAGCTTGGCGATGGCCATGCTGATGGCCGGTTGTGCCACATGCAGACTGTTAGCTGCCTTGGTAAATGAGCCGGCATCCCTGACCGCCAGCAGATAGGTGAGCTGTTTCAGATCCATGTATCAATTCATCTTATGGGATAGATAACTTAAATATATTATATTTATAACCGCAAGGACTCTACCCTGACCAAAAGTAGTCAGGACAATACGCAATGATTGAAGTTGGAAGTCGCGAGTGGATACGTGCAACCCTGGCCCTCAGCCTGGGCTCTTTTCTGGTGTTTCTGAACCTCTACCAGACCCATCCCCTGTTACCCCTGATTGCCGAGGTCTTCTCGGTCAACTCCCTCTCGGCCAGCTGGACCCTGGCAGGATGCACTGCAGGCCTCGCCGCCTCCCTGCTGATCTGCGCCAGACTGGCGGATCGCCATGGCCGTCGGCAGGTCATGCTGGGTACCCTCACCCTGGCGGTCCTGCTCTCACTGTTAATCCCGCTGGTTGAGCAGTTTGGCACCCTGCTGCTGCTACGCATCCTGCAGGGCGCGCTGCTGGCAGGACTGCCCGCGACCGCGATTGCCTATATGGGGGAAGAGTTCAGCAAACGGGCGCTGCTCTCGGCGGTGGGGGTCTATATTGCCGCCAACTCTCTCGGTGGCATTGCCGGTCGAGTGGTCGGCGGTCTGTTGGCGGGCTGGTTTGGCGACTGGCAGCATACCTTTCTGGGGATCGGTGTAATCAGCCTGTTACTGCTGCCGCTGGTCTTCTGGCTGCTGCCCCATCAGACCCGCTTTGTGGCGAGCGCCCCCGTTCGCGGCCAATTTGCCCGCGCCTTGCAACAACACCTGACCAATCCCTTGCTGGTAGGGGCTTACCTTATCGGCGGGCTCAACTTTATGGTGTTTCTGAACCAGTTCAGTTATCTCACCTTCTTGCTGGCCAAGCCCCCTTTCTCCCTGCCCACCCAGTGGCTCGGCATGCTTTTTCTCACCTATCTCTCGGGGACTGTAGCCTCTTCTCTGAGTGGCCGCTTTGCCAACCGCTGGGGGGCACAACGCATGCTGCTGGTCGGGATCGCCCTGATGGCCCTCGGCAGTCTGTGGCTGCTGCAAGGAAGCCTGCCCGGGATCCTGAGTGGCTTGCTGATCTCCAGCTTCGGCTTTTTCCTGGCACACGCCTGCGCCAGCGCCTGGGTCGGTCATCATGTCGAACACAACCGCGCCCTCGCCTCCTCCCTCTATCTGGTGGCCTACTATCTGGGAGCCAGTCTGGGGGGACTTTACCTGCACCCCTTCTGGGAGCAGGGTGAGCTGGGCGGTCTGGTCATGGGGATTGAACTGGTCCTCATCCTGACGGCGGGCTTGAGTCTCTGGCTCGGCCGTCTCAAGCAGCGAAGCCGATCGCTACTGCCCGCCCAGCAACCCCACCGACACGGGTAACGGGCTCAGCGCAAACAGGGTCACCCACGAGCAGATAGCGCTCTCGCCACCAAGCGTCACCAGATAGCAAAAGGGGTCACACTGGTGACCCCTTTTGCTGCGTTATTCAAGAGCCTGTCAGGCTCGCACCGCATTGAGCACAGGATCACTCCTGATCGAAATAATCCGCAGGCACCGCGACCACAGCGTCGGTCGCCACCTCTTCGGCGATCACCTCAGCCAGCGGGCGCAGATGAAACTTGATCTGGCCGGAAGGCAACATCAGGCCAATATCGGGGTTGCGGGTATCCTGCATGTTGCCAGTTTTGAATGGCAACTCGGGATAGCGCGCTACCAGATCTTGCAGTGAAGTAACCACCAGCTCGATATGTTCCAGCCCCGCCTGATGGACGCGCCCCGGTTTCGGTGCAGCCAGCTCGATACAGGGTACCTGTACCTCACCAGCCAGCAGCGGCTGATGCAACTGATAAGTGGCGATGGGACGTCCGCCAATCATCCCCTCCACCAGCAAGGTGCCCGCCTCAGCCAGCACAGCACATAGCGCGCGGTACTCCTGCAGGGTAGCCGCCCGATAACAGAGGTGATCGACCGTTGGCCGGGAAATTGTGACGCCAGTGGCGGCCAGTTCGGCCAACAGCTGAGAAACAAATGGGGCCATTGGCCCCAGTGTGGAATCGAGTGGGTGGGACATGCTTACCATTTCTTCTTGGGTTGAAACAGGACATCGAGCTCATCGGCTTCCTTGTCCTTGATGTTTTGCAGATCCTGCGCGCTGTTTTGCTGCTGCAGCTCTTCAAGCTCCTTGAGCCCCTGACGCATATCTTCTTCACGGGCCAGCAGATAGGGATCCTTGTCGCCCACGCTCGCCATGGCAGAGAGTCCCTTGGTATAGAGCTGGCGGCAAGTGCCATATTGGCCCTGAATGCGAGCATCCATCGCCCGCTTGACCAGATTGGAGATGTTGATCTTGAGCTGCATCAGCTCAAGGCGGCGCTCTTCTTGGGCAAACCCCTGAGGGTCAATCTTGCCCTTGTTGTGCTCGACCCGCAGCACGGCCCGCATCTTCTTGACCAGCTGCAGCATCTGGATCGCCTGACGATCGGACTCCGGGGTCTTGAACTGACCCTCATCCTGCACGCTGTAGTTCTCCTGCACATTCTTGATCTGGGTCTGCACATCAACGATACGCTGCTTGATCTGATTGTTCGGCATCACCTGGGCGATAGCGCGATAGGCATCGAGGATCCGGTGCTGCAACAGCAACACCATGTTCTTGGAGAAAGGCACCAGATTGACGTTCAGCAGCACCTCTTCGGTCTCGTCGGCCACCGTCTTGTGTCTGGCAACGGCGTGACGCTTGTCCGCCTCTGCCTTCTGCTTATATTGCTGCACCACGTTATAGGCGATAACCAAAAACAGGAGTGCGCCAATAGACAGCAATACCAAAGTTAAAATCATAGGATGTCCAAACCCCTGTTCCTATCCAATTGCGTGATCCTACAACAGCTTACCCACTTAAGGTAGCCTGCAGATCCCCCCTTGCCCACGATTTGTCACCAAGCTGTGCCCCCGGTCTCAGGGAGAAATTGCAGGATCAGGGGATGATGACCATGACGGTCACCTCCCCATAGTATCGCCCATCAGCGCCATTACTTGAGGTTAAAGCCCCGCGATTGCAGGAATCCCAGCATGAAAGGGCGGGACTCCTTGCCCAGAATGGCGCGGATCTGGCCGCTCCAAGTCTGCTGCTTGTTGTTGCTGCTGCGGGCTTGATAGTAGTCCGCGATCTGCTGATCGTACCGGGCCAGCAGGCCGCGATCCAGCTCGTGCTGGTAGCGCTCCTGATGCACCACCAATCCCCTGGGCAGACGGGGTTTCTGCTCCGGCTGCTGGGCAGGATGACCAAGGCAGAGGCCAAACAGCGGGATCACCTGATGGGGCAAGCCGAGCAGTTCGCTCACCTCGGCCGGATGGTTGCGAATGCCGCCGATATAGACCCCGCCCAGCCCCAGCGACTGCGCCGCCAGCAAGGCGTTTTGCGCCATCAGAGCGCCGTCGATGGCTCCGATCAGCAACTGCTCCGCATAGCCGATCTGGGCCTCGGGCACGATCTGGGTGTGGCGGTGGTAATCGGCGCAGAACACCAGAAACTCGGCCGCCTCCGCCACATAGGGTTGATTGCCCGCCAGCATGGCCAACTGCTGACGCGCCTCGGGCTCGCAGACTCGCACAATACTGGTCACCTGCAAAAAGCTCGAGGTTGAGGCGGACTGGGCGGCGGCGAGGATGGCATCCAGCTGCTGCGGGGCGATCGGCTCGGCAGTGAACTGACGAATGGAGCGATGGGAAAGGATAAGATCGATGGTCTGATTCATGGCACCTCCAAAATGAGGTAACACCATAGCGAAAAAAACGAGGGAGCCCAAGGCTCCCTCGCACACCCAGCTTAAGGGGCCGGATAGACGTAAGGGGCTTGCAACCCGAGCGGGAAGCCGAGCGCCCAGTAGAGCAGCAGGAAAATCGTCCAGCTTACCAGGAAGGCCAGTGAGTAGGGCAGCATCATGGAGACCAGAGTACCGATCCCGGTGCTCTTAACATACTGCTGGCAATAGACCACCACCAGCGGGAAGAAGACCATCAGCGGGGTGATGATGTTGGAGGCGGAATCCCCTACCCGATAGGCCGCCTGGGTCAGCTCGGGGGAGATCCCCACCGCCATCAACATGGGTACCAGGATCGGGCTGATCAGCGCCCACTTGGCGGAGGCCGAGCCGACTACCAGATTGACGGTGGCGGTGAGCAGGATCATCCCGACGATGGTCACTTCACCGGGCAGCGCCAGCGCATGGAGCACTTCGGCACCGGAGAGGGCCAGCAGGGTGCCCAGATTGGAGTCGCCAAACGCCTTGATAAAGAGCGCGCAGAAGAAGGCCATCACCATGTAGGAGCCCATCTTGTTCATGGTGGCCGACATGGCATCGATCACATCCTTGCCACTCTTGAAGCTACCTGCGACAAAGCCGTAGACAATCCCGGGCAGGATAAAGAGCAGGAAGATGAGCGGCACTATGGACTTCATCACGGGTGCAGCGAAGGTGGTCAGGGAGCCATCAGCAGCACGCAGCGGTGAATCGCTCGGGGAGAGCGCCAGCGCCAGCAGCACGATAGCCGCCAGCATGGCAAACCCGGCCCAGTTGAAGGCTCGACTCTCTTGCGCGCTGTAGCGCCCCATCTCATCGGCACTCTCCAGATCCTCGTTGAGCGCCACATGCTTGAGGCGCGGCTCCACCACCTTTTCGGTGATGAACCAGCCGACACAGATGATCAGCAGCGAAGAGGCACCGGTAAAGATGATGTTGCACAGGGTGTTGACCATGTAGTCAGGATCGAGCAACTGAGCGGCGGACTGGGTAAAGCCCTGCAGCAGCGCATCCCCGCCGGAGGGCAGGAAGTTGGCGGCAAAACCGCCGGAAACGCCAGCAAAGGCAGCGGCGATCCCCGCCAGCGGATGGCGTCCGGCAGCGTGGAAGATGATGCCACCGATGGGGATCACCAGCACATAACCCGCATCTGCGGCGGTGTGGCTGACGATCGCTACCAGGATCAGCATGGGAGTGAGAAAACGGGCAGGCGTCACTTTCAGCAACTTTTTCAGACCGGTATTGATAAAACCGGACTGCTCGGCCACCCCGACCCCGAGCATGGCCACCAGCACGATCCCCAGCGGGGCAAAGCCGGTGAAAGTGGTCACCATAGTGGAGAGAAACTCGGCCAGACCGGCACCGGTCAGCAGGTTGTTGACCACTACCGCTTCCCCGGTACGGGGGTTGACCAGATCAAACTGGAATTGTGACAACACCCAGGAGCCGACCCAGACGATCAGCAAGGCGTAGAGGAACAGCATGGCGGGGTCGGGTAATTTGTTCCCGGCTTTCTCGACGCCATTGAGGAAACGGTTCAGCCAACCTTTGGGAGGGCTGGCCGGACGGTCATTGACAGCAGCATGACTCATTATTGCGATACTCCTTTCCCTAGAAACGAGGTCGCATGCTAGCAATTCCAGTCAATCCGTCTCATGACCGATCGCAAAAGAATGATTAATTCTGATTAAATACTGCGGAATAAAATCCCAAGTTGTGGCCTAACGCACACTTGTTACTCTGCCATCACGGCATCTAGCAGTGGATAACGCCCAACCTGGCACTCCACCACGAAACCGCTCGCCTCGACTTGCGCCACAGTCAGCGGCTTGCTGAACAGATATCCCTGGAACACATGGCACCCCTGGGTCTGCAGGGCGGCCAGCTCGTGAGGCTCCTCTACCCCTTCCGCCATGATCCCCAACCCCAAATTGGTGGCCATGGCTGCAGTCGCCCGGATCACCGGCAAGTTGAGGCCGACCACGAAGGAGCGATCCAGCTTGATGTTGTTGATCGGCAACCGGTTGAGATAGGCCAGCGAGGAGTAGCCGGTACCGAAATCATCGATGGCAATCTTGATCCCCTGTTCGCTCAAATCGTCGAGAATGCCGAGGCACCCCTTCATATCGAGCATCAGCACGGTTTCGGTCAGCTCCAGCGTCAACAGGGAGGCATCCACCCCGTGCAGCTCCAGCTGCTGGCGAACTTGCCCGGGCAGCGCCGACGAGAGCTGGAAACCGGAGAGGTTGACGGAGACCGGCACCCGCTGATGGAAGCGCTTCTGCCAGCTGGCGACCTGTGCCAGCGCGGTGGAGAGCACCCAGCTGCCGATCTCGCGGATCAGCCCCATCTCTTCGGCCAGCGGGATAAACTCCACCGGCGACACATGGCCGAGCACCGGGTTGTACCAACGCAGCAGGGCCTCGTAACCGATCAGACGCCGTTTGGCGGCATCGACCTGCGGCTGGTAACAGAGGCTCAGCTCCTGGCGGCCGATGGCCTTGGCCAGAAACTGTTTGAGATTGAGCTTGCGCTGCAGGGTCTGTTGCATGCTGGGGGTGAAACGCTGCCAGCGCAGCCGCCCCATCTGCTTGGCCTGATACATGGCCATGTCGGCACGGGTGATGAGGTTGTCACCGTCATCCGCATCATCGGGATAGATGGCGATACCGATACTGCCGCCAATGGTCACCTCCGGCAGCCCGCTCAGTTGCAGCGGCTTGGTCATCTGGGAGAGCATCTGATCGGCCACCTCTTGCGCCCGATCCCCCTGATTGCCCAGCGGCACCAGTGCTGTGAACTCATCGCCACCGAGGCGAGCCAGCTCCACATCCCGCGGGCAAATCTGTTTGAGGCGACCGGCGACCCGCTCCAGCAAGCGATCTCCCGCCTTGTGGCCGTAGTTGTCGTTGACCAGCTTGAAGTTGTCCAGATCCATGAACACCAACGCGAAACGCTCCCCCAGCCCGCAATAGGCCTCAAGGGATTTCATCAAGCCATAGCGATTGAGCAGGCCGGTCAGGGAGTCGTGCCAGGCGAGGTGGCGATGCTCCAGCTCCTCGAGTTTGCGATCGGTAATATCGCGCATGGTGAGCAGAATGCGGGCCCCCTGCTGGATATAGCGGAACTGATACTGGAACCAGCGCATCCCCTTGAGGGTGCGGCACTCCCCCTCGGTCACCACTTCATCGAGACGGGAGAGCTTCTGGTAGAAGCTGTCATCATTGCCGGAGAAAACCTGGGAGAGCTTGGCGATCTGGTGGCCGAAACACATTTCGAAGTGATAGTTGCCACTCTCGAACACACCATGGCTATCGAACAGGCAGGCAAGGGTATCGCCGGTTGCCAGCGAGGACTCCTGATAGAGGGTATCGGAGTCGAGCACCGCTTCGGTCATCATCATCAGCCGGCCAGCCAGTTGAATACCGGAGAGGCGCAGATAGATCTGCTTCTTGACCCCCTTTGGGGAGAGGGTCCACCACTCGTTGTAACTGCGCCCCTGCTGAAAATCACCCAGATAGCGCTGCAGCAGCAGATCGATGGCGGTTGCCATATCGGCAGAGAAGTCGCGGGAGCAGAGTTCGTCGAGAGACGTCGCCTCCCACACGGAGAGCGCGGCGCTGTTTGCCCAGAAAATATGGTGATGCTCGATGTCATAAACCCAGATCGGGGTATGCAGAACATCCATCGTCTTCAGTAACCGTTCGTCAAGCGTATTCATCTGGTCAAGGTCATTCATGCTGGATGGTCACTGGTTAACCGGAAAACAGATCTGGCAAACCGCTAGCTGCAGAATGCAAGGTGCAAATACCTCTCGGCCATTATCCCTTTTCACATAGCCAAGAGCGGACAAAACTATTTCAGATATCAACAACAGGGCAGCCTGTACGGCAATACTACAAAGGACTCAGCCAAGGACCCTGTTAATCCAAGCAAATCATATAGTCGATTTTTAACTTTTTTCCCCAGTAAAAACAAGCACTAAGAGCTATCCACTCGAGACCTTGAAAGAGCAATTGCATATTTGCTGCGATAAATTTGTTATTAACATTTAAATCAATGGTGGAAATAGTCATCACTCTCTGTCACAAAGCTTCCATTAATTAACCAAGCGGATGGATAAACAGCCAAAAAAACGCCAAAACGGACAAAAATAGTTCACTAAGGCGGAATTGATATACCCCAAATTCATTTTTCAACAGGCAATGAGCAAAACCCGAATATATGATCTGCATCACATTGGCTGTGGATGGCAAACCACCCCGGCTGAGTACGCAGAGCACCCCGGCGCCCTTCCATCAGGTTGCAATATCGGCCTTCGCCCGCGGTTATCGCGGAACAAATCAGGGAATATGGCAAACATCTCTGCCGCAGCACCATTTGGCATCGTGCCGGAATAATCACCAGCTCGGGGAAACTGAGATGACGGGCAGATGGAGAACTGGTATCAACAGAAATCGAATCCAGATCAATTAAACGCTGAATTACCCTTGCCAACCCGGAACGCTCTTTTTATGGTTGCCCCCTTGTTACACCCAGAACAGCGTTTATGAAGCACATCGAAGAGTTCTACCTGTTCGTCAAGGTGGTGCAAGAGGGAGGATTCTCCCACGCTGCAGCCGCACTGGGCATGCCAACAGGCACCATCAGTCGACGCATTTCCCAGCTGGAAGAGCAACTGGGTTGCTCCCTGCTACATCGCTCTACCCGCAAGCTCCGCCTTACCGATGATGGCCTCAGATACTACGAACGTCTCTGCACGCCACTCGCACAAATCGAGCAGGCCACCAGCGAGATCCAGGGTCAAGAGGCCGACATCACCGGGCTTATCCGGATAGCTGCGCCGATCGCACTCTCCAACACCATCCTCATCGATATGCTGGCCGAATTCGGGCTGCACTATCCCGAGGTACAGTTCGATATCACCCAGACCAATGATCACCAGCACCTGTTCGACAATGATCGGGATCTGGTGTTCTTCAACGGTGAGCTACCCCAGTCGCTGCCCAATGCGATCTGTCTCGGCCATATCGAGTACGGCCTGTTTGCCTCACCACTCTATTTGACCAAGAAGGGCACTCCCTCCCACCCCAACCAGCTGGAAGAACACGATCTCATCTACTGCTGGCCTCACCAGCACTGGCAGCTGACCGACAAGGATGGCCAGAGCGTCTGCATCAAACGCAGCGCCAAACTGACCGTCAACCAGACCCAGGCCGCGGTACGCGCAGCCCGGCGTCATCTGGGGATCGTCAACGCCCCGCTGCACTATCTGAGCAGCTTCCTCCATGACGAGCAGCTGGTGCCGGTACTGACCGACTGGCAAACCGGCAATCGCCCCTTCTACATGTTGTGTTGCCAGCACCAGTTCGCTCCGTTGCGTGTTAAGATGTTCGTTGAATTTGTTGAAAAATACTCAGCACGCTATCGCAATCGGCAGTGGGACAACCAATTTTCACAAGGTGATAGCCTCACCCATTGCATCTGACCGTTAGCGGGCCACACTTATAGCATCCCTTGCCAACAGAGCCTGCCTAACGCCATGAATGTATTGATATGTGATGACTCCGGGTTCGCCCGCAAACAGCTGGCGCGGGCGCTCCCGGCCGACTGGAAAGTCGATTTGCACTACGCAGCCAATGGTCTCGAAGGGATCGAACAGGTGCTGATGGGTCATGGCGATCTCATCTTCCTCGATCTGACCATGCCGGAGATGGACGGTTACGGCGTGCTGGAGACCCTCCAACGGGAGGGTCTACGCAACAAGGTGATCGTGGTCTCCGGGGATATCCAGCCAGAGGCCTATCAACGGGTCATGGGGCTGGGGGCGCTCGATTTCATCAAGAAACCTGCCGCCCCCGAGACCCTGCTCGCCCTGCTCAAAAAGCATGATTTCTGGAGTGCCACCCCGAGCGGTCAACCAAGCGCCCCCGAGCAGCAGCCAAACGGCGTGGTAGCCGATGCAGGCGTCAAGATCACCCCCGAAATCCGCGATGTCTATCAGGAGCTGGCCAACGTCTCCATGGGTCAGGCGGCTGACTTGCTGGCTCGTCTGCTCAACGCCTTCGTGGTACTGCCTATCCCCAACGTCAACGTGCTGGAGGTTTCCGAGCTGCATATGGCCCTCTCGGCCGCTGCGGATTCAGATACCCTCTCCGCCGTCTGTCAGGGGTTTATCGGAGCGGGGATCGCCGGTGAAGCGCTGATCCTGTTCCATGACTCCAGCTTCAAAGATTTGGCCAAGCTGATGAACCATCAGGGAACGCTGGATCGCACCGCCGAACTGGAGCTGCTGATGGATACCGCCAACGTGCTGATCGGCGCCTTCCTGCGTGGCTACGCCAACCAGCTCGATACACCCTTCAGTCAGGGTCATCCAGTAGTACTCGGTCAGCACAGACCCATCAACGAGCTGATCAACACCAACAAGAGTCGCTGGCGCCGCACGCTCGCCATCGAGATCAACTACCGGATCCAGGACTACGCGGTACAGTGTGATCTGCTGCTGCTGTTTACCGAAGATTCCATCGCCACCATGAACAACAAAATCATGCACATGCTCTAGGAGTGACTATGGAAATCCGTGAATTTCATTGGCTGATGAACATAGTCCAGAACCTGGACGTAGGCCTGGTGGTGCTCGACAAGGAATACAAGGTTCAGGTGTGGAACGGCTTTATGGAGAGCCACAGCGGCCGACTGGCCGGTGAAGTACGCGACGGCGTGCTGTTCGAGCTCTTTCCCGATGTGGACAGAGCCTGGTTCGAGCGCAAGGCCAACATGGTCTTCAAGCTCAACAACCGCGCCTTCAGCACCTGGGAGCAGAAGCCCTATCTGCTACGTTTCTCCAACTACCGCCCCATTACCGGCTCGGCCCCCCACATGTTCCAGAACCTGACGCTGGTGCCACTGGCCGATTTCGGTGGTCAGGTGACCCACATTGCGGTGATGATCTACGATGCCACCGATGAGGCCATGCTGATGAGCGGTCAGCGGCAGGCTTGAGCTTTCAGCAAATAACAGAGGGCGCCGCGGCGCCCTCTGTTATTTCGGTATGAACAGGTCTTGGTATAACCTCTACCTGACCAGCCGTCTCAACGCGCCCCGAGATACTCGGTGAAGGCGTCGATCACCTCTTCAATATCGTCATCGTTGATTTGCAGATGGGTCACCAGCCGCAGCTCGCCGTAACCGGAGAAGAGGATCCCCCTCTCCTTCATAAAAGCGAGCAGAGGGGCTGATTCCCCCTCACGCAGCCGCAGGAACACCATATTGCTCTGCACCAACGAGAGGTCGAGCTCGATGCCCGGCAGTGCAGCCAACCCTTCGGCCAGCCGTTTGGCACGGCGGTGATCATCGGCCAGACGGGTCACATGCTGCTCGAGGGCAAACAGACCGGCTTGCGCCAGAATCCCCGCCTGACGCATGCCGCCCCCCAGCATCTTGCGTAGGCGGCGCGCACGGGCGATGAAATCGTGGCTGCCCACCAGCAGCGAACCCACCGGTGCCCCCAACCCCTTGGAGAGACAAATCGAGATACTGTCAAACGGTGCAGCGATCACCCCGACCGGGGTCTCGCTGGACACGGCGGCGTTAAAGAGCCGGGCGCCATCGAGATGAAGCTTCAAGCCGCGCTCGGCAACGAATGCCCCCATCTCCTGCAGATAGGAGAGCGGCAGCACCTTGCCGTTGTGGGTGTTCTCAAGGCAGATCAGGCGAGTCTGGACGAAGTGGGCATCATCAGGGGCCAGCGCGGCCTTGATATCATCGAATGCCAGTGTGCCATCGCGCTGCATCGGCAAGGGTTGCAGGGCTACGGAGCCCAGCACGGCACTCCCCTGCGCTTCATAGCGATAGATGTGAGCGGCGTTGCCGAGGATGGCCCCCTCACCGCGCTGACAGTGGCTCATCACCGCCAACAGATTGGACATGGTGCCGGACGGCACAAACAGCGCCGCCTGTTTGCCCAGCAATCTGGCCCCAAAGGCCTCCAGCGCGTTGACGCACGGATCTTCACCATAGACATCGTCACCGACTTCGGCGTGGAGCATGGCTTGACGCATGGCGTCAGTAGGCTGGGTGACGGTGTCACTTCGTAAATCGATATAGCGCATGAGATCCCTCCTGAAACAGGAGAGTGACGTTAGCCATGCGTCCCTCGCTTGGCAAGGGGCGCATGAGCAGAATGTGAAGCCAATAGACGTCCATAGAACCCGCAGGCGGGATTTACCAAGGCAGCAGCTGACCGTTGAGATCCAGTAGCTGACCCGATTGGGTCAACGATAACCCCTTGATGAGATTGAGCAGTTTCACCGCCACCTCGGCAGGCTCCTGCAATTGCTCCGCAGGCAACTCGCTCAGAAAGGGGGTATTCATCGGGGAGTCCATCAAGCCGGGCGCAACGGCCACCACCCCTGCTTGCGGGAAACGCTGCGTCCACTCAAGGGCCAGGGTTTTCACCCCCATGTCGAGGGCCGCCTTGCTCATCCGGTAGCTGTAACGCCCCCCCTCCAGATTGGAGGTGATGGAGCCCGCCAGATCAGAGATGGCACAGAGCCACAGCGGATGGTCATTGCCCATCAACCGGCTGAAACGGGCAGCCAGCGCCAGCGTTGGCCAGGCATTGGCCAGCAGGCTGTCGCACAGCCACTTGGGGTGCACCTCTTCAACCCGCCGCTCTGGCATAAAGCTGACATCGTGCAACAGGCCGATGGTGTTGATTACCACAGTGGGAAGCGGATCGGTATCGTAGAGGGTAAACAGGGCGTCGAACGAGATGGCGTCCACCTCTTGCAGCGGGAAGAAAGCCCCCATCTCGATCCCTTTTGGATAGGTGCGCCCGGCCAGAAGGAAGGACTCCCCCCTTGCCATCAGCTCTCTTGCCAGCGCCGAGCCCAGCGCACCACTTCCGAGGATCAAGTAGCTCATCGCCCATTCCATGGAGAGTTATCTTGCTTAGAGCGTATCAGAATAATCAACCGGCCGTGACACGACCAAAGGGTAATATGCCCCTCATCACGCTTCCCCCAGATGGCGACCAAACTCCCGCGCCAGCGCCAAGTCGAGAAAACCGTCCGCTTTCTTGTGGGTGCGCAAAAACTGGTAATAGGCGAGCAGGGTGACCAGTGCCTCCTCATCGGGCAGCCCAACCCCGGGTTGCTGCTCGCCCAGCAGTAGCTGCGCCGCTGCCAGCGCCTCCCTGTCTACCACTTCCGCCTGACGGTAGAGATATCCGCAACCGGTTGCCAGCCACTCCAGCGAGCAGTTGGCCCCCATGGCGATCTGGTTGGCCCGCGTCAGGCCAGGCTCGGCTCCCTTTAAATATTTGCGGATCAGCGCTTCACTGAGCCCCACCTTGCGGGCAAACGCGCTCACGCTCATCTCCCCGATCAGGCTCTGCAAGCGCTCGGCAAATCCTTCCATCCAACTCTCTCTCCTACTCTGCGATCAGAACCAAAGTTCGAATCATGCCACTGCCCATTATTGCTTTGCCAGCCACATGAGGCCAAGAT
The DNA here is from genome assembly GCF_040908295.1 of Aeromonas sp. R4-2. Classification (NCBI taxonomy): domain Bacteria; kingdom Pseudomonadati; phylum Pseudomonadota; class Gammaproteobacteria; order Aeromonadales; family Aeromonadaceae; genus Aeromonas; species Aeromonas sp. R4-2. The sequence continues at coordinate 82,661 of NZ_JBFODL010000011.1, read as the reverse complement.
GCCCGCAGTCATCTATGTTGCACATCGTTTTCGCATCGTGTTTTTCAAGGAGTCAACCATGTCTGTATCCCGTGTCGCCCTGCATCCGCAAGGTCCCACCTTCTCTCGCCTCATCATGGGTTACTGGCGCCTGATGGAGTGGCAGCTCTCTCCAGCCGCTCTGCTCGATCTGATGAAATATCATCTGGATCTGGGGGTCACCACCATCGATCACGCCGATATCTATGGTGGCTACCAGTGCGAAGAGGCCTTTGGTCACGCCCTGCGCCTCGAGCCTTCCCTGCGCAGCCGGATGGAGATCGTCACCAAGTGCGGTATCGCCCTCACCGCCAAGCCGGAGCATGCTCTCAACCACTACAACACCGGCAAGGACCATATCATCGCCAGCGCCGAGGCCTCGCTGCGCAAGCTCGGCACCGACCATCTGGACCTGCTGCTGATCCACCGCCCGGATCCCCTGATGAACGCAGATGAAGTGGCCGACGCCTTTATCACCCTGAAACAGGCGGGCAAGATCAAGCACGCCGGGGTATCCAACTTCACCGCCCGTCAGTTCGAGCTACTGCAATCGCGCCTCCCCTTCCCGCTGGTCACCAACCAGCTGGAGATCTCGCCGCTTCATCAGGAAGGGACCCTCGATGGTACCCTGGATCAGTGCCAGCAGCTTGGCATCAAGCCGATGGCCTGGTCATGTCTCGGCGGCGGCCGACTGTTCAGCGATGAGGCCTATGCCCCGCTGCGTGCCGAACTGGAGCAAATCCGTCAGGAAGTGGGCGCCCAGACTATCGAGCAGGTGGTCTACGCCTGGGTAATGATGCTGCCAAGCCAGCCGCTGCCATTGATTGGCTCCGGCAAACGAGAGCGGATTGCTGCCGCCGTGGCCACCGAATCCATCGTCCTCAATCGCCAGCAGTGGTTCCGCATCCGCAAGGCGGCGCTCGGTTACGACGTCCCCTGATCACAGCAAAACATTCAGAAACAAAAACGGCATGGGGGAAACCCATGCCGTTTTTCATTGCCGAGGCACCTTAGCGGTGGCGCTGTTGCGGGCGACCACGGGGAGCATCTGTCTTCGGTTTGGCCTGGTTGACGGTGATGGTACGGCCACCGACTTCAGTGCCATGCAGACCAGCGATGGCCTTTTCGGCATCACCATTGACCGGCATTTCAATAAAACCAAACCCCTTTGACTGGCCGGTATCGCGGTCGATGATGATATCAACCTTGTCGACCTGTCCAAACTGGCTGAACAGGGTTTTCAGTTCGTCGGCCGTCATCCGGTACGACAGATTTCCTACGTAAATCTTCATGCCATCCACTCTCGATTCAAGGTGCCTTCTCTATGCAATTCCCAGCATAACGGTAAGGGCACAACCCCTATGCCGGACCTGCCATGGCTTCATGCCGTGGCCTTCTCCACACTGTCGTCAAGTGATTGATCTCTTGGGTTAACAGTGCAGACAAGATCAATTCGAGTCACTGGCAGTATCTGAGCTTTGCCGGGAATTGTCGAGAAAATAGTCGACTCAGGCCGATTGCAGATCTGACAACCGTTGTGCCAGCATCCGGCGACCGTGCCAGGCCCGTTTAAAGCCGAAGCGATAGACAGACGGGCTCACCAGATGCAGCTCCCCCGCCTTGAGATCCAGCAAGGCCATGGCCGCCGCCAGCTCCTCTTCACTCAGTTGCAAATCGAGGCTGAAGTCGAGCCACTGGCCGTCGTGACCCACTCGCCGCTCCCGTTCGAGCGCCACCAGCTGGCTGCGGGGCAGTGCCAGCGCCTCATCCTTGTTGCCATTGAGCAGATAGATATGCTGTTCGTCCCACCCCAGCTCCGCCAGGCGCCAGGGCTGCCAGCTGCGGGGCAGCGACACCATGATCCCGGTGATGCCACCAAAGACCACGCCCACCCAGTTGAGCAGCGCCATGGCGCCCCAGCCATCCCACAAGGAGGCCGCCACCACGCCCCAACTCACCAGCAACAGCAGAAAAATGACGCAGCGATAGCGAACCGCTGGCGGCATCAACAGCTGCACCTGGGAACCGGCAAGCAAGGATGTAATACGCATTAAAAGCTCCTGTCATCACGAAATGGCGCCATTGTGAATAGCCATCAGGATACTGACAAGGGGGTTTTCTTTGTCATCCCCCTATAAAATCAATACCATGGCGTAAATGATTCTAAGTGGAACCCGCTTCTTGACCAGCTCGCAACCCTGTGTGCGCTTTTGTGGCGTTGACAAATTCTATGGCGACTTTCAGGCTCTTCATCACATCGATCTCACCATTGAACGGGGAGAGAAGTGGGTCATCTGTGGCCCGTCAGGCTCGGGAAAATCGACCCTGATCCGCACCATCAACGGGCTGGAGGGGATCGACGACGGCCAGCTGTTCCTGTTTGGCGAGCCGGTGACCCCTTCCTACCTGCGCCGCCTGCAAGGTCGGGTTGGCATGGTGTTTCAGCAGTTCAACCTCTTCCCCCATATGACGGTGCTGGAAAACCTGATGGTGGCGCCGGTGCATACCCTGGGGTTGCGCCCTCAGGAGGCCAAAGCCCGGGCGCTCGGGCTGCTCGAGCGGGTGCGCATTCAGGCACAGGCCGACAAGTACCCACACCAGCTCTCCGGCGGCCAGCAGCAGCGGGTCGCCATCGCCCGCTCCCTCTGCATGCAACCAGAGCTGATGCTGTTTGACGAGCCCACCTCCGCCCTCGACCCCGAGATGATCCGCGAAGTGCTCGATGTGATCCGCGAGCTGGCTGACGAGGGGATGACCCTGATCTGCGTCACTCACGAGATGGGCTTTGCCCGTCAAGTGGCGGATCGGGTGCTCTTTATGGATGAGGGGAAAATCATCGAGTCGGCCCCGCCCGCCCAGCTGTTCAGCGCCCCTCGTCACCCGCGTACCCGGGCCTTCCTCGAACAGGTGCTCAGCTATCATGGCTAGGCTCAATCGTTCCCGCCTGCTCGGCTGGTTGTCAGGCACTGTGATGCTCTCTGCGCTACTGGGCTGGGCGCTCTATAGCGGCGCTCGCCAGATGGGCTATGAGTGGCAGTGGCCGCGGGTGTTGCCCTTTCTCGGCGAATGGGATGAAGGAACCTTTTATGCCGGCCCCTTGCTAAACGGCCTGCTGGTCACTTTGCAGGTGGCGCTGCTCAGTCTGTTGGGCACTCTGGCGGTCGGGGTGTGCGTGGTCAGCCTGCGGCTGCTTCCCTCCAGGCTCGGCCCCTGGCTCGCCATCGCCTATCTGGCGCTGGTGCGCACCACGCCCCAGTTGGTGCAACTTTATATTCTCTATTTCTTGCTGGGCCCCATGCTGGGATTGGCCCCCCTTGCCTGCGCCGTGTTGAGCCTCTCCCTCTATCAGGGGGCCTTCACCGCCGAAGTGCTGCGTGCAGGTGTACAGGCCATTCCCAAAGGACAGTGGGAGGCAGCCCGGTCGCTTGGCTTGTCACGGGCCATCACCCTGCGCAAGGTGATCCTGCCCCAGCTGGTGCGCATCACCTTGCCGCCGCTCACCAACGAGCTGGTCTCCCTTATCAAACATTCGGCGCTGGTGAGTGTGATCGCCATCTTCGATCTGACCAACGAAGGGCGTACTCTGGTTGCCGATACGTTTCTGACCTTTGAGGTGTGGTTTACCGTAGCTGCCCTCTATTTGCTGTTAACCCTGACGCTGTCAGCCTGTTCGCGGGCGCTGGCCCGTCACCTGAATCCGGATCAACAAGGACGCTAACCATGAATCTGTCATTCAAGACCACCCTGTCGGGCGCAGCCCTGCTGCTGGCAAGCCTGCTCACTCCGGCACTGGCAGAAACTGCCCCCTCCGACACCCAGGCGCAGATCGAGCAGAGCGGTACCCTGCGGGTCGGCATGTCCACCTTCGCCCCCTGGGCGATGCGCGACAAGCAGGGGGCCCTGATCGGTTTCGAGATTGACGTGGCCCGTCGCCTCGCCACAGATAACGGCTGGCAGGTAGAGTTCGTGCCTACCGCCTGGGATGGCATCATCCCCTCCCTGTTGGCGAAAAAGTATGACGTCATCATCGGCGGCCTCACCATCACCCCCGAGCGGGAGAAGAGCGTGCGCTTCACCCAGGCCTACTCCCATTCGGGGGTGCAGCTGGCCGCCTCCAGCACCATGGCCAAAGAGAAGAAAACCGTGGCGGACTTCAACCAGCGCGGGGTGATCCTGGCGGTACGTCGTGGCGCCTCACCGGTACAGGTGGCAAAAGAACACTTCCCCAAGGCCACCCTGCGCCAGTTCGATGACGAGTCACAGGTATTTCAGGAGGTGCTGAACGGCCGCGCCCACGGCGCCCTCTCCTCTTCCCCGAAACCCGAGCAAGAGGCGCTGCGCCACCCGAATGCCCTCTTTATGCCGTTTGCCGAGCCGTTGGCACAAGGCGATGAAGGCTTTGCCCTGCGCAAGGGGGATGATGCCCTGGCTGAGCAGTTCAACGAGTGGATCGCCGCCCGTCAGGCCGATGGCTGGCTCAAGGCGCGCCATGACTACTGGTTCAAGTCGCTGGCGTGGGAAGCACAGGTCGCTAACCCCTGATGCTGATTGCTCTAAAAGAGACCATCCGGCGCATCATCCGTGGGCCATGTCGGAACATCAACTGGCTGGATGGGGCGATCGCCCTGATCCTGCTGCTGGCTGGCCTCTGGCTGGCCAGCCGCCTGCACATCGGGGTAGCCTATCAGTGGCGCTGGCATGAAGCCTTCGACCTGCTGTTCACCCCCGGCCCTCACGGCGAGTTGCCCTACTTTTTCAGCGGTCTGCTCACCACCTTGCGCATCGCCCTGCTCGGCATGGTGCTGGCGCTGCTGCTCGGCACTGCGCTGGGGGTAGCCGCCTTCAGCCGCCGACCCGGGCTGGTGATGCCCGCGACCCTTTTTATCCAGCTGATCCGCAATCTACCGCCGCTGGTCTTTATCTTCATCTTCTACTTCTTTATCGCCAACCAGCTGCTGCCTTCGAGCGGCCTCTCCCGCTGGCTCGGCACCGTATCACTCTCCCCGTGGCAAGAGGCGCTGTTTGGCCCACCAGCCCGCTGGGAGAACCTCATCTCAGGCACCCTCTGCGTTGGCATGATCAGCGCAGCCTTCGTCGCCGAGATCGTCCGCGCCGGGCTGGCCGCCATCCCCCGTGGCCAGTGGGAGGCGGCGCAGAGCCTCGGGCTCTCTCCCTGGGTGCGGCTGCGCCATGTGATCCTGCCGCAGGCCATGCTGCTGATGTTGCCCCCCCTCACCGGTCAGCTCATCGCGCTGGTGAAGGATACCGCCATCGTTTCGCTTATTTCGGTGCAGGAGCTCACCTTCGTTGGCACCGAAATGGCCAACTCCAGCGGACTGGTCTACGAGATCTGGCTGCTGGTGGCCGCGGCCTATTTATTTATATGTTTGAGTCTGTTCGTACTGCTGAGCCGACTCGAAGCAAGACAAGGAGCACGCACATGCTGACGTCCCTGTTGCTGGCGACTGTATTGCAAGCGGAAGCCATCGGTGGTTATGCCGCCGGTTGCCTGAAAAACGGCGTATCCCTACCCCTCGAAGGGCCGGGTTATCAGGTGATCCGTACCAAACGGCTGCGCTACTACGGCCACCCCGACCTCATCCACTATCTGCAAGCGCTGGCCAACCAGACCCGCATGGCCGGGCTGCCGGATCTCTATATCGCCGATCTGGCGATGGCCCGTGGCGGCCCCTTTACCTCCGGCCATCGCAGCCACCAGACTGGCCTTGATGCCGATATCTGGTTTCGCATGGCCAACCGCCCCATCAGCAAATGGGAGCAGGATGCCCCCAAGGAGTGGGCACTGATCGACGAACCCAGCTACAAGATGTTGCCGGGTCGCTTTGGCCCCCAGCAGCTCACCCTGCTGCGGCTGGCGGCCAGCAAGCCCGAGGTGGCCCGCATCTTCGTCAATCCGGTGATCAAATCCGCGGTCTGCCAGCAGGCTGGTGACGAGCCCTGGGTCGCCAAGCTGCGCCCCTGGGTGGGCCACTTCAGCCACTTCCACGTACGGCTGCGCTGCCCGGTGGGCAGCCCAGATTGCGAACCTCAGGCCCCCATTCCGCCCGGCAATGGCTGCGGGGAAGAGCTGGCATCCTGGCTAAAAGACAAGCCCCAGTTGCCCAAGGTCTCCGGCATCAACAAGCGACCCGAGCTACCTGCGCGTTGTGGCAACTGACCCCAAGCTGGTATGGTGGTGCACTCTTGGTCGTACACCATCCATGGCGCACTATCGACTCGAAATATCAAAGGAGAACAACAAGATGGCCACATCACTCTGGCGCAGAACCACGCAGAGCCTGTTGACCCTGACCCTGCTGCTCGGCCTGACCGGTTGCGGCATGAACAACATCCCGACCCTGGATGAGCAGGTTAAAGCAAGCTGGGGGCAGGTGGAGAACCAGTATCAGCGCCGCGCCGACCTCATTCCCAATCTGGTCGCCACCGTCAAGGGCTACGCCAGCCATGAGCAGGAGACCCTAAAGGCGGTCACCGATGCCCGTGCCCGGGTCGGCAGCGTGCAGGTGAGCGATCCTGCCCAGCTCAAGGAGTTTGAAGCGGCGCAGAACCAGCTCTCCAGCGCCCTCTCTCGCCTGATGGTGGTGGTAGAGCGCTACCCCGAGCTGAAAGCGGATCAGCAGTTCCTTGCCCTGCAGGCCCAGCTGGAAGGAACCGAGAACCGCATCTCGGTGGCTCGCCGCGACTATATCGAGGCGGTGCGCCAGTTCAATACCGAGATCCGCACTTTCCCCGGCGTTATCTGGTCCAAGCTGCTCTACTCGGATCTGGAGGCCAAACCCAGTTTCAGTGCCAAACCCGGTGCCGATGAGGCGCCCAAGGTCAGCTTCCAATGAAGATGATGCTGCGCTGGTTTCTTCCCTGTCTGCTGCTCTGGGCCAGTGCCCTGCAAGCGGCGCCGGACTTCCCGACGCTGAGCGGACGGGTGGTGGATGAAGCCAGTCTGATGTCCCGCAAACAGGCCCATCAACTGACCCAGCAGCTGGCGGCCTTTGAAAAACGCAGCGGCATCCAGCTGGTGGTGGTCTCCGTCGACAGCCTTGGTGGGGAGACCATCGAGGAGTACGGCTACCAGCTCGGTCGCCACTGGGGGATCGGCCAGAAAGGCAAGAACAATGGCGTGCTGTTGCTGATCGCCCAGGATGAGCGCAAGGTTCGCATCGAGGTAGGCTATGGATTGGAAGGCGCCCTGCCCGACGCCATCGCCGCCAACATCATCCATGGCCGCATCCTGCCCGCCTTCAAGCGCGGCGATATGGTGGCCGGGATCATGGCGGGCAGCCAGAGCATCATGAAGGCACTCGCCGGAGAGTATCAGCCGGTCGAGCAGCCAAAGAGTGACAACGGTGGCGGCCCCTGGCTGTTTATTCTGGTGGTGATTGCGATGATCGTGCTCCACAACCTGCGCGGGGGTGGCGGCGGTGGTCCGGGAGGACGACGTCGGTCGGCCTACATGGCCGGTGGATTGGGTGCCGGCTCCTTTGGTGGTCGCTCCGGCGGCGGATTCAGCGGTGGCGGCGGCAGTTTTGGCGGTGGCGGAGCCTCCGGTGGCTGGTAACAGGAGTAAAGAGACAAATCATGATTTCTAAACAGTTCTTCCACACGCTTCAGGCAAAGGTGCGCGAAGCGGAGCTAGAGACTGATGCTGAACTGGTCACCGTGCTGGCCCCGGCCAGCGATGGCTATCGCTACATTCCTACCCTCTGGGCGGCGCTGCTGGCGATGCTCACCCCGCTGCTGGTGTTCCAGCTCGGCTTCTGGCTCGGCTGGTACGAAATCCTGCTGGTGCAGTGGTCGGTCTGGCTGCTGCTGAGCCTGCTGTTCCACTGGACCCCCATCAAGATGCGGCTCATCCCGAAGAAGGTTCGCCAGCACCGGGCGGCCCTGATGGCTCGCCTGCAATTTGTCGAGCAGGGGCTGCACCGCACCCGCGACCGGCTCGGGGTGCTGATCTTCGTCTCGGCCGCCGAGCACTATGTAGAAATACTGGTGGATGACGGCATCGCCCAGCATATCGACAACGGCCAGTGGCAGGAGATCATCGACGACTTCGTGGCGCGAGTGCGCAACAAGGAGATCGAACAAGGTTTTCTGGAGTGCGTTGAGCGCGTTAGCGCCATTCTGACCGATGCCTTCCCGGCCACCCGGGATCAAAACGAGCTGCCGGACAGCCTGATCATCCTCGACAAGCCCTGATCCGGTTTAAAAAACAGGCATTCTGCGCAAGCGTTAGGCATTCGGAAAAGATTATGAAAAATAAGGGGAAAAGAGGTTGACCCACACAGCCCTTTCCCCTAAATTACGCCCCGTTCCAGCGCAACAGCGCAGCGAACGAAAATTTGGTGAGGTGTCCGAGTGGCTGAAGGAGCACGCCTGGAAAGTGTGTATACGGCAACGTATCGAGGGTTCGAATCCCTCCCTCACCGCCAAATCTAAAAAAACCGACCTCAGGGTCGGTTTTTTGCTTTCCGGCAAACACCTATGCCGACAAGTGAGCCAGAGCCACGCAGTGGCAGATCATCCACGCACTCATCCCCCGGTTTGCAAAGCCCTGATGGAACATCACTGCTTTTCGTATTGCCAGCCCCCACCCCCTACCTTGCTTTTGTGATTGCCCCACCCGACAAGCGTTCCTTCCTGTGACAACAGGAGCAACAAGATGATTGCAATGCCATCTCATGGCCGCAACACGCCTTCTTTTATGGACGTTACCCAGCGCCCATTAATTGCTCAGCGATTGGATTTCATTTTGAAAAACTGATACTTAAGTAGCTACACTAGCCATTATCAACATGCAGGGACGTGTAAAAGATGAGCTTGATTGGCTTGGTACTGGCGTTGATCGCCATCCTTGGCGGCAACATGATCGAGGGCGGCCACCCCAGCGCCCTGCTCGATCTGCCCGCCTTCCTCATCGTGATCGGTGGTACTGTCGGTGCCGCTCTGACCCAGTTCCCCTTCTCCGTCGTCGGCAGCACCATGAAGCGTTTCAAATGGCTGCTCTCCCCCCTCAAGCTCGACATGCATGAACAGGCCCAGTTACTGGAGACCCTGGCAGGCAACGCCCGCCGCAGCGGCATGCTGGCGCTGGAAGGGATGATCGACGAGATCAAGGATCCCTTCCTGAAGAAAGGGGTACAGATGATGGTTGATGGTTACGAGAAAACCAAGATACACGAGGTGCTGGAGAACGAGATCGAATTTGAACAGGAAGATCTCGAACAGACGGTCAAATTCTATGAAGCCATGGGCGGCTACTGCCCGACCATGGGGATCGTCGGGGCGGTATTTGGCCTGATCCACGCCATGGGTCTGCTAGATGCCCCCGACAAGCTGGGCGGCGCCATCGCGGTGGCCTTTATCGCTACCATCTACGGGGTATCCGCAGCCAACCTGATCTTCTTGCCGTTCGGCAACCGCTACAAGGGGTTTGCCCACCAGATCCGCCACTACAAGGAGATGACCCTGACCGGCATTCTCTGCATCGTTGATGGCGAATCCCAAGCGCGCCTGCAAGTTACCCTCGAACCTTATCTGGGAGGTCACGGTGGCCAAAAAGAAAAAGGCTGAAGCACCGGAGAACCATGAACGCTGGCTGGTCTCCTATGCCGACTTCATGACCCTGCTGTTCGCCCTGTTTGTGGTGCTCTACTCCTTTGCCATGGCCAAGCAGTCCGAAACCCGAGTGCTTATCCAGGGCTTTATCGAGTCGCTGGGTAAAATCGGCCTCATCTCCCCGCCTGCCGGCTCACCCTTGATGCAGGGGGGAACAGGGATTCTCGAGCCGGAATCGAAGACCACGCCGAGCAGCCCGAAAGAAGAGACTGTACTGGAAAAAGATGCCCCCATGGCGGCATCGGACCCCTTCAACGAGACCATAGGTGCCTCGGAAAAACCGAGCGCCACCGAAGCCTGGCCCCACAAGACCAAGGAGCAGGAGTGGGTGCAGGTGACCAAGCAGAAGCTTGAGCAGCAACTCAAGGCCCAGATTGAATCGAAGGATCTCGAGGTCGAGCAACTCGGCAGTCAACTGGTGATCCGCATCGGCGAGAAGGCGCTATTCCCCTCCGATTCGGCGTTCCTGCAGCCCCAGTTCATCCCGCTGGTCAACAAGATCGCAGGCATTCTGGCCAATATCCCGGGGCAGGTAGTGGTCACCGGTCATACCGACAACTCCCAGGCGCCGGTGGAGCTTTATCGCAATAACTGGGAGCTCTCGGTGCTGCGGGCCTCTTCCATCGTGCAGACGATGCTGACCAACCCCCAGCTGGATGCCAGACGAGTCATCGCTCAGGGGGTTGCCGACACCCAACCCCGCTTTGCCAACGACACCCCCGAACATCGCCAGGCGAACCGCCGGGTCGATATCACCCTCTCCCAAGGAAAGGCCGCAGAAGAGTCGCTGCAACTGCTCAAGCCCTGATCCCCCCGCTCCCGCTTCGCGCGGGAGCCTCTTTTTAAAAACAAATAACTCAATAATATCAACACCATAAGATCTTAATGATAATGATTGCCATTTATTGTCAAGTGGTCAGGCCTCTGCAATAATGCCGGCCCTCAGGCTTAAATAAAAACAATTATCATTATGAACAAACTGCTTCAGGCATGGCCGGCACTCCTGTGTGCCTCCGCTGGCGCGGCCAATCTTCCCCCTGTGGAGAAGGCGCGCAGCGACGACACCATCATTGTCACCGGGCAACGGGTACAACAGAAACTCTCCGATGTTTCCGGCTCCATCACCGTCATCACCCAGGAAGAGCTGGACCGTCAGGTCGCCAGCGAGCTGACTCATGTGTTTCGCAAGATCCCCGGTGTCTCGGTCACCGGCTCTGCCGGGCGACCGCAAAACATCAGCGTGCGCGGCATCGGTGGCAACCGTATCCTGCTGATCAAGGATGGGGTGCGCGTCAGTGACGGCTTTGGCGCCGACAACATCAATGACAAGGTGGGTCGCTTCAACTTCGATCTCGATGACATCAAACAGATTGAGGTGGCCAAGGGGGCCGGCTCCTCCCTGCATGGCTCCGATGCCATCGGCGGTACCGTGGTGATGAATACCAAGCAGCCGGAAGATTATCTGCAACAGCAAGATAGCTATCTGGCGGCCAAGACCCTCTACGGTGGCGACAGCAACAAGAAGAAGCTCAGCATGACCGGCGCGGTGCGGGCACTGGAGAGCGAACATCTGTTGCGCCTCTCCGGCTGGCGTGGCAACGAAACCGCCAACTTTGAAGAGAACCGCATTCCGGCGGATCTGGATGGCATGAGTGCCTCCACCAGCAGCCGCCTCCCCCTCAATGCCCATCACGCTCTGCGGCTGGAGCTGGACTACTACGAGGATCACGCCAAACGCCAGATGGGGCCCAAAGCGGTGCCCCAACCCGATGGCAGCTGGGACGTGGTCGGTTTTCAGGAAGATGGCGATCAGCGCACCCAGGGCGGCAAGTTCAGCTGGGAAGCCAGCGATCTGGGCATGGTCGATACCCTCAACTGGAGCCTGTTTGGCAATCAGTCCCGCAACGAAGCCAACCAGCGCCAGTTGCTGCGCAACGATGCCCTGAGCGGCTATCCCAGATATCGCAGCCAGCGCACCCTCTCCACGTTCGAGGAGCTGCGCCTTGGCAGCGAGCTGGAGTTGCAGAGCAAGCTGAGCACCGGCTCGCTGGATCACACCTTCAGCTACGGTGTGGAGCTGGAGCAGGCCAACCACGAACGGCCGGTCAGCAATCTGACCCTGGAAGATGGCATCACCACCCAGGGACAGAAAGCCCCCTTCAGCAAGGCAGAGACCCGCCGCGATGGCATCTGGCTGAGCGATGTGATCGATCTGGGCAGCTGGCAGTTTACCCCGACCCTGCGCTTTGACCGCCAGCGCCTGCGCGCACCGGACAGCAATCTGGCCGAGAACCACAGCGACCACATCTCCCCCAGTGTGGCGGCCAGTTACCGCTTCAACGAGACATGGCGCAGCTGGCTCAGCTATGCCAACGGCTTCCGCGCCCCCGCTTACGATCAGGTTTACGGCAACATTCCTCACTACTTTGCCATGCCGCCGTTCGAGATCATTGCCAACCCCAACCTCAAGGAGGAGACCAGCCACAGTCTGGAGTGGGGAGTGAATGGCCAAAGCGACAACTGGAGCGTCAAACCGGCCGTTTTCTACAACCGCTACTACAACTTCATCGACTGGCGCCAGACCGGTTTCCGCCTCGATGACGGTGTCTTCCTGCGCCAATATCGCAACGTTGCCAAAGCAGAAACCTGGGGCGCCGAGCTGGCCGCCAGCCTCTGGCTGAACGACGAGTGGGAGCTTTCGACCAATCTGGCCTGGATGGATGGCAAGGATCACCGCGGTGAGCCGCTGCGCACCCAGACACCGCTGGAAGGCAACACCACCCTGCGCTGGCAACAGCTCGACTGGGGGGTTGAGCTCAGTGGCAACTATGCCGCCGCCATGACCAAGGTGCCCCAGTGCGCCAATGCGCAGACTGGCTACAACGGTGCCTGCCAGAGCAGCGCAGGCTGGTTCAGTCTGGATCTCACCGGCGACTGGCAGATCACCGAGGCGCTCAAGGTCAATGCCACCATCGGCAACCTGCTCGATACCCGCTATGTCCGCTATCAGGATGTGGCCGGACTCCCGGCTGGCAGCGACACCTCCCTCTACAGCCAGAGCGGCCGCTACCTGTCAGCCAGCCTCAGCTACCGTTTCGTGGGGATGTGATGAAACATCATGCAATCATGGCGGCCCTGTTGGCCGTCCCGTTGGCGTGGGCACAAGAGGCCCTGCCACCCCCGATCCCGTCCCAGCCACACCTGATTTCAGGCAATCCCGTACGCCAGGATCCCTACTTCTGGTTGCGGGACGAGAGCCGCAGCAACCCGGCCATTCTCGCCCTGCTCAAGCAGCAAAATCGCTGGAGCGAGCAGCAGCTCGCCGCGCAGCAGCCGCTGGAAGCAACCTTGCGCGCCGAATTTGCCCGCCATCCGGCGGGGGAATCTGTGCCAGAGGACTGGCTTGTCCGCGGCGATCAGGCATGGCAGCTGCGCCCGGATGGCTCACTCTGGCAACGCCACGGGGGCAAGGTGCTGCAGCGGCTTCCCGCCAGAGCGGGTGAGGGCTATTACGAAGCGGGCGGCTGGGCCCTGAGCCCGGATAACCTCACACTGGCCATCGCCGAAGACAGGCGCGGCGATCTCGACTATCAGGTCACCCTGCTTGATCTCCAGAGCGGCAAGGTGCTGGCCTGTTTGGCGCAGCGCAGCGCTGATCTCGCCTGGTCACAAGATGGTCGCACCCTCTACACCATCGCCAACGAGCGCTACACCCTGCGCCCCTGGCAGCTGCGCGGCTGGCAGGATGGCCAGGAGCAGACTCTCTATGAGGAGCAGGATCCCGCCTGGCTGCTCAGCCTCTATCGCACCACGGATGGCCAGCATCTGGTGTTGCAGGGCAACAACCACGACAGCTCGGAGCAATACCTGCTCGACTCCGGCAAGCCGCAGCAAATCAAATCCCGCCAGCGCGGGGTGGAATACTATCTGGACAGCCAGTCTGGCTGGGTGATCAAGAGCAACTGGGAGGGGGCATTTGCCCTCTACTCAGCCAGCACGCCGCTCGGTGAGTGGCAGCGCCTGTGGCCCGCCAAAGAGGAGGATCTCGGCGATCCCGAGAAGTGGCGACTGTTTGATCGCCATCTGGTGGTGCAGTTTCGCCAGCAGGGGGAGGATTGGCTCGCCCTGCTCGACCGCAACGGCCATGAACGCCAGCGCCTGCCGCTGGCCAGTGGCGCCGGTACCGGCTGGCTGCAAGGAGAACATGACCCGGCCAGCGACCGCATTCTGGTGCGCAGTCAGGGCTTGAGTCAGCCCCCCGGCCAGCGCTGGCTGGATTTGACCAGCGGCCAGTGGATCAACGACCAGCACACCGCAGACAATAAAGCATTGCCCTATCAGAGCGAGCGGCGCTGGATCACCTCTGCCGATGGCACCCGGGTGCCTGTCTCGCTGGTGTGGCGCAAGGATCTGGCCCCCCGCGCCGTACTGCTCTACGGCTATGGCGCCTATGGCACGCCGATGCGCCCCTACTACCAGAAAGAGCTGTTGAGCCTGCTGGATCGGGGCTTTGTCTACGCCATCGCCCATGTGCGCGGCGGCGGCATGCTGGGGGAGCAGTGGACCCGCGACGGGCGGGGCATCCACAAGCAGAACGGCATCAGCGACTTTATCGCAGCCGGTCACGCCCTGCGCCACTGGTCACCCGACTCTGCTCCCCTGCCCCTGTTTGCCATGGGGGGCAGCGCGGGGGGCACGCTGGTTGCTGCGGCCCTCAACCAGCAACCGACACTCTTTAGCGGCGCCGTGTTGCAGGTTCCCTTCGTCGATATGCTCGGCACCATGAGCGATCCTGCCCTCCCCTTGACCCGTCAGGAGTATCAGGAGTGGGGCAATCCGGCCAAGCCCGCAGAGTATCAGGCGATGCGTCGCATCAGCCCCTACGACAACCTGCACCGCGCCCCCTACCCGCCCCTGCTGGTCACTACCGCCCTGCACGATAGCCAGGTCCCCTACTGGGAGCCGGTCAAGTGGCTGGCCCGCCTGCGGGAGCACAGCACGGGCTCCGGCCCCTACCTGCTGCTGACCGAACTGGAGGGAGGCCACCGCGCCGGTGGTGGCGATCGGGCTCGTGAATTTGCCTTCTTGTTGCATCTGGCGGGGATCAATCAATGACTCTGCCGCTGATTGGGAGTACCACTATGAAACCCCTGTTGCCCGCCCTCTTGCTGGGGCTGGCTGGCTTTTCCACTCAGGCCGCCGAACTGCGTTTTGTCGAACAGGACGCCCCGGCCGATCCCCGCCTCTGGCTCGAACAGCAGCTCGGCGTCACCCTGAGTGATGCCCCGGCCTATCAGCGCCAAGGCAAGCTGGGCCACTATCTGCATTATCGTCAGCAGCTCAATGGCGCACCGATCGCCGGCCTGATGGCCGCCGTCAGTCTCGATGAGCAGGGTCGCCCGTGGCGCCTTTATCACAATACCCGACTGATGCAGGCACAGGCGACGCCATGTGATGAAGCAAGCCGCGCCGGGGTGGATGCCTATACCGCCACGCTGGATGGTACGGTGTGGCAATTCGCTGGCAGTGACGAAGCCCAGCCTTGGTACTGGCAGGATGGCGACACCCTGACTGCGGCCTGGCGTCTGCTGGCGGTGGAAAGCCAGCCGGGCAACAGCAAGAGCAGCCACTGGCAACTGTTTGTCACCTGCGATGGCAGCGCCCTGCTGGGGCGCACGCTGCAAGAGGCCAGCACCCGTGCCGAAGCGGCCCCGCTGGCAGGGGAAACGGCCACGGTGCAGGCCCGCATCTTTGCCCTCGACCCACGCACCCAGCTGCAAGATGGCAATTTGCTGTGGCGCCATGATCTGGTACTGGACAACGGGGCCTATCGCACCGTGCCGCTCACGGTACAAAAGGTGGATGACACCTACCAGCTGAGTGGCCCACGCGCCCGGGTCGTGGATGGCACGGCGCCGGAAACTGCCCCCTTTAGCAGCCCTGATGCCGATGGCTTCCAGCTGGATCACCCGCAGCCCGCCTTCCTCGATATCAATGGCTACTACCATCTGGATCTGGCACAGCGCCATGTGGAATCCCTTGGCTACCCGACGCTGATGGGCGGCCCCCTGGCCATCGATACCGATGCCGGGGAGCAGGACAACTCCCTCTATGACCCCTTCCTGCGCCGGTTGGAAATTGGCCGGATAGGGGTACCCGATGCGGAAGATCCCATGGTGATCTGGCACGAGTTTGGCCATGCGGTGCAGCACCATATCCTGCCCGACATGGGAGAAGAGGGTGACTGGGGCGCCATCGGCGAGGGCTTTAGCGACTATCTGGCCGCCAGCTGGCGCCAGCGTAGTCCAGAGGCTCGCCAGTTCGAGCCTTTCATGGTCTTCAACTGGGATGCCAGGATCAGCGGCCGGACGCCCCGTCAGCTCGATGATCTGCGGGCACGCTATCATCCGGGCTTCCTCTATCCGGCTCACCTCACCATCAACGGCAGCAACGGCGACCAATTGTGGGGCACCCCGCTCTTCACCGCGCTGCGCCAGGCCGTTGAACAATATGGCGAGGTAGCCCGTAACGAGTTCGATACCCTGCTGATTGAATCCCACTTCGGCCTCGGCCCGCAGGTGCGGATGCCCCAGCTGGCGCGGGTCACCGTGGATACCGCCAACCGCCTCTATCCGGATCGCAGTTATGGCAAGCTGCTGGAGCAGGCCTTCCGCCATCACGCCCTGCTGCCCACCCCCATCGCGGCCCGCCTTGCCGACGACAGCTACCTGTTGGCCGGGGAGAAAAAGAGCCTCGCTATCGAATTGACCAACCAAAGCGGCCGCCCCCTGACCGTGGCTGACGCCAGCCTGCTCCCGACCAAGGGGCTCATGGGTGACGGTCACTGGCAAGGAGAGCTCAACGCCGATGGCACCGCCCGCTGGACCCTGCCGCTGGAAGCGGCGAGCAACCTGACCTGTGGCGAGGCAGTCACCTTGCCGCTGCAGTTCCAGCTCACCCTGCCCAGCCCCACCGAGCGCCAGACCCGCCTTGACCTGCAACTGCCGATCGGTGAACCGCTCTGGCAGCGGGCCATCGGCCAGGGTGGCCAGATCAAAGATGCGGTGAGCGGTGAGCGGCACGGCCTGTCCCGCTTCACTCTCACCCTGCCCGAGAGCAAGGCCCGCATCGACAGCGGATTCGTGGTTGCCCTCGATCTGGAGCACAGCAAGCTGGAGCAGCTGGAGGTCTGGCTCACCTCCCCTTACGGCACCCGGATCAGCCTGTGGAACAAGGGTTACGCCAGCCATACCCGGCTCAAGGGGGAGTTCCCCCGTGAACTGGTACCGTTCGAATCACTCGATAAGCTGCACGGCGAACCGCTCGCTGGCCGCTGGCTGCTGGAGATCAACGACACCAGCGCCGGTGACACCGGTCAGTTGCGCAACTGGCGGGTAGCCCAGCAAGTCGGCGCCCGCTGTGACAAGGATGAAGCCCTGCCCAACACCGGCATCATTCCCCTTGAGCAGGATGAAGGGGGTGGCGGCACGACTTCCCCCCTGCTGCTGTTGCTGGCCCTCTGCCCCCGCCTCTGGCGCCGGAGCACCCCGCGCCGTTGAATCCTGTACCACGGGGGTTACCGCCCCCGTGAACCTGTGACCGAATCAAGGAATGTGAAGTGAAACCATCCGTACTGGTTATTGCAACCCTCTCAGCCCTGCTCAGCGCCTGTGGCGGCGGGGAAGATAACGCACCACTGGCGATCCCGGACTACCGGGTCGATGTCGCTCTGCCGACCGCCGGTACCCTGTGCGCCGATCTGGATCAGAACTGGCAATGTGATCCTGCCGACCCTGCCGTCAGCGGCGAAGGAGCGGTGGCCCTGGTCAGCCGTTCGGCCAACATCGTCAACTCGCCCCTGCTGTTCGTACCGAGGAGCGGAGGCCTGCTGCTGGCGCATCCGGCCGCCAAAGGGGATCCACAACGGCTGCAACCGACCCTGCTCAGCACCCTGTGGCAGAGCCGCATTGCCGAAGGGGTGGCCGCCGATCGCGCACTGACGCAGCTGCTGGCCGATCTCGCGCCGCTGCAACCGGGCGGCGACCGCGCGGCCCTCGCAGGTCTCGGCCAGTTTGATCAGGCGCTACAACAGGTGGCGATCAGCTTGCAGCAACAGGCCCGCACACGCCTTGCCACCGCCAAGGAGACCCAGTTGCTCACCACCAGCTATCGCGCCATCAGCCTGATGCTGGAGCAATTGGCTCAGGAGTGGCAACGCAACGGCCAGTTCGCTGAAGATACCCAAAGCAAGCTGCTGACCCTGCTGGTGCAGCAGCAGCCACGCAACCTGCTAACCGTCACCGGCGTCACCACCTTCAGCGATGGCAACGACCCGCTGCTGGAACAGGAACCCGCCGACTATCCGGGACAAGATGCCAGCTGGAATCGCACTCGTCCCCAGCTTGCCTATCGCAAACTCGATGATCGCGGTCAGGCGCTCCCTGACAACGCGCCGAGCTGGCAGTGCGTCAAGGATCTCAATACCGGTCTGGTGTGGGAGGTCAAATCGGATGATCCCTTGAGCCCGGCCTGGAAAAGCAGACCCTTTGCCTATGAGGATGAGCAGTTCAAGGCGACCGCAGGCGAGCAGCAAGCGGCCTACCAGCATATTCATAAGAGGATCGAACAGCTCACCGCCGAAGGAGATCTGGCGGCCCTCGCCCGGGCACAGGCGCTGACCACCATGCTGACCACCCGCGCGTATCAGCAGTGGCTCAATGGCGAGCAGCGCTGCGGCATCAGCCAGTGGCGGCTGCCCACCATGGGTGAGCTGATGTCACTGATGCACTACGGCAGCCTGGCCAAGGACCCGCTGGGTCAACGCATCATCGTGGTTACCCGTTACTTCCCGGATATCGCCTCCTCGGAAGATGACACCTACCATGGCTACTACTGGAGCGCCACCAGCAACACCGCCCAGCGCTTCTCCGGTGGCCCCATCAGCAAACGCACAGTCCTGCTCCTGGGAGAAGATGCGGGCACCACCTATCCCGCGCTGGTGCAGCAAGATACCTATATCGAGCTGATGCAGGTACGACTGGTCGCCACTTCCCAATAATCCGAGGAATATCATGAGCCTTTATCGCTTTTCGTTCGCCATGCTGGCACTGCTGGCCCCCCTGGCCCACGGTGCTGCCATTTGTGATGACACCATGGATCGCACCGCCCCCTCTGCCCGTTTTCTTGACCATGGCAACGGCACCGTCACGGATCAACACACCGGCCTCACCTGGATGCGCTGCAAACTGGGGCAGACATGGAATGGCAGCAGTTGCCTGGGGGAACCGACCGTTTACTACTGGCAGCAGGGGCTGCAAGTGGCGGAGCGGATCCGCAGTGACAGCAGTCATGCTCTCTATCACTTCGGCGGTATCAGCCAGTGGCGCCTGCCCGACATCAAGGAGCTGGCGACCCTGGTCGAGCATGCCTGCTACAAGCCCTCTCTCAATGAAGCCATTTTCCCGCGCGCCATGGCGGGGGGCGGTAAAGAGGTCAATGAGGGCTATGTCTATCTGATGAGCAGCACGGTAACCTCCGCCAATGGTCAGCGGGCGTATCTGGATATCACCTCGGGAGATATCGGTCTTCGCTCCATTGGCGCCTACCCGGATCAGGTCTTGCTGGTCGCCAATAAACCCTGACCGCCCCACGCTCGAAACCGGAACGCGATGGCAGGAGAGGCTTGGAAGCCTCTCTTTTTATTGCTCTTGCCGCCCCCTATCTCACCCGCCATCACGCTCTTCTCCCGCCTGTGCCCCCTGCCCGCGATACCGACCAGCTCCGGCTTCGCCCGCGGCATTTACCCCTTTCAGGTGATGACGAGGAGCAGCTCTCTGCGCTTTCCAGGCCTTTCCCACCCGCCATAACCAGCAAAAAAGTGCGCTTCTTAACAAAATTTAATTACCAGTTAACCGATTAATAATTAACCCGTAAAAATGACATGTAAATCAGTGCGAAAGTGTCATAATGCGTAACATTATTGTTAAGTCGCTTGATTAATTTGGTTAGGAAAAACCTCTATGTTTGCTGATATTTCTGCTCAACATTGGGCTTTTGCCATTTATGTCATCGGTGCCATCACCATCTGTCTGGTGATGATAGGTCTCGCCGCCCTGCTGGGAGGTCGCGCCTACGGCCGCACCAAGAACAAGCCATTTGAATCTGGTGTCGACTCGGTCGGCAGTGCCCGCCTGCGTTTTTCCGCCAAGTTCTATCTGGTCGCCATGTTCTTCGTCATCTTCGACGTCGAGGCGCTCTACCTGTTTGCCTGGTCTGTTTCCGTGCGTGAGAGCGGCTGGGTCGGCTTTATTGAAGCCACCATTTTCATCGGACTGCTGCTTATCGGCCTGATCTACCTCTGGCGCATCGGCGCACTGGACTGGTCACCGCGCAAACCGCAGCTGAACAACAAAAACAGTGATTGAACCACAGACCCTTTCCTTGAGGTTGCACCATGAAGTACACCCTGACCCGGATTGACCCGGATGCACCCGTTGAGCGCTACCCCCAGGAGCAGCGCCAGACCGTCGATGACCCACTGGCGCAAGAAGCGACGCGCGGCATCATGATGGGCCGCCTCGAGGAGGTGCTGCAAGACACAGTCAACTGGGGCCGCAAAAACTCCCTCTGGCCTTACAACTTCGGCATCTCCTGCTGCTACGTGGAGATGTGTACCGCCTTCACCTCCCCCCACGATGTGGCCCGCTTCGGCGCCGAAGTTATCCGCGCTTCGCCCCGTCAGGCCGATTTCATGGTGATAGCAGGGACTCCCTTCATCAAGATGGCGCCAGTCATCCAGCGCCTGTATGAACAGCTGCTCGAACCCAAGTGGGTGATCTCCATGGGGGCCTGTGCCAACTCCGGCGGCATGTATGACATCTATTCCGTGGTGCAGGGGGTGGACAAGTTCCTGCCGGTCGACGTCTACATTCCGGGTTGCCCGCCCCGTCCCGAAGCCTTTTTGCAAGCCCTGATGCTGCTGCAGGACTCCATCGGCAAAGAGCGCCGCCCCCTCTCCTGGGTAGTGGGCGATCAGGGGATCTACCGTCCCCAGATGCAGGCCGAAAAAGAGCGCAAGCGCGGCGAACGGATCAATGTGACCAACCTGCGCACGCCGGATGAGATCTGACCATGAAACTGACTCGAGATTTTCCCAGCAATTACGCCATGGCCCAGTGGCAGCCCAGCGACCACAAGGATGCCAAAGTCATTGGCGAACTGTTTGCCCACTTCGGGGCCGAGCACTTCACCGTGCAGACCACGCGCACCGGCGTGCCGGTGGTCTGGCTTCCCCGCGAACTGCTTCAGGATGTGATGGGCTTTTTGCGCAAGGTGCCCTCCCCGTTTGTGATGCTGTTTGATCTCAGCGCCACCGATGAGCGGCTGCGCAGCCATCGCGACGGTCTGCCCCAGAGCGATTTCACTGTCTTCTATCACCTCATCTCCATCGACCGTAACGCCGATGTGATGTTGAAAGTGGCGTTGGCCGAAAGTGACCTGCATCTACCCACCATCACCAACCACTTCCCCAATGCCAACTGGTACGAGCGGGAAGTATGGGATCTGATGGGCATCACCTTCGATGGCCACCCCCATCTGACCCGCATCATGATGCCCAAGAGCTGGCAGGGTCACCCGCTGCGCAAGGATTACCCGGCGCGCGCTACCGAATTCGATCCCTTCATGCTCGATGCCGCCAAACAGGACATGGAGCAGGAGAACCTGCTGTTCAAACCGGAAGAGTGGGGACTGGCCCGCGGCAACGAGAACGAGGACTACATGTTCTTGAACCTCGGCCCCAACCACCCCTCTGCCCACGGCGCCTTCCGGTTGGTGTTGCAGCTCGATGGCGAGGAGATCCGTAACTGCGTGCCTGACATCGGCTACCACCATCGTGGTGCCGAGAAGATGGGCGAGCGCCAGTCCTGGCACAGCTACATCCCCTATACCGACCGGGTCGAGTATCTGGGCGGGGTGATGAACAACCTCCCCTATGTGCTGGCGGTCGAGAAGCTGGCCGGAATCAAGGTGCCGCAGCGGGTCGACATGATCCGGGTGATGATGGCGGAGCTGTTTCGCATCCAGAGCCACCTCTTGTTCCTCGGGACCTATATTCAGGACGTGGGGGCCATGACCCCGGTCTTCTTCACCTTCACCGACCGGCAGAAGATCTACACCATCATCGAAGCGATCACCGGTGCCCGTATGCACCCGGCCTGGTTCCGTATCGGCGGTGTGGCCCACGACTTGCCGAAGGGATGGCAACGGCTGGTGCAGGACAACCTGCTGAGCTGGCTGCCCAAACGTCTGATGGATTACGAAAAAGCGGCGATGCGCAACAGCATTCTTCGCGGTCGCACCATAGGCGTCTCTGCCTACACCACCGAGCAGGCGTTGTCCTGGGGCACCACGGGGGCCGGATTGCGCGCCACCGGCCTCAACTTCGACGTGCGCAAGTGGCGCCCCTACTCGGGCTACGACCAGTTTGACTTCGAAGTGCCTGTTGGCAGCAATGGCGATGCCTACGACAGAGCCACCGTGCGGATTGAGGAGATCCGCCAGAGCATGTCGATCATCGAGCAGTGCATGAAGAACATGCCGGAGGGCCCCTTCAAGGCAGATCACCCCCTCACCACACCGCCGCCCAAAGAGCGCACCCTGCAGCACATCGAGACCCTGATCAACCACTTCCTGCAAGTGTCTTGGGGCCCGGTGATGCCCGCTGCCGAGTCGTTCCAGATGATTGAGGCGACCAAGGGGGTCAACAGTTACTACCTGACCAGTGACGGCTCCACCATGAGCTACCGGACCCGGATCCGCACCCCGAGCTTTGCTCACCTGCAGCAGATCCCCTCGGTGATCAAGGGCAGCATGGTGTCGGACCTCATCGTCTATCTGGGCAGTATCGATTTTGTTATGTCGGATGTGGACCGTTAAGTGATCCGCCCTCCCGGCCATGGCCGGGAATTGGGATCGCCGGACGAGCAGTAAAAGGACAAGCCACCAAAGGTCAAGTCATGAGCCAGCAATGTCAGTGTCACAATAATCAGACCCCACAGGGGCAAGGGGCATGCAGCAGCAAACAGGACGACTTCGTTCTGAGCCAGGCTGAACGCGATGCCATCGAACACGAGAAACACCACTACGAAGATCCCCGCGCCGCCAGCATCGAAGCGCTCAAGATCGTGCAGCAGGCCAGAGGCTGGGTCCCCGACGGCGCCATTCACGCCATCGCGGCCGAGCTCGGCATTCCCGCCAGCGACGTGGAGGGGGTTGCCACCTTCTATAGCCAGATCTTCCGCCAGCCGGTAGGCCGTCACATCATCCGCGTCTGCGACAGCATGGTCTGCTACATCAATGGCCATGAAGATCTGATGGCCGGTCTCAAGGAGGTGATGAACCTCGGCCCCGGTCAAACCACCCCGGATGGCCGCTTCACCCTGCTGCCGGTCTGCTGCCTTGGCAACTGCGACAAGGGGCCAGCCATCATGATCGATGACGACACCTATGGCGGCCTCGATCCGGTGACCTTGCTGAAAACGCTGGAGGCTTACCCATGAGCCTGCCGCAGAACAAGATCCTCGCCTCTCTTGGCACCGCCAACCGCACGGCCCGCACCGCCGAGACCCACCCGCTCACCTGGCGGCTGCGGGACGACGGCCAACCGGTATGGCTGGAGGAGTATCAGGCCAAACAGGGCTATGAAGCCGCCCGCAAGGCGCTCGGCCAGATGAGCCCGGACGAGATTGTCAGCACCGTCAAGGATGCCGGCCTCAAGGGGCGCGGCGGTGCGGGCTTCCCCACTGGCGTGAAGTGGGGGCTGATGCCCAAAGACGAGAGCATGAACATCCGTTACCTGCTCTGCAACGCCGACGAGATGGAGCCCAACACCTGGAAAGATCGCCTGCTAATGGAGCAACTGCCCCATCTGCTGATCGAAGGGATGATCATCTCGGCCCGGGCGCTGAAAGCCTATCGCGGTTATATCTTCCTGCGCGGCGAGTATGTCGATGCCGCCATCAACCTGCGTCGTGCGGTAGAAGAGGCAAAAGCCGCCGGTTTGCTTGGCAAGAACATTCTGGGCTCGGGTTTTGACTTCGAGCTGTTTGTTCACACTGGCGCCGGTCGCTACATCTGTGGTGAAGAGACGGCGTTGATCAATTCGCTGGAAGGGCGCCGTGCCAACCCGCGTGCCAAACCCCCCTTCCCCGCCGTCTCAGGTGTCTGGGGCAAACCCACCTGCGTCAACAACGTCGAAACCCTCTGCAACGTCCCCGCCATTATCGGCAACGGGGTGGCCTGGTATCACGGGCTGGCGCTGCCGGGCTCGGAAGATCACGGCACCAAGCTGATGGGCTTCTCCGGCAAGGTGAACAACCCCGGGGTGTGGGAGCTGCCCTTTGGCATCACCGCCCGCGAGCTGTTTGAAAATTACGCCGGCGGCATGAAGAGCGGCTATCGCCTGAAAGCCTGGCAACCGGGCGGCGCGGGCACCGGCTTCCTGCTGCCGGAGCACCTCGATGCCCAGATGTATACCGCCGGTATCGGCAAGGTCGGCACCCGGATGGGGACTGGCCTCGCCATGGCGGTGGATGACTCCATCAGCATGGTCTCCCTGCTGCGCAACATGGAGGAGTTCTTCGCCCGCGAGTCGTGTGGCTGGTGCACGCCCTGCCGCGACGGCCTGCCCTGGAGCGTCAAGCTGCTGCGGGCACTGGAACGTGGCGAAGGGCAATCCGGCGATCTGGCGACCCTGGAGCAACTCTGCGGTTTCCTTGGCCCGGGCAAGACCTTCTGCGCCCACGCACCGGGCGCCGTCGAGCCGCTGGCCAGCGCCATCAAATATTTCCGCTCCGAATTCGAGGCCGGGATCAAGGGCAGCGGTGATAACCGCAAGCCGGTCAAAGGGATCCAGCCCAATCTGCTGGGCGAGCGCTGGTAACGACACCACAGATTTCACAAAACAGGTTTCAGGGAAGTTGTATGGCAACCATTTATGTAGACGGCAAAGAGTACGAGGTAGACGGGGCAGATAACCTGCTGCAAGCCTGTCTGTCGCTGGGTCTGGACGTCCCCTATTTTTGCTGGCACCCGGCGCTTGGTAGCGTGGGAGCCTGCCGCCAGTGTGCGGTGAAACAGTATCAGAATGCCGATGACAAGCGCGGCCGTCTGGTCATGTCCTGCATGACCCCGGCCACCGATGGCAGCTACATCGCCATCGAGGATGAAGAGGCTAAAGAATTTCGCAAGAGCGTGGTGGAGTGGCTGATGACCAACCACCCCCACGACTGCCCGGTGTGTGAAGAGGGCGGCGCCTGCCACCTACAGGACATGACGGTGATGACTGGCCACAACAGCCGTCGCTACCGTTTCACTAAACGCACCCACCAGAATCAGGAGCTGGGCCCCTTCATCGGTCACGAGATGAACCGCTGCATCGCCTGCTACCGCTGCGTCCGTTACTACAAGGATTATGCCGGTGGCGAGGATCTCGGGGTCTATGGTGCCCACGACAACGTCTATTTCGGGCGGGTCGAGGATGGCACCCTGGAGAGTGAATTTTCCGGCAACCTGGTGGAGGTCTGCCCCACCGGCGTCTTCACCGACAAGACCCACTCCGAGCGTTACAACCGCAAGTGGGACATGCAATTTGCCCCCAGCATCTGCCAGCAATGCTCCGTGGGCTGCAACATCAGTCCGGGCGAGCGTTATGGCGAGCTGCGCCGCATCGAAAACCGCTTCCATGGCAGCGTCAACCACTACTTCCTCTGTGACCGTGGCCGCTTTGGCTACGGCTACGTCAATCTGGCCGATCGCCCGCGCCAACCGCTGCTCAAAGATGGCAACGACCAGCTGACCATCACGGTCGATGGCGCCCTCAACCGAGCCGCCGATGCCCTGCGCACGGCCCGCGGCCTCATCGGCATCGGATCGCCCCGCGCCTCGCTGGAGAGCAACTTTGCCCTGCGCGAGCTGGTGGGTGAAGCCAACTTCTACGCAGGCGTCGAGCAGGCCGAGTGGGCCTGTCAGCTGAAGATGCTGCAGATCCTGCAACAGGGCGGCGTGCCGACTCCGAGCCTGCGGGACATGGAAGAGGCCGACGCCATTCTGCTGCTCGGCGAAGATGTCACCATGAGCGCCGCCCGTATCGCGTTGGCGCTGCGTCAGGCTGTCAAAGGCAAGGCACGCGAGCTGGCCCGCAAGATGAAGGTGGATCTGTGGCAAGTCGCCGCCGTTCAGACCCTCGGTCAGAACGAGCGCTACCCCCTGCTCATCACCAGCCTCGATACCACCCGTCTGGACGATGTGGCGGCCGACAAGCTGCACGCCCCCTATGCCGATCAGGCGCGCCTTGGCTTTGCCATCGCCAACCAGCTCGACCCGAGTGCACCGGCCGTGGCCGACCTCTGCCCCGAGCTGCAGGCACAAGCGACTCGCTGGGCCGAGCTGCTCGGCAACGCCAAGAAGCCGCTCATCATTGCAGGCTCCACTGCCCGCGATGTGGCGCTGCTTGAGGCGGCCAGCAACATTGCCCGCGCCCTGAAAGGCCGAGGACTGGAAGCCAACATCGCGCTGGTTGGCCAGGAGGCCAACTCGCTGGGTCTGGCCATGCTGGGCGCTCAAACCTTGACAGACAAGCCGCTCGAAGCCGCCCTTGCGCGTATCGAGTCAGAAGAGGGGTTGGCGCTGGTCACCCTGGAGAACGATCTCTACCGCCGCGCGCCGCGCAACCGGGTGGATGCTGCTCTGGCACGGCTGCAGCACCTGCTGGTCATCGACCATCAGGCGACCCCGACCGCCAACAAGGCAGATCTGGTGCTGCCAGCGGCCAGTTTTGCCGAGGCCGATGGCACCCTGGTGAACATGGAAGGGCGCGCCCAACGCTTCTTCCAGGTCTATGCACCCGCCTTCTACAACGCCGATATTCAGGTGCGTGAAGGGTGGCGCTGGCTGACGGCGCTGCAAGGGGCGATCGAACGCAAGCCGCTGCGCTGGCAGAACTTCGACCAGGTCAACCATGACTGCGCCACCAGCAATCCGCTGCTGGCTACCATGCTGGAAGCGGCGCCCAACGCAGGCTTGCGGATCCGTGGCATGCGACTGGCCCGTGAGCCGCATCGTTACAGCGGTCGCACCTCCATGCTGGCGGATCAGAACGTCAGCGAACCGCGGGTAGCGCAAGATCCCGACTCCCCCTTCAACTTCTCCATGGAAGGGTATGCCGGAGCCCGTCAGCCGCTGCCGCAAGTGCCCTTTGCCTGGGCGCCCGGCTGGAACTCCCCCTCCGCCTGGAACAAGTTCCAGGATGAAGTGGGTGGCAAACTACGTGCTGGCGATCCGGGTCGCCGTCTGCTGGAAGCAACAGACCCGCAGGCAGAAGGCAAGGAGCTGCTCGGCTGGTTTGCGACCATCCCCGCCCCCTTCAAGGCCGCAGAAGCACTGCAAGTGGTCAATTATGCCCAGCTGTTTGGCGGTGAGGAGCTCTCCGCTCGCAGCCCGGTCATTCAGGCACGGATGAACGAACCCGAGCTGGTGCTCAATCCCCTTGATGCGCAGCGTCTGGCCCTCCACGGGGGCAGTCAGGTCTCCTTCTCCTGGGGCGGGAGCCACTGGCAACTGCGCCTGCGCCTGAGCGAGCAGCTGAGCGCCGGTCTGATGGGGCTCCCCCTTGGGGTGAACGGCCTGCCAACGGCCCTGCAACAAGCCTCAATCACTAACCTGCAGGAGGTGATCGCATGAGCGAGTCGCTGATCGATCTGTTGCTGGAGGTGGGCAAGGCACTGATCGTGCTGGTGGGGATCGTGGGGGCTGGCGCCTTCATGAGCTTCATCGAGCGTCGCCTGCTGGCCCTGTGGCAGGATCGCTATGGCCCCAACCGGGTGGGGCCGTTTGGTCTGCTCCAGCTGGCCGCCGACATGATCAAGATGTTCTTCAAGGAGGACTGGATCCCGCCGTTCGCTGATCAGCGGATCTTTATCCTGGCCCCCATCATCGCCTTCACCGCCTTTATTCTGGCGTTTGCGGTGGTGCCCATCACCCCCACCTGGGGCGTGGCGGATCTCAATGTGGGGCTGCTCTACATCCTGGCCATCGCGGGGATGGCTGTCTATGCGGTGCTGTTCGCCGGCTGGTCGAGCAACAACAAATACTCATTGCTCGGCAGCTTGCGCGCCTCGGCCCAGACTCTCTCCTACGAGGTGTTTCTCGGGCTATCCCTGATGGGGATTGTGATCCAGACCGGCAGTTTCAACCTGCGGGATATCGTCGAGGCACAGGCAGACTTGTGGAACGTGGTGCCCCAGATCCTGGGCTTTGTCACCTTCCTGTTTGCCGGTGTCGCCGTCACCCACCGTCACCCGTTCGATCAGCCAGAAGCCGAGCAGGAGCTCGCCGACGGCTATCACATCGAGTATGCGGGGATGAAGTGGGGTCTCTTCTTCGTGGGCGAATATATCGGCATCGTGCTGATCTCCTCGCTCATCGTGACCCTCTTCTTCGGTGGCTGGCACGGCCCCTGGCTGCCCCCCTTCATCTGGTTTGCCCTGAAGACCGCCTGTTTCATGGTGTTCTTCATCCTGCTGCGGGCCTCCCTGCCTCGCCCGCGCTTTGACCAGGTGATGTCGTTTGGCTGGAAAGTCTGCTTGCCGCTGACCCTGATCAATATGCTGGTCACCGCGGCAGTTGTACTGATAAGTACGCAGTGAGGCACTCAATATGAAAATTGTTAGCATTATTCAGGGTGTCGGCACCCAGTTACGCAGTCTGGCCATGGTCTTCTCCCATGCCTGGCGGCCCCGTGAAACCCTCAACTATCCGGAGCAGGCGGTCTATGCGGCCCCCCGCTACCGCGGTCGCATCGTGCTGACCCGCGACCCTGACGGAGACGAGCGCTGCGTGGCCTGCAACCTCTGCGCGGTTGCCTGTCCGGTCGGCTGTATCTCGCTGCAAAAATCTGAGCGGGATGATGGCCGCTGGTATCCGGAGTTCTTTCGCATCAACTTCTCTCGCTGCATCTTCTGCGGCCTGTGTGAAGAGGCTTGCCCCACCACCGCCATCCAGCTGACACCGGATTTCGAGATGGGTGAGTATCGCCGCCAGGATCTGGTGTACGAGAAGGAAGATCTGCTGATCAGCGGGCCCGGCAAATACCCGGACTACAACTTCTACCGCATGAGCGGGATGGCCATCGACGGCAAGCCGAAAGGGGATGCCGAAAACGAAGCCAAGCCCATCGATGTCAAGAGCCTGCTGCCCTGAGGAGTCAATCATGGAACTGGCATTTTATGCCTCGGCCCTGGTGGCCATTTACAGCACGCTGCGGGTGATCAGCACCAGCAATCCCATGCATGCGCTGCTCAATCTCATCATCTCCCTCATCGCCGTGGCCATGATCTTCTTCTGCCTGGGTGCCGCCTTTGCGGGGGCCCTGCAGGTGATCGTCTACGCCGGCGCCATCATGGTGCTGTTCGTGTTCGTGGTGATGATGCTGAACTTGGGGAGTGCCCAGGCACAGGAGAAAAAGTGGCTCACCCCCATGACCTGGGGGGGCCCTGCCCTGCTCTCGCTGATCCTGCTGGGCTTTCTGGCCCACGGCATTCTCGGAGTGACCGGGGGCCTGATCGGGGTGACCGAGGTGACCGCCAAGCAGGTCGGTGTCGAGCTCTTTGGCCCCTATGTGCTGGCGGTGGAGCTTGCCTCCATCCTGCTGCTGGCGGGTCTGGTAACCGCCTATCACCTGGGTCGGGAAGAGAAGAGCGGTGAAGTGCTCTCCGTCCCCCGCACAGCATCCCGCTCTGCACAAGAAGGAGGTCAGCAATGAATGGAATCCCTATGGAGCACGGCCTCCTGCTGGCCGCGGTGCTCTTCTGCATCGGCTTGTGCGGTCTGCTGATCCGCCGCAACCTGCTCTACATCCTGATGAGTATCGAGATCATGATGAATGCCTCGGCACTGGCGTTTGTGGTGGCGGGTAGCCGCTGGGCCCAGGCCGATGGCCAGATCATGTATATCCTGGTGATTTCTCTGGCGGCAGCGGAGGCCAGTATCGGCCTTGCCCTGTTACTGCTGCTCTATCGTCGTTACCACACCCTGAACGTGGACACTGTGAGCGAGATGCGCGGATGAGCCTCTTATATCTGACTTTTCTATTTCCGCTGCTGGGATGGCTGGTGTTGGCCTTCTCCCTCGGCCGGTTTGGTGAGCGTACCTCGGCGCTGATCGGGGTAGGCTCCATTGGCCTGTCGGCCCTCACTACCCTGTGGGTGGGCATCGACTTTCTGGGCAACCCGCCCGAGGGGGGCGTCTATGTCCAGCGCCTGTGGCAATGGATGGCGGTGGGCAACTTTACACCGAGCTTCTCGCTGGCACTGGATGGCCTGTCGCTGACCATGCTGGGGGTGGTGACCGGGGTGGGTTTCTTTATCCACCTGTTCGCCTCCTGGTATATGCGAGGGGAAGAGGGTTACTCCCGCTTCTTCACCTACACCAACCTCTTTATCGCCAGCATGCTGTTTCTGGTGCTGGCCGATGACCTGCTGTTTGTCTACCTCGGCTGGGAAGGGGTGGGGCTGTGCAGCTATCTGCTGATCGGCTTCTACTACAAGGATCGCAAGAACGGAGCGGCGGCCCTCAAGGCATTTGTCGTGACCCGGGTGGGTGATGTCTTCCTCGCCATCGGCCTGTTTATCCTTTATCGGGAACTGGGCACCCTCAATATCCACGAGCTGCTGGTTCGTGCCCCGACCCTGTTTGCCGAGGGCTCCCCTGCCCTGTCGCTGGCCTGCCTGATGCTCTTGGGCGGCGCGGTCGGCAAATCGGCACAGCTGCCGCTGCAAACCTGGCTAGCGGATGCGATGGCAGGCCCGACGCCCGTCTCCGCGCTGATCCACGCCGCCACCATGGTGACCGCCGGTGTCTACCTGATTGCCCGTACCCACGGCCTGTTCCTGCTGGCGCCAGAGATCCTCCATCTGGTCGGGCTGGTTGGCGCCATCACCCTGGTGCTGGCAGGCTTTGCCGCGCTGGTTCAGACCGATATCAAGCGGATCCTCGCCTACTCCACCATGAGCCAGATTGGCTACATGTTTCTGGCACTGGGTGTCGGCGCATGGGAAGGGGCCATCTTCCACCTGATGACCCACGCCTTCTTCAAGGCGCTGCTGTTCCTCTCCGCCGGTGCCGTTATCGTTGCCTGCCACCATGAGCAGAACATCTTCAAGATGGGCGGGCTGCGCAAGAGTCTGCCGCTGGTCTATGCCTGCTTCCTGGTGGGGGGCTCGGCGCTGGCCGCGCTGCCGCTGGTCACCTCCGGTTTCTACAGTAAGGACGCCATCCTGTGGCAAGTAGAGGCCTCTGGCCAAAGCGCGCTACTGTGGGCCGGTCTGGCGGGGGCATTCCTCACCTCGCTCTATACCTTCCGGCTGATCTTCATCGCCTTCCATGGCAAAGAGCAGACCAAAGCCCATGCGGGCCACGGTCTGGCTCACCATCTGCCGCTGCTGGTGCTGCTGGTGCTCTCTACCGGCATTGGGGCTCTTATCACCCCACCACTGGCAGGTGTACTACCTGCAGGCCCGGGGGACCATATCGAAGAGGGTCGCCATGCCCTGGAGGTTGCCTCCGGCATCATCGCCATTGCAGGCATCGCGCTGGCCGCGTTTCTGTTCCTTGGTGAGCGCCGGCTGGCCACATCCATTGCCAACAGTGCGCCGGGTCGTCTGCTCAGCACCCTCTGGTTCAACGCCTGGGGCTTTGACTGGCTCTATGACCAGCTGTGGGTCAAACCCTATCTGCTGGCGACCCGTCTGGTCGGGCAGGATCCGCTGGACTGGATGATGGGCCTGCCCGCCTGGTTTGCCCTGCGTGGCAACCAGCTGCTGGCCTGGACCGTGACCGGCAAGTTGCGCTGGTATGCCGCCTCCATGGGGATCGGCGCCGTGCTGGTGCTGGCGCTGTTGCTGCTGGGGTAACGCGATGAACAACCGGACAATCATACAGCCAGGCTGTTTGCTCTCCCTGATGGAACAGGGAGCGCAATCTCATATGAACTTGAACGAGAGCTGATACCGTGACCTTACTCTGGATCTTGCTAATTCCTTTTATCGGCGGCTTGCTCTGCTGGCAGATGGAGCGTCTCGGCGGGCAGTTTGTCCGCTGGGTAGCCCTGCTCTCCATGAGCGCCAGCCTGCTGCTCTCCTGTGCCATCTGGCTAAGTGGAGACTTCTCCCTTGCCACCACGGGTCTCGACAGCGCGGGCGTCTCTGGTGCTGCCTCCGCCTGGGCCGCCGAGTGGCGCCTGCCTTGGATCCCGCGCTTTGGCATCTCTTTGCATCTGGCGGTGGATGGCCTGTCGCTCTTGATGGTGATCCTCACCTGCTTTATCGGGGTACTGGCCATTCTCTGTTCGTGGAAAGAGATCGTGCAGCGCATCGGCTTCTTCCACCTCAACCTGCTCTGGATCCTGGGCGGCGTGCTCGGGGTCTTTATGGCGCTGGACCTGTTCCTCTTCTTCTTCTTCTGGGAGATGATGCTGGTCCCCATGTACTTCCTGATTGCGCTCTGGGGCCATTCGGTCACTGACGGCAAATCACGGATCAACGCAGCAACCAAGTTCTTCATCTACACCCAGTTAAGTGGCCTTATCATGCTGGTGGCCATCATCGGGCTGGTGCTGACCCACCAGCATGCCACCGGAGTCTTCACCTTCAACTATCTGGAGCTGCTCAATACCCCGATGAGCAAGGGCGTTCAGTGGCTGCTGATGCTGGGCTTCTTTATCGCCTTCGCGGTCAAGATGCCACTGGTGCCGCTGCACGGCTGGCTGCCGGATGCCCACAGTCAGGCGCCGACCGCAGGCTCGGTGGATTTGGCAGGTATTTTGCTCAAAACCGCCGCCTACGGTCTGCTGCGTTTTGCCTTGCCGCTCTTCCCCGAGGCGTCCGCCGAATTTGCTCCCTACGCCATGGTGCTGGGCCTGATCGGTATCGTCTACGGCGCCATCGTGGCCTTTGCCCAGACCGACATCAAACGGCTGGTAGCCTACACCAGCATCTCCCACATGGGTTTTGTGATGATCGCCATCTACTCGGGTAGCGAGCTGGCCCTGCAGGGCGCCGTGGTGCAGATGATCGCCCACGGTCTCTCGGCTGCCGGCCTCTTTATCCTCTGCGGTCAGCTCTACGAGCGGTTGCACACACGGGATCTGCGCCAGATGGGCGGCCTGTGGGGACGCCTGCGCTATCTGCCCGGCGTGATGCTGTTCTTCTCGGTAGCGTCGCTCGGCATGCCGGGCACCGGCAACTTTGTCGGCGAGTTCCTGATCCTGGTCGGCAGCTTCCAGGTTGCCCCTGTCATCACGGCAGTCGCCACCTTCGGTCTGGTGCTGGCCTCGGTCTACTCTCTCATCATGTTGCAGCGCGCCTGCTTTGGCCCCGCCAAGGATGAGAGCATGCTCAAGGGGCTGGATCGCCGCGAGCTGACCATGATGATGGTGATCGCGGGCCTGCTGGTTCTGCTTGGCCTCTATCCCCAACCCGTGATTGACACCGCCAGCAGCAGCCTTATCAACGTGCTGCACTGGTATCTGCTGCCGACTGCTGGAGCCCTGCAATGACTTTCTCCGCTTCCCAACTGCTGGCACTGCTTCCCCTGCTGTTGACCACCGGGGCCATGGCGGCCCTGATGCTGGCCATCGCCTGGCGCCGCTGTGTCACCACCGCCTTTACCGTGACCATTGTTGGCCTCAACCTTGCTCTGTTCTCGCTGCCCATCGTGATGGCGCAAGGGGATCAGGGGGTCACCCCGCTGCTGCAAGTGGACAGTTACGCCGTCTTCTACATGGGACTGGTGCTCATCGGCGCCCTGGCCACCTGCACCTTCGGTCAATCGTGGCTGAAAGCCTACCCGGACAACCGGGAGGAGTTCTTCCTGCTGCTGCTGATCGCCACCGCTGGTGGTCTGGTGCTGGCCTGCTCCCGTCACCTCGCCTCTCTCTTTATCGGGATCGAGATGCTGACCCTGCCGATGTTCGGTCTGGTGGGTTACGCCTACCGCGAGCGCCACTCGCTGGAAGCCGCGGTGAAATATATGGTGCTCTCTGCCGCCGCCACCGCCTTCCTGCTGTTTGGCATGGCGCTGCTCTATGCGCAGGCAGGCAGCCTGAGCTTTGCCGCCCTGGGGCAGACCCTGGCCGAGAGCCCGGCTCACCATCCGCTGCTGATGGGCGGTTTGGGGTTAATGCTGGTCGGCTTTGCCTTTAAACTCTCCCTGGCCCCCTTCCACCTCTGGACCCCGGATGTCTACGAAGGTGCCCCGGCACCGGTCGCCACCTTCCTCGCCACCGTCAGCAAGGTGGCGGTCTTTGCCGTGCTGCTGCGCTTCTATCTGGCGGTACCGGCGGCGAGCGATCCCATGATCCACTGGCTGCTGGCAGCCATGGCGGTCATCTCCATCCTGGTCGGCAACCTGCTGGCCCTGGTGCAGACCAACATCAAGCGGATGCTGGGTTACTCCTCCATCTCCCACTTCGGCTACCTGCTGGCGGTGATCGTGGCGAGCCGATTCGGCCAGATGCCGGTGGAAGCAGCCGGGGTCTATCTGCTGATGTATCTGTTCACCAGCCTGGGTGCCTTTGGGGTGGTGAGCATGATGTCGAGCCCCTATCGCGGCAAGGATGCCGACTCCCTGCACAGCTATCGTGGTCTGTTCTGGAAGCGCCCCTATCTGACTGCCGTACTGACGGTGATGATGTTGTCACTCGCGGGCATCCCGATGACCCTCGGCTTTATCGGCAAGTTCTACCTCATCGGCGTCACCGTCGAGGCGCAGCTCTGGTGGCTATCCGGTGCCATCGTGCTCGGCAGCGCACTGGGTCTCTACTACTACCTCAAGGTGATGGTGACCCTCTATCTGCGCGAACCGGGTATGCAGCAGCGGGATGCCAGCGCCGACTGGGCTCTCTCCTCCGGTGGTGTGGTGGTGCTGCTCTCTGCAGCGCTGGTGGTGTTGCTGGGGCTCTATCCCCAGCCGGTCATCAGCCTGGTACAAGGGTTCCAGCACGTGGTATTGCAGTAACCGTTACCGTCGCTACCCCTCATTACCCGCAAAACCGGCAGCCTTGGCTGCCGGTTTTCTATTTCCGGCCCGACAGCATCGCGCACTCCACAGGTCAGCAAATGACAGATCAGTCAGCGAGGGTGATGCCCATCATGGTTTTTGCCATACAACCAGAACCGGGCGAGATCCTCATACCCTCTTGAATTCCTTATTGATATATTGGTTATATTCTGGAATGGAGTTCAGATTGATGAAGCAACACTACGTTTGCCAATTTAACCCGACAGAACTGGCCGCCACGCTGGCACCCTTGCAAGGAGGCAAGCTGACCATACTGCTGGCCGAACAGGATTGCGCGCAGGTTCCCCTGTTGCAGCAGTTGTGCCGCGACTTCAACATCGCCCTGGATGGCGCCATTTTCCCCCAGCTGATCGGTGCGCAAGGATTGTTGCCGCAGGGGGCCTGGCTACTGCCCAGAGCCAACCCCTATCACGCCACACTGCTGCCCCTGACACCGCAGGCCAGCGCAGCATCCCTTGCCCACCTGATTGCGGAACAGGTGGAGAACATGCTGGCCACCTGGCCAACCCCTTCGCCGCCACCAACCCTGTTTCTGACCTTCGACAACCTCATTCCCAATATCGCCTCCATTCTGGATGCGCTTTATCTGCAACTGGCCAATCGCGTCAACTATGCCGGCGCCAATGCAGGCAGCAGCAGCTTCACCCCCCTTGCCTGCCTGTTCGACAATCAACGGCAACTTGCCTACGGGGTCACCTGCACGCTGCTGCCCAGCAACAGCTTTCCCTTTCTGGAACATGGTTACCAACTTTCGGCCCAACCAATGCTGGCCACCAGCAGTGAAGCGAACCAGATTGCCTACATCGATTGGCAACCGGCCTTTCAAAAATATCAGGGGCTGATCCGCCAGCAATTCCAGCACACTATGGTGCGCGAGGAGCTCTACCGTTTCGTGGTGCACATGCCACTGGGCCTGCTGCGGGCCAACGGGGATGTGATTGTCAGGATCCCCGTCGAGGCAAACGATGACGGCGCCCTGCTCTGCGCCGGCGAGGTCGCAGAGCACAGCATCCTCACCCTGCTGAAGGCGCCAGAGAGTGCCACCGAACATGCCTGCTCACTGGCCAGGCGCCTCAACCAGCAACAAACCCTCACCCGGGCACACTTGTTGGAGGTCTACTACTGCGCAGGACGCCAGCTGCACTTCGACCAGCAGACGGTGACCGAGCTGCGCACCCTGCTGACCCACTCGGGGGCCGGCGATCTGGCAGGAGCCCTCTCCCTTGGCGAAATTGGCAGCGTGCGCCATGGGGATTACCCCCAATTTCATAACGGCGCCATTCTCTGTAACGGGGCAGTGATATGAACAACGACCACGCCATGGCCATCGTCTGCGATCTGGCGCTCTGCATCGGGCGTGAAGTGACGCTGGATGCGCTGCTCACCAAGGTACTGCAACGTTTTATGCATCACTGCGCCACGCCGGTTGGCGCGGTATTGCAGCAACAACGGGAGGGATACAAGCTGCTCAAGGTGATCGGCGACGAGCAGCTGCGTCAGCACACCGGCACCACCCTGACCCTGCCTGGGTGGGTCAGCGAGGAGGAGCACTGCCTGCTGCAACAGACGCTCCCCCTGCCGGGCAGCCGCCCCTACCAGTTTGCCTATCGGCTCAAGGTTGAAGGGGGTTATCTCATCTTGCTGCTCGCCCCCCAGCCACATCAGCAGATCGTACCGGTCTGCCATCTGTTCAGCCCGGTGCTCGGCAACCTGGCCCGCGCCATTTCCCTCTGCAAGGACAGCGAGCTGCTCGCCCTGCGTCAGCAGGCCGAACTGAAGGATCTGAAACACTTCAACGAATCCCTGCTCAAGGCCATCCCGATCCCGGTGTTCTACAAAGATATCGAAGGGCGATTTCTGGGCTGCAACCAGGCCTTCAATCAGGTGATCGGCCTCGGCAAGGAGGCGCTGCTGGGTCGACGGGTCGAGGAGCTGCTGCCAGTCGGGCTTGCCGAGGCCTACAGCATGCGGGAAGCCGAGTTGCTGCGAAGTCGCCAGCCCCAGTGCATCGAACAGCAGTTGCATGACCGCAATGGCATGCGCTATCAGGTCATCTGTTTCAAGGATCTCTTCTATGACCATCAGGGGATGGTTGCCGGCATCATCGGCACCCTGGTCGACATCACCCGCCTCAAGGAGAGCGAGCGCCACCAGCGTGAGCTGCTGTTCCAGACCATCAGTGCCCTCGCCAGCGCCATCAGCCACAAGGATCGCAACAGTGCGGGCCATGAGCTGAGGGTGCGCGATTTGGCACTGGCCATCGGGCAGGCCATGCAGCTGCGGCAAGAGCGGCTGGATGCGCTGGGACTGGCGGCCATGGTGCACAATATCGGCCTGCTGCAGATCCCTACCGAGATCATCACTCGCCCCCGTGAATTGCGGCCGGTGGAGTTCGAACTGATCAAGCAGCACCCCCAGGCCGGCCACGATATTCTCAAACAGATCGACTTCCCCTGGCCCATCGCCACCATAGTGCTGCAGCACCACGAAAACCTCGATGGCAGCGGTTATCCGCAGGGGCTGGCGGGCAACGCCATTACCCTGGAGGCGCGCATTATCCGGGTGGCCGACTCGCTAATCGCCATGACCTCCCATCGCCCGTTCCGCCGGGCCATGCCCCTGAGTGACGCTTTTGCCGAACTGACCCGCTATGCCGGGATCCATTACGATGAAAAAGTGGTCAACAGCTGTATCGTGCTCTGGCAGACCGGCTACCACTTCGGCCCTCCCATCAGTCAACTTACAGACAAGGCGGGATAAGATGTCCGAACTCCTCACCTCCTGTGCACTCCCCCACCCACTGACCGATTCGCTCCCCTCCTCGGCGCTGTTGCTGACCCAGGTGATGGATCAGCTTCCCTATCGGGTGCTGCTCAAAGACACCCGATTCAGCTACATCGCGGGCAACCGCCTGCTGGCGGCGGATCTCGCCCTCTCACCAGAGGCACTGGTGGGCAAGAATGACTGCGACTTCTTTCCCCCCGAACTGGTACAGCGCTATCGGGAGGATGACGCCCGAGTCATGCGCGAGGGGATACACCAGCACATCGAAGAGCCCTATCTGAAGGGGGGAGAAGCCCGCTGGCTCAGCACCACCAAGTTTCCCCTGCGTGATGAGGCGGGGGTCATCGTGGGGGTCGGCGTCTTCTTCGAAGACATTACCGAGCAGAAGTGGCAGCAGGAGAAACTGCAACAGTACAGCTGGACCCAGCAGGCGATCAGCCGCGCCCACCACGCCCTGCTCAAACCGGGCGATGAGCCACAACTGCTGCAGGATATCTGCGATGCCATCGCCGTCGATGACCGTTTTCCGCTGGTGGCAGTGCTGCAAGGCCAACCCGATCTCGCCCAACCGCCGAGGATCGTGGCGCAGGCAGGCAGTGCCGATGCATCGGAACAAACGCTGTGGTTGAACGATGAGGCCCTCACCCAGGCCATCCTCCACCAGCGGCGCCTCAATCAGGTGATCTTCCACGAGCGGCCCCATACCGGCCGCCACCCGTTGCGATCCCGCCTGCTGATCCCCTTGCCACTGCAGGAGGATCAGGCCGGTGCGCTGATCATTCACAGCGACCAACCACGGTTGTTCAGCCAGGAGGAGGAGCAGCTCTTCATCCAGCTGACCGACTACCTCACCTATGGCCTGCAGGCGCGCCATACCCAGCAGGCTTATCTGCGCTCGCAACAGGAGAAGATCTTCCATGCCCGCCAGCTGGAGCTGGCACTGGAAGATGCGCTGGGTGCCATCGCCGCCGTGCTGGAGCAGCGCGATCCCTATACCGCTGGCCATCAGAAACATGTGGCCAAGCTGGCCCAAGCCATCGGCCGGGAGCTCAGGCTGGAAGAGAAGCGGCTGCGGGGGATCTATCTGGGCGCCATGGTGCACGATATCGGCAAGATCCAGGTACCGGCCGAAATTCTCACCAAACCGGAGCGCCTCACGCCACTGGAGTTCGAGCTGGTCAAGGAGCACCCCGCCATCGGCTATCTGGTGCTCAAGGATATCGACTTCCCCTGGCCCATCGCCCGGATGATCCACCAGCACCACGAGTATCTCGATGGCTCCGGCTATCCGCTGGGACTCAAGGGGGATGAGATCCTGCTGGAGGCCCGCATCCTCACCGTCGCCGATATCGTCGAATCCATGTCCTCTGATCGCCCCTATCGCGCCGCCCTCGGAATTCCCCAGGCCAGGGAGCAGATCATCCAGATGCGCGGCCATCAGCTCGATGCGGATGTGGTGGATGCCTGTCTGCGGATCCTCGACCGGGGAGACTTTATCCCCCAACCGCTCGGCAAGCCGTAACGACACGGATAAAAAAACCGGCCAATTGGCCGGTTTCTGTTTTTATGCGCTGGCGCTCTCTCTATTAACCCAGACGAACCCGGGCGTTGCGGAACATCCGCATCCAGGCACCATCCTCGCCCCAGTTGTCAGGGTGCCAGGAGTTGGCCACGGTGCGGAACACCCGCTCCGGGTGCGGCATCATGATGGTGGCGCGCCCATCGGTGGTGGTCACGGCGGTGATACCGTTCGGTGAGCCATTCGGGTTGGCCGGGTACTGTTCGGTCACGCTGCCGCGGTTGTCGACAAAGCGCAGCCCTACCAGACCGCTCTGCTGCAGTGCGCTCAGGTGAGCGGCATCGCGCACCTCGACACGCCCTTCCCCGTGGGAAACGGCGATGGGCATCACCGAGCCTGCCATGCCGGCGAAGAAGGCCGACGGGGACTCCTGTACCTGCACCAGACTGAAGCGGGCTTCGAAGCGCTCGGAGCGGTTGCGTACAAAGCGCGGCCAGAGATCGGCACCCGGGATGAGTTCTCGCAGGTTGGACATCATCTGGCAACCGTTGCAGACACCCAGAGAGAGGGTATCGCCACGCTCGAAGAAGCGCTGGAACTGCTCGCGGGCGTTGTCATTGAACAGGATGGACTTGGCCCAGCCTTCACCGGCACCCAACACGTCACCGTAGGAGAAGCCGCCACAGGCCACCAGGGTCTGGAACTCCTCCAGCTTGATGCGACCGGAGAGAATGTCGCTCATATGGACATCGACCGCCGCGAAACCGGCACGATCGAACGCCGCCGCCATCTCCACATGGGAGTTGACCCCCTGCTCGCGCAGCACCGCCAGACGGGGTGAGACCCCGCGGGCAATGTAAGGTGCAGCCACATCCTCGGACGGGTTGTAAGTCAGCTTGGCATGCAGACCCGGATCGGTGGCGTCCTGACGGGCCGCGTGCTCACTGTCGGCGCACGCCGGGTTGTCGCGCAGGCGCTGCATCTGCCAACTGGTCTCGCCCCAGATGGTGCGAAGGGCAGTGCGGCTGGCGCGATAGACCTCCTGACCGCCCCGCTGCAGGGTGATGAGATCCCCCTCGCGCACGGTGCCGAGCACATGGGAGCAGGCTGCCAGACCGTGACCAGCCAGCAGGGTCATCACCGTCTCTTTGTCTTCACGACGCACCTGAATGACGGCGCCCAGCTCTTCGTTGAACAGCGCCGACAGCAGCTCGCCGCCGATGCGATCGAGCTGGATGTCGAGGCCGCAGTGGCCGGCAAACGCCATTTCGGTCAGGGTGACGAACAGGCCACCGTCGGAGCGGTCGTGGTAGGCGATCAGTTTGCGATCAGCCACCAGCGCCTGAATGGCGTTGAAGAAGCCCTTGAGCTGGACCGGATTGTCGAGATCCGGCGCCTTGTCACCCAGCTGGCGATAGACCTGCGCCAGCGCCGAGGCGCCGAGGCGCTGCTTGCCATTGCCAAGGTCGATGAGGATAAGGTCGGTTTCACCGAGATCGGTACGCAGTTGCGGAGTAACCGTGTTGCGCACATCCTCGACCCGGGCAAAAGCGGAGATGAGCAGGGAGAGCGGCGAGGTGACGCTTTGCTCCTTGCCATCCTGCTGCCAGCGGGTCTTCATGGACATGGAGTCCTTGCCCACCGGAATGGTGATGCCCAAGGCCGGACAGAGCTCCTCGCCCACCGCCTTGACCGCCTCATAGAGCCCGGCATCTTCCCCCGGGTGACCGGCAGCGGCCATCCAGTTGGCGGAGAGCTTGACCCGCTTCAGCGACCCGATATGAGCCGGCGCCAGGTTGGTGAGCGCTTCCGCCACCGCCATACGAGCGGATGCGGCGTGGGAGAGCAGCGCCACCGGGGTTCGCTCGCCCATGGACATGGCTTCGCCGTGATAGCTGTCATAGGTGGCAGCGGTGACGGCGCAATCGGCCACCGGGATCTGCCAGGGGCCAACCATCTGGTCGCGATTGACCAAGCCAGTCACGCTGCGATCGCCGATGGTGATAAGGAAGGACTTCTCCGCCACGGTCGGCAGACGCAGAACCCGCTCGGCCGCGTCACTCAAAGTGATGCCATCGAGCTGGAGCGCTTTGCCCTGTGCTGGCAGGGTCACCACGTCACGGTGCATCTTGGGCGCCTTGCCGAGCAGCACATCCAGCGGCAAATCGATGGGCTGATTGTCAAAGTGGCTGTCAGAGAGGGTCAGATGCTTCTCTTCGGTCGCGGTGCCGATGACGGCATAGGGTGCGCGCTCACGCTCGCACAGCGCCTTGAACAGCGGCAGCTTGTCCTGCGCTACCGCCAGCACGTAACGCTCCTGGGATTCGTTGCACCAGATCTCCAGCGGGCTCATGCCCGGCTCGTCGCTCTGGATGGCGCGCAGATCGAAACGGCCGCCACGCTCACCGTCGTTGACCAGCTCCGGCATGGCGTTGGAGAGACCACCCGCCCCCACGTCATGGATAAAGACGATAGGGTTGTCGTCACCCAGCTGCCAGCAGCGATCGATCACCTCCTGGCAACGGCGCTCCATCTCGGGGTTGTCACGCTGCACCGAGGCAAAGTCGAGATCTTCGGCTGACTGGCCGGAGGCCATGGAGGATGCGGCACCACCGCCCAGACCGATGTTCATCGCCGGGCCGCCCAGCACGATCAGCGCCGCGCCGACCGGGATCTCCCCTTTCTGGACATGTTCGGTGCGGATGTTACCGATGCCGCCCGCCAGCATGATGGGTTTGTGGTAACCACGCACCTCGACGCCGTTGTGGCCCGGCACCTCCTCTTCGAAGGTACGGAAGTATCCGAGAATGGCCGGACGGCCGAACTCGTTGTTGAAGGCGGCGCCGCCGAGCGGCCCCTCCTGCATGATGTCAAACGCGCTGACGATGCGGCTCGGCTTGCCGAAATCCTGCTCCCAGGGCTGCTCGAAGCCGGGGATGCGCAGGTTGGAGACGGAGAAACCGACCAGACCCGCCTTGGGCTTGGCACCGCGACCGGTGGCCCCCTCGTCGCGAATTTCGCCGCCGGAGCCGGTGGCTGCCCCCGGGAACGGGGAGATGGCGGTCGGGTGGTTGTGGGTCTCCACCTTCATCAGGATGTCGACCTGTTCCTGGTGATACTGGTATTCGCCGTTGGCCGGGCTCGGGAAGAAGCGGCCACCCAGGCTCCCTTCCATCACGGCGGCGTTGTCTTTATAGGCAGAGAGGACATGATCCGGCGTCTGCTCGAAGGTGTTTTTGATCATCTTGAACAGCGACTTGGGCTGCTGCTCGCCATCGATGGTCCAGTCGGCATTGAAGATCTTGTGACGGCAGTGTTCGGAGTTCGCCTGGGCGAACATGTAGAGCTCGATGTCGTTGGGGTTGCGACCCAACTTGGTGAAGTTCTCCACCAGATAGTCGATTTCGTCGTCGGCCAGCGCCAGACCGAGCGCCACGTTGGCTTCGGCCAGGGCTGCGCGACCACCGCCCAGCACATCCACCTGGGTGAAGGGGCGCGGCTCGTGGTGAGCAAACAGGGCGGCAGCCTCGCTCATCTCGGCAAACACCACTTCCATCATCCGATCATGGAGCACGGCGGCAATGGCGCTGCGCTGGGCGGCACTCAGCTCACCCTGCCCCTTGATGGTCAGGTAATAGGCAATACCACGCTCCAGCCGCTTGACCTGTTTCAGGCCGCAGTTGTGGGCGATGTCGGTTGCTTTGGAAGACCAGGGGGAGATAGTGCCGGGGCGGGGGGTAACAAGAAACAGCTGACCGCTGGGGGTGTGTTCGGGGATAGTCGGGCCGTAGCGCAAGAGCTGGCCCAAGGTCGCTCGCTCGGGGGGAGAGAGGGGGCTTGTCAGCTCGGCAAAGTGCACATACTCGGCATAGACATCCTCTATCTCTACTCCGCTCTCTACTCCACTCTCGTTTCTCATCTGTGCGAAGCGTTGCAGCAGTTTTTGGACACGAAAATCAGACAGTGCTGGGGCACCACGCAAGATATCCATATGACCTTTCTCACCAAGTTTTAAAGTGGGGGGGGGAATTGAGACGCGCGTATTATAGGGATCTGGCTCACAGCGGACAAACGTTTTTCTCACTTCGTGCAGTGTGACTCTGCGCACACTCTCTGGTATAAAGGTGCCTCTTTTTTGACAAATGCCGATTTTTTCAACAAAGGTACTCACCTACTTGCGCTGCATTTTTCGACTGTTTATCGGGCTGTTGTTGACGCTGACGCTGGTTGGCTGCGACTTCTATAGCCCCTCCAGCCAGCTGGAGCAGATCCGCCAGCGAGGCGAGATCCGGGTTGGCACCATCTATGGTCCCACCTCCTATTACCAGCGTGACGACCTCGCCCAGGGGTTCGATTACGAGCTGGCGCAAAATTATGCCGACTGGTTGGGGGTGAAACTCACCATCATCCCGGTCGACACCACTGACCAACTGGTCACCCTGCTGAAAAAGGGCAAACTCGATCTGGCGGCTGCCGCCATCATGGTCACTCCCGAACGGCGCGAGCTGTTTCGCTTCGGCCCGGGCTTCTACCAGGTCTCCCCCAAACTGGTCTACCGCAACGGCAAACCCAAGCCGGCCTCATTGAACGATATCAAGGGCAAGCTGGTGGTGGCCGCCGGCTCCACCGGTGAAGATCTGCTCAAAGAGATGAGCAAAGAAAATCCGAAACTAGCCTGGAGCACCAGCGACAACGCCGATGTGGAGGAGCTGCTCAAGCAGGTGGTGGATGGCAAGATTGACTACACGGTGGTGCAGGATACCGTGCTGGCCCGTACCCAGCGCTACTACCCGGAGCTCACCGAGGGGCTGACCCTGGCCCAGAAGCAGACCGTTGCCTGGGCCATGAGCAAGCTGCCCGATGACAGCCTCTATGCCAGCGTGATCGACTTCTTCGGTCAGCGCTTTATGGATGGTGCCATCGCCAAGCTCGACGAGAAGTACTTCGGCCACGTGCAGAACTTCGACTTTGTCGATACCCGCACCTTCCTCAAGCGCGCCAAGAGCCTGCTGCCCAAGTACCAGCCGCTGTTCCAGACTCACGCCAAGAATATCGACTGGCGTCTGCTCGCCGCCATCAGCTATCAGGAGTCTCACTGGGACCCGCAGGCCCGCTCTTACACCGGCGTGCGCGGCATGATGATGCTGACCGAGCCCACTGCCAAGGCGATGGGAGTCAACGACCGGCTTCATCCGGAAGAGAGCATCAAGGGTGGCTCCCTCTATCTGCAGCAGATGATGGAGAAGG
The DNA here is from genome assembly GCF_040908295.1 of Aeromonas sp. R4-2. NCBI lineage: Bacteria > Pseudomonadati > Pseudomonadota > Gammaproteobacteria > Aeromonadales > Aeromonadaceae > Aeromonas > Aeromonas sp. R4-2. The sequence goes on along the minus strand of NZ_JBFODL010000011.1, from coordinate 38,326 downwards.
TGCCGGATTCGGTGCCCGATGACGAGAAGGTGTGGTTTGCCCTCACCGCCTACAACATCGGTTACGGCCACATGATGGATGCCCGCCGCCTGACCAAAGAGCTCGGCAAGAATCCCGACGCCTGGAGCGACGTGAAAGAGGTGCTGCCGCTGCTGCAACAGGCGCGCTGGCACCGCAAGGTACGTTACGGCTATGCCCGTGGCAGCGAGGCGCGCAACTATGTCAACAACGTGCGCCAGTATTACCAGAGTCTGCTCTGGCTCGACAACGAGCAACAGAAGGCACATCAGCGGGAGAGTCTCGACAACGACAGCGAGCCCGAGCTGGCCGAGCGCCCCACCGCCATCGCCGAAGTGGTCAATCAGATCACCATGCGCTAACCAGCCATTATTCGGCTGTTTTCACGCAAACTTCTCTGTTACCATCGATTCACATCGGAGCCTATCCGAAATCGCATTGTTTTCATTATGTTGAGAGATTAAATAACAGCAATTTCGGATGGGCTCCATCAATGACCCAAGGCCGGGATGGCCAACTTAGTTGGGAGGAGACCAAGATGCAAAAACGTAGAAAAATCAGTCTGGTCAGAAAAGCGAAGTGCAGCTGGAGCCCCAGACGCAAACTCAAGCTTAATGACATCAAGCGCAATCTGTGGCGCAGAAATCGATCCTATACCCTGCTTATTGCAGAGCACACAGCATAAACCCGGCATTCGCCGGGTTTTTTTATCTTCTTTCTCACCTGAATACTGTCTTACACCAGTGCCGCCTTGAACTGTACCGACCGCTTGGAGATCAGCGAGTTGCAGTGGTTGCAGAAGTAATCCACTGCGCCGCACGCCTTGAGACGCTCCAGCTCCTGCTGGCAGGTGGGGCAGATGGCCGTGACGCGAACAGGGGCCTGGCACTGGCCACAGGTTTGCTCCTTGCTGCGGGTATCCAGTTCAGCCTGGCATGACGGGCAAAGCAGGGCTTCCATAATCAACTCCTCGAAAAGTAGATCTGCCATGGTCTTGTTCCATGGCAGATCCCCCTCCCCTTATTCCTCACCTTATTCCTCACCTTAACATGGCGAGGATAACAAAGCGGCTGCCGGTGAGGGCAGCCGCAAGGACTTATTTCTTCTTCATTTTCAGCAGGCGTTTGCGCTGACGTTCCTGACTCAGGGTCATGGTGTTTTTCTTGCCTTCAAACGGGTTGACCGACTCCTGGAACTCGACCCGGATCGGCGAGCCCATGATCTTGAGGGACTTGCGGAAATAGTTGATCAAATACCGCTTGTAGGAGTCCGGCAAGTCGTTCAACTGGTTGCCGTGGATCACGATTCGCGGCGGGTTGTAGCCACCGGCGTGAGCATACTTGAGCTTGACGCGGCGACCATTGACCATCGGCGGCTGGTGATCTTCCTGCGCCATCTGCATGATGCGGGTCAGCATGGCGGTACTGGTACGACGGGTGGCGGACTGGTAAGCCTCCTGAATGGATTCAAACAGATGGCCGACACCGCTGCCGTGCAGGGCGGAGATGAAGTGAACGCGGGCGAAGTCGATGAAGCCCAGGCGACGATCCAGCTCGTTCTTCACATCCTCTTTCACCTTCTGATCCAGACCATCCCACTTGTTCACCACCAGCACCACGGAGCGACCGGCGTGGAGCACATAGCCAAGGATGCTCAAGTCCTGATCGGTGATGGTCTCCTGGGCGTCGATCACCAGCAGGCAGACGTTGGCATCTTCGATGGCTTTCAGGGTCTTGATAACGGAGAACTTCTCCACCGTCTCGTGCACCTTGCCACGACGACGCACACCGGCGGTATCGATGACCACATACTTCTGCTCGTCACGCTCCATAGGAATGTAAACGGAGTCACGAGTGGTGCCGGGCATGTCATAGACGATGACCCGATCTTCACCCAGCATGCGGTTGGTCAGGGTCGATTTACCGACGTTGGGACGACCAACGATGGCGAACTTGATAGGCAGGTCGGCGAACGGGGTCTCCTTGGTGTCCTCTTTGGTATCGAGTTCACCGGCAGCCACCATGCGCAGCAGGGCTTCTTCGTCGAAGTCCTCCTCTTCCTCATCCTGCGCATCTTCATCGGTAGCGGAGTCGACCAGGGTCTCCAGATGGGGAGCCAGGGCCAGTTCCAGCAGGCTCAGCACGCCACGACCGTGGGCGGCCGCGATCTGGTAGACCTCACCCAGCGCCAGACCGTAGAACTCGGAGACCGCGGAATCACCGTCGATACCGTCGGTCTTGTTGGCCACCAGAAATACCTTCTTGTGGGCCTTGCGCAGGTGCTCGGCGATGGCTTGATCCGCCGCGGTCAGACCGGCACGGGCATCCACCATGAACAGCACGACGTCCGCTTCTTCGATGGCCAGCAGGGATTGCTCGGCCATCTTCAGCTCGATCCCCTCTTCGGTGCCATCGATACCGCCGGTATCGACCACGATAAATTCCAGCTCGCCCAACTTCGCCTGACCGTATTTACGGTCTCGGGTCAGACCGGGAAAATCGGCAACCAGGGCATCCCGAGTACGGGTCAAGCGGTTAAACAGGGTGGATTTCCCCACGTTGGGGCGGCCCACCAGGGCTACTACAGGAGTCATAAAAGCCTCATTCTCAAGACGACAAAGGCTCCGGGTCCGAAGACCAGGAGCCGGATATTCACATTATCGGACGATCAAGGACGCTTGAGGGCGTACAACTTGCCGTCACGGCTCTGCACATACAGGGTCTCGCCATCCACCAGCGGGGCGGCGTAGAGACCACTGCTATCGAGCTGCTGCATCGCCTTGATGGTACCGTCGGTACGATCAAGCCAATACAGGTATCCTTCCACATCACCCACCACCACATAGTCACCGAAGATGACAGGTGCAGTGACGGTACGATTTTCCAGCTGGGTGTTGGACCACAGCTCCAGACCGTTGCGACGGTCGATGGCAAACAGATGGCTGCGGCTGTCGGTCAGCACGATGGCATTGCCGGTCATCGCCAGATCGCGATAGCCGGAATACTTGCGCTTCCACACTTCATCGCCGGTCATCAGCTTGCGCGCCATCAGCTGACCGTTGTAGGCGATGGCGTAGAGCTCATCACCGGCAATCAGCGGGCTGGCATCGACGTCAACCATACGGTCCAGCTCGGTGGCACCGCGCGGATCAGCCACCTTGGACTGGCGCACCGGCTGGCCGTTGCTCAGCAGGGCGATGCCCACCTTGCCATCGGCACGACCGTAAATCACGGCGCCGTTGGTGATCACAGGTGCACCGGCACTGCGCAGGGTCAGCGGCGGCTGCTCTTCGGAGAGCGACCACTGCATCTTGCCTTCGTCGGTGTCGAGCGCAATCAAGCGACCGGAGGTGGTCAACACTACCACGCGGCCATCTTCCACCGCGGGGCTTGCCACCACTTCACCGGGCACATTGGTCTGCCACAGCACTTCGCCATTCTCTTCGTTCAGGGCATAGACCACCCCGTTCTCGGAACCGAGGAACAGCTTGCCGTAACGGGAAACCAGGCCACCGGAGAGACGAGCGCTACGCTTGTCGGCGTTGACCGGCAGGTCGGCCAGATCGACAGTCCAGAGGCGATCGCCACTGGCACGGTCAAAGGCGCTGACATCGCCGTCGCGGGCCGCCGCATAGATACGATCCTCTTCCACCACCGGCTTGAGCTGGGAGTAGAAGTCACCGATGCCATCACCCACAGTAGATGACCATGCGGTGTCGGCAGTGAAGGCAGATTCAACCTTGGGCAGCGGCGCCATCGGGTTGAGATCCTCTTCGGAACTGAACAGGGAGCAACCCTGCAGGGCGAAGGAGACCGCAGCCCCCAGCGCCACCATCTTGAATAGATTACGCATCCGGTGCCTCACCAGTCGCAACGGCCGGCAGGGCCAGATCGTCCATTTTCAGCTTGAGCTCGGCGCTACCCTGCAGGCCGCCGGCATCCGCCGCCGCCTGATAGGCATCACGAGCCTCTTCGGTCTTGCCCTGCTTTTGCAGCACATCACCACGGGCTTCGGCTACCTGCGCCTTGAAGGCTTCATTCTGGATGGTCGCCAGCTTGGCCAGCGCTTCATCTGCCTTGCCCTGATCATTCAGCACACGGGCCAGACGCAGCGCCGCGATGGGACGAATGCTCTCGTCACCCGTGGTCGCCACCAGCTCCAGCTGCTCGGCAGCAAGATCCAGCTTGCCCGCCTTGACGGCAGCGGCAGCCAGCTGCAACGCGGCCAGTTCACCGTAGGAGTCACCCTTGTTGGCGGTGACAAACTGCTGTGCCTGCTCGAAACCGGCGGCATCGCCCTTGGCCAGCTGCTCAATCACCTGGTTGTAAGAGTGGGAGGAGGCCTCCATGGTCTCTTGCTGGTGCTGGTTGTAATAGCGCCAGCCGAACAGACCGACCAGACCGATCACGGTCCCGGCAATCACCGAGGTTCCGTTCTCTTTCCACCACTCCTTGATAACCTCAACCTGTTGTTCTTCGGTGGTATAGACTTCCACAGCTTACTCTCCTTTGGCTGCCAGCAGGGCAATGGCGACGTCAACCTTGACGGTCTGTTGCTCGGCCTGACCACGCAGATATTTGATAGTGATCTCCCCGTTTTGCACCTCGGTCTCACCAAGGATCAGGGCGATTGCCGCGCCGCTCTTGTCGGCACGTTTGAGTTGTTTCTTGAAGTTGCCACCGCCGCAGTGGCTCATGAGGCGCAGGTCCGGCAGTGCATCGCGCAGACGCTCGGCCAACTGGAAGCCAGCCTGTTCGGTCCCCTCGCCCACCATCGCCAGATAGACATCCACCGCCGGGCGGATATCGGCGTTGAGCTCGAGAGTTTCCAGCATCAGCACCAGACGCTCCATGCCCATGGCAAAGCCCACGGCCGGGGTCGGTTGACCGCCCAGCTGCTCTACCAGACCATCGTAGCGGCCACCGGCACAGACGGTGCCCTGGGCACCCAGACTGCTGGTGACCCACTCGAACACGGTCAGGTTGTAGTAGTCAAGACCACGCACCAGACGCTCGTTCACTTCGTATTTGATACCGGCAGACTCGAGCAGGCGCTTGAGCCCCTCGAAGTGGGCCAGGCTCTCTTCGCCCAAATGGTCGAACAGACGCGGGGCACCCGCCAAAATGGCCTGCACCTTTTCATCCTTGGAGTCGAGCACCCGCAGCGGGTTGCTGTACATGCGGCGCTGGCTCTCTTCGTCCAACTGCTCCTTGTACTGCTCCAGATAGGCCACCAGCGCATCGCGGTAAGCGGCGCGCTCGGCGCTCTGGCCCAGGGTGTTGAGCTGCAGGGTGACATGCTCGCTGATGCCAAACAGACGCCACAGACGGTGGGTCAGCATGATCAGCTCAGCGTCAATGTCCGGCCCGTTGATGCCAAACAGCTCGACACCGAACTGGTGGAACTGGCGATAACGGCCCTTCTGGGGACGCTCGTGACGGAACATGGGGCCCATGTACCACATCCGGCGTTCCTGGTTGTAGAGCAGACCGTGTTCGATACCGGCACGGACGCAACTGGCGGTCCCTTCCGGACGCAGGCTCAGGCTGTCGCCGTTACGGTCTTCAAAGGTGTACATCTCTTTTTCGACCACGTCGGTCACTTCACCGATGGCGCGCTTGAACAGATGAGTCTGCTCGACAATCGGCATGCGCACTTCGCTGTAGCCATAGCTGGCAACGACCTGGCGCAGGATCTGTTCAACCTTCTGCCATACCGGGCTCTGCTCCGGCAGGCAATCATTCATACCGCGAATAGCTTGGATCTGTTTTGCCACGTTGATACTCGAGAAAAAGAGGTAAAATTTGGCCGCATTATAGGGATTTTCCCCCCCAAGGTAAAATCAGGGAATCCGGATGCGGGATTTAAAATCAGTCACCTGGAAAAAGGGCCACCCAATGTGGCCCTGTTTCGCTCACTCCTTGTCCATCGGGATCCGGTTAGCGGGATCCAGCATGGCGGCGCGGGCGCGAATGCGGCGCTCCAGAGTTGGAATGAGATCCTTGTTGTCGAGCCGATCGACCCGCTGGCCCCCTTCATAGAAGGCACTCTTGTTGGCGGCACCCGCCAGACCAAGATCGGAGACGAGTGCTTCGCCCGGGCCATTCACCACGCAACCGATGATGGAGACATCCATCGGGGTGATGATATCTTCGAGCCGCTCTTCCAGCGCATTGACGGTGGCGATCACATCGAACTCCTGCCGTGAGCAGGATGGGCAAGCGATAAAGTTGATGCCACGGGAGCGAATACGCAGGGATTTGAGGATATCGAAACCGACCTTCACCTCCTCCACAGGATCCGCCGCCAGCGAGATACGCAGGGTATCGCCGATGCCGTCGGTGAGCAGCATGCCCAGACCGATGGCAGACTTCACCGCGCCGGCACGGAAACCGCCCGCTTCGGTGATGCCAAGGTGCAGCGGCTGCTCGATCTGCTTGGCCAGCAGGCGATAGGCACCGACTGCCAGGAACACATCAGAGGCCTTGACACTCACCTTGAAGTCCTGGAAATCGAGGCGATCGAGGTAGTCCACGTGACGCATGGCGGACTCCACCAGCGCTTCGGGGGTCGGCTCGCCGTACTTCTCCTGAATATCTTTCTCCAGCGACCCGCCATTGACCCCGATACGGATCGGGATATTGAGGTCGCGCGCGCAATCGACCACCGAGCGCACCCGCTGCTCGTTGCCGATGTTGCCCGGGTTGATACGCAGGCAGTCGGCACCGTACTCGGCCACTTTCAAGGCGATGCGATAGTCGAAGTGGATATCGGCGACGATGGGGATGCGGGTCTGCTGTTTGATGAGCCGGAAGGCTTCCGCCGCCTCCATGGTGGGCACGGAGACACGGACGATATCGGCACCGACCCGCTCGATCCGCTGGATCTGCTCGATGGTGGCGGCGACATCTGTGGTCTTGGTGTTGGTCATGGTCTGCACGGTAATGGGGGCATCGCCCCCAACCGGTACATTACCAACCATGATCTGTCTGGATTTACGACGAATGATGGGTGATTCGTGAGAAGACATGGGAAACAGATTACTCCTGCGGCAGTGAGAAGCGGGCTGTACGACCGTTGTTGTAACGGCTCATATCAAACGACTGACCCTTGTAGTCAAGCTTGACGGCCATGGGCGCGCCAATGATGAACTTCAGGGGCTCAGCGCCTTCCAGCACCAGCTCGTCGTTGGCCTTCTTCAGACCACTGAACAGGGTCTTGCCGTTGGCATCCTTCACATCCAGCCAGCAATCGGCGGTGAAGCTCATCTTCAGTTGCGGCGCAGTCGCCGGATCAACGACAGCCTCTTCAGATTCAGTGCCATTGGCACCGGATACTGCAGCATCGGTCGCAGTGCCGACAGCCGCACTGACATCGGTCGGGGCAACAGCCGCAGAAGCAGGCGCCAGGGTAGCAGACGCATCGGAGACCACCGCAGGGGCAGCTACATCAGTGGCGGCCGGTGCGATGGTAGCGCCTTCCACCGGAGCGGTGTTGATTGCATCGGGCGGCGTGATGGCAGGTTCAGCCGGAGTCGAACCGGTTGCACTCATCTCGGTGGCTGCCAGCGCTTCATCACCGGCGGAGCGACGGGAAGTACTCTGCCACCACCAGGCGACCGAGAGCGCAATCAACACCAGGATTACCAGCCAGGTCACCACCTTGAGCCGACTGTCGTTGGCTTGCTGACGGGAGCGACGGGAGAAGCTCTGCATGTCGATATTGTCGGGAGGAGTCAGACCCAGCTTGTCGTAAGCAGCCAGAATGGTCTCGTCGGGGATCCCGACCAGCTTGGCATAGGTACGCAGATAGCCCCGAATAAAGGTATGGGAGGTGTGCTTGTCGTAGGTATCCGATTCGATAGCGGCGATCAGGGTCAGACGAAGGTGAATGCGGGACGCAACCTGTTCTCGTGTCCAGCCAAGCTGTTCACGGGCGTTGCGCAGCAATTGGCCTGGGCCTACTGCCTGGGAGTCGTCTTGGAAATCGTGTTGCTGTTCAATAGTCATTGGCTAAATAACGCTTGGCTTGTTGCGAAGTGGGATATTGCCTTACCAGCTCAGTCCCGAATTGGTGAAGTAATGCCGGCTTGTCCATCGCCTGTGCCAGCCGAAGTCTCAACCAGAGACTCTCCTCGTTCTCGTCTGACACATCGGCAAAACGGGCGAGGTAGGACTGCACATCAGGCAGCTTGCCATCTTTCATGGAAAGCTCGGCCAAGTCCAGCAATAACCCTGGATTGCGGGGATTATACCCCAAGGCCAGGCGATAGTACTCGCCTGCTTTATCATTTCTGCGATTTTGCAGCGCACAAAGTGCCGCATTTTCATAGGTATCGGCAATTTTTACATAGCCTGGCTGAATAACAGCCTGGTTGAACGCCTGATCTGCCTCGGCATACCTGCCGCGATCACAGAGGAAGGCACCATAGTTGTTCATTGCGTCAGCATTGGACGGATCCATGGCAAGGGCGTTCTTGTAATGGGTCTCGGCTGCCTTGAAATCTCCTACCTTCTGGTAAAAGTAGGCAAAACCGATCTGGATCTGGGGGTTGGAGGGGTCATACTGGAGGGCGCGGTCAAGATTGAACTTGGCCTGCTCGGCATTGCCCTGACGCAGGTACTGGATACCCAGGTCGAGGCGGGTTTGGGCAGCCGCCTTGAGGTCAGGACCCACTTCACGCTGGGTCGAATTCTGGCCAGCGTAAGTGGTCTCGGTCACACAGCCTGGCAGCGCGCAGAGCGCTGCCACTACGATCAATGTACGTGTATCCATTCCCTGTCTATACAATGGCTTAGCATTTAAACCATTTTGACGGAAATCCCATCCTGTTGCATCCGATTTTTGATAGTTCGCTTGGTACGGTCAATCACGTCACCCACCAGCTGACCACAGGCGGCATCGATGTCATCACCACGGGTCTTGCGGACAATCACGGTGAAACCGTACTCCATCAGCACCTTGGAGAAGCGATCGATACGACTATTGCTCGGCTTGCCGTAAGGGTTGCCCGGGAAGGGGTTGAACGGGATCAGGTTGATCTTGCTCGGAGTGTCCTTGAGCACCTTGGCCAGCTCGTGCGCATGCTGCATATCGTCATTGATATGATCGAGCAGCACATATTCGACGGTCACCCGGCCACCGTTGGCATTGGATTTGGCCAGGTAACGACGGACACCGGCGAGGAACTCCTCGATGTTGTACTTGTCGTTGATCGGCATGATCTCTGAACGCAGCTTGTCGTTCGGGGCGTGCAGGGAGATAGCCAGCGCCACGTCGATCTGGTCGCCCAACTTGTCCAGCGCAGGTACCACGCCAGAGGTGGAGATGGTCACCCGGCGCTTGGAGATACCAAAGCCGTAGTCATCCATCATCAGACGCATGGCGGGCACCACGTTGGCGAGGTTGAGCAGCGGCTCGCCCATCCCCATCATCACCACGTTGGTGATGGGACGCTTGCCACCGACCACGCGGGCCGCACGCCACACCTGACCGATGATCTCGGAGACTTTCAGATTGCGGTTGAAGCCTTGTTGAGCCGTGGAGCAGAACTTGCACTCCAGCGCACAGCCAACTTGAGAGGAGACGCAGAGGGTCGCGCGGTCATCTTCCGGGATGTAGACGGTCTCTACCTCCTGAGCGCCCACCTGCAGAGCCCACTTGATGGTGCCATCGGCAGAGCGCTGCTCGCGGCTGATCTCGGGCGCCTTGATCTCGGCGATCGCCTTGAGGCGCTCTTTGAGCACCTTGTTGACGTTGGTCATCTGATCGAAATCATCACACCCAAAGTGATAGATCCACTTCATGACCTGATCTGCCCGGAATGGCTTCTCGCCCAGTTCGACGAAAAAGGCACGCATGGCATCCCGATCAAGATCCAGCAGGTTGATTTTTGTTTCGCTCATCAATGGCCTCAGTTCAAACACTTCATCAATTATTGGCTGACGACGTCAGGGGGCGGCATTGTACAAATAATGGGTCTGGCTTTCCACCTGGAGAATAGAGGGATATTGCGTAAACGGCGAAAACAACAAAGGGAGCCGAGGCTCCCTTGGGTCATCATCCACAAGAATCAGCCGCGCGGGCAGATCTCGTTGTCAGAGAAGAAGTAGGCAATTTCGCGGGCTGCGGATGCCGGTGCATCGGAGCCATGTACTGCGTTGCGATCGATGCTCTCGGCATAACAGGCACGCAAGGTACCAGCCAGCGCCTCTTTCGGGTTGGTAGCCCCCATGATCTCGCGATTGCGACGAATGGCGTCTTCCCCTTCCAGCACCTGCACCATGACAGGGCCAGAGGTCATGAAGCTGACCAGATTGTCATAAAAAGGCTTGCCCTGATGCTCGGCATAGAAACCGGCAGCCTGTTCACTGCTCATGTGCAGCATTTTGGATGCCACCACTTTCAAGCCTGCGCTTTCGAAACGGCTATAGATGGCACCGATCAGGTTCTTGCTGACAGCATCCGGTTTAACGATAGAGAAGGTACGTTCGATGGCCATTGATATCTTTCCTTAACTACAGAGTTTTATTGTTAGAATCCATGTTCGCTGGCGATTATACGTAAACAAAAACCGGAAAAACACACAAACAAGCAACTTTTTATTAAACATCACTCCCTTGCAATCAACATCCACACTCATCTTGACCGAGCAGAGCCGGAAAATATGTGCGCTTGCGCACGATAGTTACCTTAAGCCGCCAAAACCCCATCTTTTGTTCACAATTCGAACAGCATGAAAAAGGCACCCGAAGGTGCCTTGTCTCGCCTATTTGGCTTCCGCCAGCAAGGCCCGCGCTATGGTGCGCATCCCCAGGGTATTGGCCCCCGGAGCCCAGAGGGCATCGCCGTTGTCACTGAAGCAGGCGGCCAGATCGATATGCAACCAGCCCATCCCTTCGTTGGCAACGAAACGGGAGAGGAAACCCGCAGCGTTGGAGGCGCCACCCGGCCCGCCCCCCTTCACCGGACGGCTGTTGGCCGTGTCGGCGTAATGGGAGGGGCACTGCTGGCGGTGCCAGGGCTCCAGCGGCAGCGGCCAGGCTGGCTCATGCTCGGCATCGGCATAGGTCATGGCTCGGCTTACCAGCCCTTTATCGAGGCCGAACAGAGCATTGTAGCGCCCACCCAGCGCCATCACGGCTGCGCCAGTCAGGGTCGCGGCATCGATGATCAGCGGTGCGCCGGACTCGCTCGCCAGTTGCAGGCCGTCGGCCAGCACCAGCCGCCCCTCGGCATCGGTATTCACAATCTCGACCGTGGTACCGTTCTTGTAGGTGAGGATGTCGCCCAGCTTGTAGGCATGGCCGGAGACCAGGTTCTCGGCGCAGCAGAGGATCAGCTTCACCCGCTTGTCGAGCCCGCGCAGCATGGCCAGCGCCAGCGCACCGGTGACAATCGCCGCGCCCCCCATGTCGCACTTCATGGTGAGCATCCCCTCGGAGCTCTTCATGGAGTAGCCGCCGGAGTCAAAGGTGATCCCCTTGCCCACCAGCGCTGCCGCTACCGGCGCCTTGGGGTCACGCCCCGGGTTGAAGTCGAGCTCCAGCAATACCGGTTCGCGCGCACTGCCGCGGCCCACCTGATAGAGGCCGACCCAGCCCGCCTGTTGCAGCGCTTCGCCTTTCAAAATGCGATGACTCACCTTGTCCGGCGCCAGCTCGGTAATAAAGGAGGCAGCTTCCACCGCCAGCTCCAGCGGGCCCAACTGCTCCGGGGTGGCATTGGTCATCTCGCGCACCCAGCGGCCGCAGAGCCAACGCGCTTCCAGCTCCTCTCTGTCCTCTTCCGAGGACATGGCCCACTGCAGTTGCACCTCCGCCTTGGGGGTTTGCAGCCCTTGGGCAAAAGCCCACTGCTGTTCACGCTCCCAGTGACCAGCCAGGGTCACTTTCTGGATCCCCTGCTGGCAGAGGCGACGGGCCGCCTGCTGGATATCGAGCAGCGGATTGGCCGTCACCAGATGGATCACCATGCCGTCGGCACGGTGAGAGAGCAGCGCCCCCTCCCCCCACTCGGCCGGTGCAAATTCACGACTTAACCAGACATTCATGCGGTCACCTCCTGCAGCCAACGTGCGATGGTGCGCAGACCGTGCCCCTTGGCACCGGTCGCCCAGAGATCGTTGCCCGATTTCTGATAAGAGGCCGCCAGATCCAGGTGCACCCAGCCTTTACCCTCATCACGTACGAAGCGGGAAAGGAACGCAGCAGCCGTGGTGGCACCGGCCGTGCCTTCTGCCGAGGCGACGTTGCCCAGATCGGCAAAGGCCGAGGTGAGCTGGCTGGCATGCCAGGGCTCCAGCGGCAGCGCCCACGCCTGCTCGTTTTCCACCTTGGCGGCGGCCAGCGCACGCTGCTGTTCGGTCTCATCGAGGGCAAACACCGCATTGTAGTCGCGCCCCAGCGCCATCTTGGCGGCGCCGGTCAGGGTGGCTGCGTCAAGGATATAAGCCGCACCGCTGTCGGAGGCCGCCATCAGGCCATCGGCCAGCACCAGACGACCTTCCGCATCGGTGTTCTGGATCTCGACCGAAATCCCATTCTTGTAAGTGAGGATGTCGCCCAGCTTGAAGGCGTGGCCAGAGACCAGGTTCTCGGCGCAGCAGAGAATGAGCTTCACCCGCTGGTTCAGACCGCGGCTGATAGCCAGCGCCAGCGCACCGGTCACCATGGCAGCGCCGCCCATGTCGGACTTCATCGGCAGCATGTTGTCAGAGGACTTCATGGAGTAGCCGCCAGAATCAAAAGTGATCCCCTTGCCCACCAGCGCCGCCACCACGGGCGCATTGCGATCACCGGTCGGGTTGTAGTCGAGCTCCAGCAGCACCGGCTCGCGCTCGCTGCCACGGCCAACCGACCAGATCCCGATATGGCCGGACTCGCGCAGCGCTTCACCGGCGGTGATGCGGGCAGTGACCTGATCCCCGGCGATACCACGAATGAGCAACAGGGCCGATTCCGCCAGACTCATGGGGTAGATCTCTTCCGGACAGCCATTGGTGATGTCACGTACCCAGCGAGCCGCCTTGAGCAGCGCATCCAGTTCACGGGCTTCCGCGTCGCTCTGCTGGCCAAAATCCAGTTCACGCGATCCCTTGGCGGCGTAGAACCCCTGGGCGAACGCGTAGCGACGCTCCAGATCCCAGCCTTCACCGACCAGCGTCACCCGCTTGATCCCGCTCGATTCGAGGCGACGGGCGGCGCGCTGAACGGTGCGCAGAACATCCTTCTCCTGACCGGCGGCACCAAGATGGATCAGTGCCTCGTCGCCATTGAAACTGAGCTGGGCGCCCTCGCCCCAATAGGCGGCCGCAGCCTGGGTGGATAACGCTACCTTCATCATATCAGCCATCGTGTTTGCTTCCTTTTTACTGGCACTATGTATAAGCACTCTTTATGGGAAAGAGCTTATTGGCAAAGAGAGAATAACGAATACAAAAAAGGCCGTGCCCCCGAGGGTCACGGCCTTCCACCATATCACTGAAGCACCACAGGATGCTGCACGTGCAATTCACTCATGTGTAATTAATGGCGTTCAGAGGCAAGGTTCAGGGTGTACTTGGGCAGTTCCACCACCAGATCCTCGTCCGCCAGTTTTGCCTGGCAGCTCAGGCGCGATTCCGGCTCCAACCCCCACGCCTTGTCCAGCATGTCGTCTTCCAGCTCGTCACTTGGCTCGAGCGAGTCAAAGCCTTCACGCACCACACAGTGGCAGGTGGTGCAGGCACAGGACTTCTCGCAGGCATGCTCAATCTCGATGCCGTTGCGCAGCGCCACATCCAGAATGGTCTCGCCGCTTTGCCCCTCGAGGGCGGCGCCATCCGGACAGAGTACGGGATGAGGAAGAATGATCAGTTTTGGCATATTACACCTTGTTGACGTTTTGTCCGGTCAGCACCTTGCGGATGGAGGCGTCCATCCGGCGGGCTGCAAACTCGCCACTGACAGCATCGGCTGCCTCAATGGCTTCTTTGATTTGATGGGTTGCGCCGCTGTTGCGCATGGTCAGCAGATGGGCGATGGCGGCATCAATCTCGGCACGCTCGGCAGCATTGAGCAGGGCATCGCCATCGGCGGCCAGCGCCGCATTGAGACTCTCGACCACCCGGTCGGCTTCAACCTGCTGCTCGGCCAGCATGCGGGCATCCATATCCTGCTGGGCATTCTCGATGGAGGCACTCAGCATGTTGAGGATATCCTGCTCCGCCAGCCCGTAAGAGGGCTTGACCTGGATCTCGGCCTGCACGCCGGAGGATTTCTCCATGGCGCTGACCGAGAGCAGACCATCCGCATCCACCTGGAAGGTGACGCGAATATGGGCGGCGCCGGCAGCCATCGGCGGAATACCGGTCAGGGTAAAGCGGGCCAGGGAGCGGCAATCGGCCACCAACTCGCGTTCACCCTGTACCACGTGAATGGCCATGGCGGTCTGACCATCCTTGAAGGTGGTGAACTCCTGGGCGCGGGCAACCGGAATGGTAGTGTTGCGCGGGATCACTTTCTCGGCGAGGCCACCCATGGTCTCCAGACCCAGCGACAAGGGGATAACGTCCAGCAGCAGCATCTCGGCATCGGGCTTGTTGCCCACCAGAATATCGGCCTGGATGGCGGCGCCAATGGCGACCACCTTGTCCGGATCGATGCTGGTCAGCGGCGTACGCTGGAAGAACTCGCCCACCAGTTCACGCACCAGCGGCACCCGGGTGGAGCCACCGACCATCACCACTTCCAGCACTTCCACCTGCTCGAGACCGGCATCGCGCAGGGCGCGGCGGCAAGCCAGCAAGGTCCGTTTCACCAGCGGGGTGATGAGTTCATCAAACTGGCTACGGCTCACTGAACCCTGCCAGCCAGCAAAAGTGCACGCCACCTGCTCGGCATCGGTCAGGCCGTGTTTGACGGCAGCGGCCACATCCAGCAGCTCGCGCTGCAGATGGGCATCCAGCTCGCCGGAGAGGCCCGCTTGTTCCTTGATCCAGTCCGCCAGCAGGTGATCAAAATCATCACCGCCGAGGGCGGAATCGCCGCCGGTCGCCATCACTTCAAACACACCGCGGTGCAGACGCAGGATGGAGATATCGAAGGTGCCGCCCCCCAGATCGTAAACCGCGATCACCCCTTCCTGACCGGAGTCAAGGCCATAGGCAATCGCGGCCGCGGTCGGCTCGTTGAGCAGACGCAGCACGTGCAGACCGGCCAGACGGGCCGCATCCTTGGTACCCTGACGCTGGGCATCATCGAAATAGGCGGGCACGGTAATGACCACGCCGTCGAGATCGCCCCCGAGAGTCTGGGCGCCACGCTCGGCCAGCTTTTTGAGAATTTCGGCCGAGACCTGTACCGGATTGACCAGCCCCTGACGGGTTTGCAGTTGCGGCATGCCATTGTCGGCGGCAACAAACTGGTAAGGCTGCTGGCGGGTATCGATATCGGCCAACGCCTTGCCCATCATCCGTTTAACCGAGACGATGGTGTTGTGAGGATCGAGCGCCGCTTCGCGCTTGGCATCAATTCCGACTCGAATGGCGTCGCTTTGATAGTGCACCACCGACGGGAGCAGGTCGCGCCCTTGCTCATCGCAAAGGGTATCGGCGTGACCGCTGCGAACCGCAGCGACGAGAGAGTTGGTGGTGCCGAGATCGATGCCGACGGCACGTTTGTGCTGATGAGGAACAGCGCTCTGGCCGGGTTCGGCGATTTGCAGTAATGCCATGGGTAATGAAACTTCCAGCGTTAAAGGATCAAGACTCGAGAAGCGAGTCTTCGAATCGTTCCAGCTCTTCGAGGAGCTTGTCGACAAACTTGAGTTTGCGAACGCAATCAGCGGCAACGAGATCTTTGCCGGCGGCAAGAGACTCGGTCAGCTGCTGCATCAACATCTGGTGATCATGCCTGATCTCGCTGCGAAAATCCTTGATGGCGCGCTCAGGGTCGGCGTCATCTTTCAGATCGGCCAGACGCTCGTGCCACTCCAGCTGCTGCATCAGAAACGCGGTATCTTGCAGGGTCTGCTGTTCACCACGGATATCGGTGCCACGCAGGGAGAGCAGATATTCGGCACGGCGTAGCGGCGCCTTGAGGGTGGTGAATGCTTCGTTGATCTGGGCGGCACGTTGCACCGCAGCCAGCTGCTCCCGTTCGGGGGCGGTGGCAAAACGATCAGGATGGAATTGGGTTTGCAGCTGGCGGTAGGTATCAGCCAACTGACGGGTATCGAGCTCAAAGCCTTCAACCAGCCCAAACAGCTCGAAATGATTCATGCAAACCTCTTGGAAACGTTCGCCACAACCTCACTCGCCCCTGGCAAATGAGATGTGATTGAACGGGTCATGGGCAACCCGCTCAACCACAGACGAAGGATCATTGACGTCAAACATCTCAGACACTGAAGCTTTCGCCGCAACCACACTCGCCTTTGGCATTGGGATTGTTGAACTGGAAGCCCTCGTTGAGGCCCTCCTTGACGAAATCCAGCTCGGTGCCATCCAGATGGATCAGGCTCTTGGCATCAACAATAATCTTGACGCCCTGCTGCTCGAACACCTGATCCTCATCGGTCAGTTCATCAACGAACTCAAGCACGTAGGCAAGACCGGAGCAGCCGGTGGTTTTGACGCCGAGGCGCAGGCCAATGCCCTTGCCCCGGTTAGCCAGAAAAGAGGAAACCCGTGCCGCGGCGGCATCTGTCATGGTAATAGCCATACTGCTCTCCGGCGCTTAGAGACCTTTCTTCTGCTTGTAATCGGCGATGGCGGCCTTGATGGCGTCCTCGGCCAGAATGGAGCAGTGGATCTTCACCGGTGGCAGGGCCAACTCTTCGGCGATATCGGTGTTCTTGATGCCAGCCGCTTCGTCCAGGGTCTTGCCCTTGACCCATTCGGTCACCAGGGAGCTGGAGGCGATGGCAGAACCGCAGCCGTAGGTCTTGAACTTGGCATCTTCGATGATGCCTTCATCGCTGATCTTCAATTGCAGCTTCATCACGTCGCCACAGGCGGGCGCACCGACCATGCCGGTTGCAACGCTGGGATCATTCTTGTCGAAACCACCGACGTTGCGAGGATTCTCGTAGTGGTCGATTACTTTTTCACTGTAAGCCATATCTCACTCCTGCTAATTCTGTTGCTCACTGACCCGGTGGATCAGTGATGAGCCCATTCGACCGTGTTCAGATCGACGCCGTCTTTGTACATCTCCCACAGGGGGGACATCTCGCGCAGACGACCGATGGAGTCACGAATAAGCTTGACCGCGTAGTCAATCTCTTCCTCGGTGGTGAAGCGACCCATGCTGAAACGGATGGAGCTGTGTGCCAGCTCGTCGTTCAGACCCAGTGCGCGCAGCACATAGGAGGGTTCCAGGCTGGCGGAGGTACAGGCCGAACCGGAAGAGACCGCCAAATCTTTCAGCGCCATGATGAGGGATTCCCCTTCCACATAGGCAAAGCTGACGTTGAGGTTGCCCGGAACACGTTGCTCCAGATCGCCATTGATGTAGACGGCTTCAATATCCTTGATGCCATTCCACAGACGCTGGCGCAGTGCCAAGATACGCTCGCCTTCACTCACCATCTCTTCTTTGGCGATGCGGAAAGCTTCGCCCATCCCGACGATCTGGTGGGTCGGCAGAGTACCGGAACGCATGCCGCGCTCGTGGCCGCCACCGTGCATCTGGGCTTCCAGACGAACGCGGGGTTTGCGGCGAACAAACAGTGCACCGATCCCTTTCGGACCATACACCTTGTGTGCTGAGACGGAGAGCAGGTCCACTTTCAGTGCTTCCACATCTACCGGGATCTTGCCCACACTCTGAACGGCATCCACGTGCAGCAGGATCTTGCGGGAACGGCACAACTCGCCGATGGCGGCAATGTTCTGAACCACGCCGATTTCGTTGTTCACATGCATGATGCTGACCAGGATGGTGTCATCACGCATGGCATTCTCGATCATCTCGATAGTGAACAGGCCGTTGGGCATCGGCTCAAGATAGGTCACCTCGAACCCTTCACGCTCCAGCTGGCGACAGGTATCGAGCACCGCCTTGTGTTCGGTCTTGGAGGTGATGATGTGTTTGCCCTTGCTGGCATAGAAGTGGGCAACACCCTTGATGGCCAGGTTATTGGATTCGGTCGCACCGGAAGTGAAGACGATCTCGCGGGGATCGGCACCGATCAGATCTGCCACTTGATTACGGGCCAGATCCACCGCCTCCTCGGCTTGCCAGCCAAAGCGGTGAGAACGGGAAGCCGGATTGCCGAACAGGCCATCCATGGTGAGACACTGCATCATTTTTTCTGCGACACGCGGGTCCACCGGACAGGTTGCCGAATAATCAAGGTAAATAGGCAGTTTCATGTTTTTCTCCGTCACAGTCCGGGTCATACAGAGTCCCGCTGTGGAAAGCACGTTTATAGTTGGACTTTCAAGCTCACATCGCCGTGTTCTGCCCGTTCAACCAGGGACAACACGGTCTTCATTTGTTCATCTTGCTTGCCGGCAATCCGGCGCACATCGGCCTGGCGTACCAGCTCGGCCAGGGTGATATCCCCGAGGAAGCTGGAGATCCGCTCACTCAGATCACGCCACAGGGAGTGAGTCAGGCACTGGGTACCGCCGTGGCAGCCGCCCTTGCCGAGGCACTTGGTTGCATCGACCGACTCATCGACCGCGGTGATCACCTGACCAACCGAAATCTCGCCTGGGGCCAACCCGAGGCGATAACCACCGCCCGGGCCACGCACGCTGCTCACCAGACCATGTTTGCGCAGGCGGGCAAAGAGCTGCTCGAGATAGGACAACGAGATGCCCTGGCGCTCGGAAATATCGGCAAGGGGGACGGGCCCCTGCTCTGCATGCAGCGCCACGTCGAGCATGGCGGTTACAGCGTAACGTCCTTTTGAAGTCAGTCTCATGTGCCTTACCGTCTTGCGAAGCAATTTAATGGGGCACATGGTCACATACCCGACCAAATCAGTCAAGTATATGGTTGAGTAAATCAGTCGGATTAATCCGGTACGCGCGCTTTCTGCACCGAGGTCAGAATACCGCGCAGAATGTTGAGCTCCGCCCCTTCCGGCCGAGCCCGATTGAACAGGCGACGCAGCTTGCTCATCACATGACCCGGATGGTCATCGGCAATAAAACCGGTCTTCATCAGGGTTTGTTCCAGGTGCTGATAAAACCCTTCCAGCTGGGCGGCACTCGGATAGACCATCTCGTCTTCAGGCTCGGCGGCCTGCCCCTGCAGCCAGCGCATCCGCACTTCGTAACAGAGGGTCTGCACCGCCATGGCCAGATTGAGAGAGCTGTAATCAGGATTGGCCGGAATGGCCACGTGGTAGTGGCACTTTTGCAATTCGTCGTTGGTGAGACCGGTGCGCTCACGACCAAACACCAGCGCAACCGGGTGCTGCATCCCCTCAACCACCGACTTTTCGCCGGCCTCACGGGGATCGAGCATGGGCCAGCTCAGGGTTCGAGAGCGGGCGCTGGTGCCAATCACCAGACCACAATCGGCGATCGCGTCGTCCAGTGTCGGGACGATACGGGCATTAGCAAGCACATCGCTGGCACCAGCCGCCAGGGCGAAGGCATTGTCATCCGGCAAGGCTTGCGGATCAACCAATACCAGCTGGGTCAACCCCATGGTCTTCATGGCGCGTGCCGCAGACCCCATGTTGCCGGTATGAGAAGTGTTTACCAAAACGATACGAATCTGATCCAACATGCCCAGTCAATCTTCAGTCAAAAATGGCGCGCAATTGTAACATAAGAGAACACGATGTTGGCACCGTAAAAGCCGAGCCATTTCAGAACAAAACCAGCCGTTTGTATAACAAACCAGCATGAGGGAAGTGAGAGGGGGGGACTAAACTTGATGGATATCCGATAAACGGCACAGGAGACACCACGCCATGCTTCCTCCCTTTATCTATGAGAGATTGCCCAGCCTCTACCTGCTGGCAGCCATTGCCATTATTACGTTGAGTGAACAGCCCCTGCTCTGGTTTGCAGGCGCCTTGCTGTTTATCGCCGGAGCGGTGACCTGGATGATGCGTTCCAGCTACCGGCGTACCGATCTGATTATCTTTCCGAGCAAACGCTGGCTGCAGCCGGAGTGGCTGTATGAAGCGCAGCCCTTCATCTGGCTGGCTGCGGGGCTGGCCATGTCACAGCTGCCCGCCCCTGCGGCACTCATCGCCTTGGTGCCCTGTCTGTGGGCCTGTCGTTGCCTCTGGGCACGGCACCATTATCGTCGCCATGCCCATGGGGTGATTGTCCACTTAAGACGGGATTCCGCCCGGCGCCGTCTGCACCGGAGCCTGCGCTGACTCGGTGCGGGCGCGTTCGATAAACGTCGCCAGATCCATCAGGGGATACTTCATCAGGCTTGGCAAGCCATCGAGATCCAGACTGTCCATCAGGTTTTTCACCTCAAGGCCCAGTTCGGTATCCCCTTCTATCTTCAGCTTGCGCTGGAAAAAGAGCGAATCCGGATCCTCTTTGCGACCGGCAATCAGGATCAGGTCGTTGGCGGTACCGCTGAAGCAGACATCGGCCTTGTCACACTCGCGAGCTACCACCAGCTGGCCATTCTGCTCACTGATAAACCAGCACAGCTCCAGATCAGAGACTTCGACTTTCAGCCACTTGTCTGCCAGAAACTCGAAATCGCCATCTTCGATAGCCTCTTTGAATACCCGGGCCAGCAAACTCTCCATCAGCTGCTTTTGCAGATTGAAGGGAACCAGCTTGAGGGGATGGCGCAAGAAGCGCGGAGCCTGTTCGACCAGGCGGCGTTGCAGTTGTTGAAACACGATAGACTCCCTTTTTTGCGCATTCAAACACAGGGAGAGTGGCAAGATCCTGTTGGAAATCAAACTTGTGCAGGGTTACCTCAAGAAGGGTAAAGCCACATAAAGCTGCCTCAGGTCAAAAAGCGGGAGTGCATGGCTGCATACAATCAGGGCTCGTTTGCCCTTCATATGCACTCTCGGAGCGTACCAATGGAATTACTCTGTCCGGCAGGCAGTTTGCCGGCACTGAAAACCGCCGTGGATAACGGGGCCGATGCCGTTTATATCGGTTTCAAGGATGACACCAATGCACGCCACTTTGCCGGTCTCAACTTTACCGACAGCAAACTGGAGAAGGCGGTAGATTATGTGCATCAACATGGTCGCAAGCTGCATATTGCCATCAATACCTTTGCCCATCCCGGGGCCGATACTCGATGGAAACAGGCGGTTGATCGCGGGGTGGCCCTCGGCGCCGATGCGTTAATCATCGCCGATCTCGCCGTGCTGGATTATGCCAGCCGCCACTACCCCGAGATGGAACTCCATGTCTCGGTGCAGGCCAGCGCCACCAATGCCGCCGCCATTCGCTTCTATCAGCAGCAATTCAATGTCACACGGGTGGTGCTGCCCCGGGTGCTCTCCATGCATCAGGTCAAGCAGCTGGCCCGCGAGACCGATGTTGGCCTTGAGGTATTCGCCTTTGGCAGCCTCTGCATCATGGCCGAGGGGCGCTGCTATCTCTCCTCCTACATGACTGGCGAGAGTCCCAACACCGTCGGCGCCTGCTCACCGGCCAAGTTCGTCCGTTGGGAAGAGACCCCGAATGGTCTCGAGTCGCGGCTCAACGAGGTGCTGATCGACCGCTATGGCCCGGGCGAAAATGCCGGTTACCCGACCCTCTGCAAAGGGCGTTTCGACGTGGATGGCCAGACCTACCACGCGCTGGAAGAGCCCACCAGTCTCAATACCCTGGGTCTCCTGCCCGAGCTGTTCAAGACCGGGATCCAGTCGGTCAAGATTGAAGGGCGCCAGCGCAGCCCCGCTTATGTGGAGCAAGTGACCCGGGTCTGGCGTGCAGCCATCGATGCCTATCAGGCCAATCCCGAGGCCTATCAGGTTAAAGCTGAGTGGGATGCCCAGCTAGCCCGCGTCTCCGAAGGTAGCCAGACTACCCTCGGCGCCTACCATCGTCAGTGGCAATAAGGAGTCCACCCATGCAATTTTCTCTCGGGCCTCTGCTCTTCTACTGGCCCAAAGCCGATACCGAAGCCTTTTACCATGCCGCTGCCGACAGTCAGGCCGACATCATCTATCTGGGGGAGACCGTCTGCAGCAAGCGGCGCGAACTCAAAGTCGATGACTGGATTGCGCTGGCCCGTCAGGTGGCCAACTCCGGCAAGCAGGTGGTGCTCTCGACCCTCGCCCTTATCTCCGCCCCTTCCGAGCTCAAGGAGGTGAAGCGGCTGGTCGACAATGGCGACCTGATGGTCGAAGCCAACGATCTCGGTACGGTGCAACTCGCCTGGGAGGCAGAGATCCCCTTCGTCTGTGGTCCCGCCATCAACGCCTATAACGCAGATGTGCTGCGCATGCTGCTCAAACAGGGGATGAAACGCTGGGTCATGCCGGTGGAGCTCTCCCGTGACTGGCTGATCCAGCTCAATCAGGATCTGGGCCCCCTACGCGACCAATTTGAGGTGGAGGTGTTTGCCTACGGCCATCTGCCGCTCGCCTACTCGGCGCGCTGCTTCACCGCCCGCTCCCTCGACAAACCGAAAGACAACTGCGAGCTCGCCTGCATCAACTACCCCACCGGACGACTGGCCAACAGCCGCGAGGGGCAGCGGGTGTTCAATCTCAACGGGATCCAGACCCAGTCCGGTTACTGCTACAACCTGGGTAACGAGCTGGCTGGTATGGAAGGTCTGGTAGATGTGGTCAGGCTTTCGCCGCAAGGGATGGAGACGCTGGAGATGCTGGCCCGCTTCAAAGTCAACCGGCAGGGCCAGGCTCCCCTCTCCTTGCAGCAAGGAAGTGACTGCAACGGCTACTGGCGCCAGATCCCCGGCATGAGCCTGGTGGAGTAAACCCGCCATACGCCCAACAAAAAGGCCTCATCGCGAGGCCTTTTTACCACTATCTGGCAGTGGTTCAGGAGGGCTGATCACCCTTGTTACGAGCGCTCTGGGCACCTGGCGGCAAGGGCTTGCGCGCCATCAACTCCAGCTCCAGCAGCGCATAGCGGTGCTCGATGAAGTCATAGACGTTGTTAGATAAGGCCAGCTTGAAGTAACTGATGGCCTCCTTGCGGTTGCCTTTGCCCAGCTCGAACTTGCCCAGATAGAAGTAGGTTTCACACAGGCGCTCGGCAAGCTCCCGGTTATCCTTCACCCCTTTCACCACGTTGCCCATCAGCTGGGAAGCGTTGATCTCGCCGGTATAGAGGCGAACCAGATCCCAGTTCCAGGCGTCGTCATCGTACTTGTTGAGACGCTCGCGCATCCGGCTCATGGCGGCCGACGGGTCGAGTTTCTGCTCAGCCAGATAGAGCCAGATCACCCGATAGGGGTCTTCCGGCTGCGCCTCGTAGAAACGCTTCATATCGGCCGCGGCCAGTTCGGGACGGTTGCCGTAATAGAGGGCGATGCCACGGTTGAGATAGGCATAGTCATAGTCCGGCGCCAGTTCGAGGGCGGAATCGAAGGCATCATAGGCTTCGTCGTAATTCTGCTGCTGTACCAGATAGACGCCGATGAAGTTGTAGGCCTCGGCGAAATCCGGTTTCTCCCGCAGGGCACGGTTGAAATCGAGCCGCGCGAGGGAACGCAGACCAACCCGATCAAACACCACGGCACGCTCATAGAACAACTCTGCCCGTTGCTCGGTGGTCAGTTCCATTTCACTGAGCATCTGCCCGAGTCGGGCGAGCGCCAGCTCACTCTGGTAGGAGACCTGCAGGGGGGTCGCCAACACCAGTGAAGCAGGCTGCGGCTTGGGAACCTTGGGGGTGTTAACCTGACTGCTACTGCTGCAACCCCACATGGGAAGCAACAACAGGATACCGAGGAGGTATCCAATCCCTTTCCTGACGTTCAATGAACACTCCGACGCTTACGCTTGACCCCGCATATGGTAAAGGTCAACTGCCGCTTTGTCATGTAGCTGTGCCCCTCTACCTCAAATAAATCAGGATTCGACAGGGTATCCGGCATCGCACCAACCGCGAAACCCGCCGTCGACGCTGATCACCTTGCGATAACCCATCTGTTGCAGGTTGTCCGCCGCCAGAATTGAGCGAAAACCACCACCACAATAGAGGTAGAGCTCGGTCTCGAGATCCGGGAACTGGGTCTCGATATCCCGCTCAATCACGCCACGACCCAGATATCGGGCACCGGGCAGATGGCCTTTGGCCCACTCGCTCTCTTCCCGCACGTCGATCAGGTGAAACGTGCGCCCTTCATCCTGCCAGCGCTTGATCTGGTGAACATCGGTTTCGGTGATGCGGGAGCGGATCCCGTCAACCAGCGCCAAAAAACGGGGATTGTGATGCATGACAAACTCCTGTTGTTTAAATCATGTGCGTCAGCAAACGACACGCAGAGATAAGAAAAGAGCGCCATGAGGCGCTCTTCACTGTTACGGCAGGATTTCCTGTTGATCCGCACCCTCTTTCTCTACCTGGGTGGGCAGCATGTGCTCGCGCTTGACGCCGAGGAACATGGCAAACGCACTCGCCACATAGATGGAGGAGTAGGTACCGAACGCCACACCGATCACCATGGCCACGGCAAAACCGTGGATCAGCGCACCGCCCTTGAGCAGCAGCGCCAGCACCACGATAAAGGTAAGGCCG
This sequence comes from Aeromonas sp. R4-2, assembly GCF_040908295.1. NCBI lineage: Bacteria > Pseudomonadati > Pseudomonadota > Gammaproteobacteria > Aeromonadales > Aeromonadaceae > Aeromonas > Aeromonas sp. R4-2. The sequence continues at coordinate 13,650 of NZ_JBFODL010000011.1, read as the reverse complement.
GAGGTGATGATGGTACGACTCAGGGTCTCGGTCATGGAGAGATCCAGAATGTACTCGGTATCCCCTTTACGCACCTTGCGGAAGTTCTCCCGCAAGCGGTCGAACACCACGATAGTATCATTCAGGGAGTAACCCACCAGGGTCATCAGTGCCGCCAGTACAGTCAGGTCGAACTCGTACTGGAAGTAGGCAAAGACACCCAGCGTGATCACCACGTCGTGCACCAGGGAGAGAATGCCCCCCAGCGCCAGACGCCATTCGAAACGCACTGCCACGTAGGCCAGGATACAGAGGATGGAGGCCAGCATCGCCAGCGCACCATCGGTCGCCAGTTCATCCCCCACGGAAGGGCCGACAAACTCGACGCGTTTGAGCACTGCGCCCTCGTCGAGCTGCTTGGCAGCCGCCAGCACTTCGTTACCCTGTTGTTCTACCTTGACCCCCTCTTTCGGGGTCAGGCGGAACAGCACGTCACGGCTGGAGCCAAAGTGTTGCAGGGTTGCCCCTTCAATCTTCTGCTCTTCCAGAGCGTCATGGATCTTGTCCAGGCTCACCGACTGCTGGAACCCCACCTCGATAGTGGTACCACCGGTAAAGTCCAGACCCCAGTTCAGCCCCCGATCAAACAGGAAGAACAGGGCTACCACCATCAGCACGGAAGAGAAAACCACACCCGGCTTGGCATAGCGCATAAACGGGATCGGTTTTTCAAAATGTAGAATCTGAAACATCTCTCTATCCTCAGATGGGCAGCTTGTCGATACGCCGTCCACCCCAAGCCAGGTTGATAATGGCACGGGAAACTGTGATGGCAGTAAACATGGAGGCGGTCAGACCAATGCCCAGCGTCAGGGCAAAGCCCTTGATGGCGCCAGTACCGATACCGAACAGGATCACGCAGGTGATCAGCGAGGTCACGTTGGAGTCGGCGATGGTGGAGAATGCCCGATCAAAGCCCAGATGGATGGCTTGCTGAACACCGCGACCGTTGCGGATCTCTTCACGAATACGCTCGTAGATCAGCACGTTGGCATCCACCGCCATACCCAGCGTCAGGACGATACCGGCGATACCCGGCAGGGTCATGGTGGCACCAGGGATCATCGACATGATGCCGACAATCAACACCAGGTTCATACAGAGCGCCAGGTTGGCAACCCAGCCGAACGCGCGGTAGTAGATCCCCATGAACAGCACGATCACCAGCATGGCCCAGCCGATGGCTTCCATACCGCTGTCGATGTTCTGTTGACCCAGGCTCGGGCCAATGGTGCGCTCTTCCACGATCTGGATCGGGGCGATCAGGGCACCGGCACGCAGCAGCAGCGCCAGGTTGTGGGCTTCGTTGGCATTGTCGATACCTGTGATACGGAACTGGCTGCCAAGACGCGACTGGATGGTGGCGACGTTGATCACCTCCTCCTGCTTGCGGAACTTGCGCTTACCATCCGGACCCGGTTGACCGACCGGCTTGTACTCGATGAAAACGGTCGCCATCCCTTTACCGACGTTGTCCTTGGTAAAGTTGGCCATCTTGTTGCCACCCTGGCCATCCAGCTTGATGTTGACCTGGGGACGGCTGTACTCGTCGAAACCGGACTGGGCACCCACGATGTGGTCACCGGTCAGGATCACCCGCTTTTGCAGCACCACAGGGCGACCGTTGCGATCGTTGTAGAGCTTGGAGCTGGGTGGGACACGGCCATCGGCCGCAGCCTGGATGTCGGCAGTCTCATCGACCATGTGGAATTCCAGGGTCGCGGTTGCCCCCAGGATCTCCTTGGCGCGGGCGGTATCCTGAATACCGGGCAGTTCAACGACAATGCGCTCGGCGCCTTGCTGTTGTACCAGCGGCTCGGCCACACCCAGTTCGTTGACCCGGTTACGGATGATGGTGATGTTCTGCTCGAGGGCGTACTTCTTCACTTCCTTGATCTTGGCTTCGCTCAGACCAGCCAGCAGGATAAACTCATCCCCTTTCTGCTCGGTAGTGAAAGTCAAATCAGGGTTCTGACGACGCAGATGAGAAACGGCGCGTTCCTGATCGGCTTCGTCACGGAAGATCACCTGCACCTGATCACCGACCCGGCGCACGCCGGAGTAACGGATCTTCTGGGTGCGCAGCTCGGAGCGGAAATCCTGCACCATCTGCTCTTGCTGCTTGGTCAGTGCTTCGGCCATGTCCACTTCCATCAGGAAGTGCACACCACCGCGCAGATCAAGACCCAGCTTCAGAGGCGCCGCACCGATGGCTTCGAGCCAGGCGGGAGTGGAAGGTGCCAGGTTGAGTGCGGTAATGAAGTTGTCGCCCAGCTTGTTGGCAACGATATCACGCGCCTTCAGCTGGTCTTCGGTGTTCTTGAAACGGATCAGGATAAAACCGTGCTCGAATGCAGCATGTTTGACCGGGATCTTGGCCGCTTCAAGGGTCTCTTTCACCAGATCAAGAGTATCTAGCTTGACTTCGGCACCACGGCTGGCAGAAACCTGCAAAGCCGGATCTTCGCCGTAAAGATTGGGGGCTGCATATAGAAAACCGATGGCGATCACCAGGATCACCATCAGGTATTTCCACAGCGGATAGCGATTCAACACGCTGTGCTCCTTGGGAGATTAAAGGGACTGGATAGAACCCTTGGGCAGAACGGCAGAGACGAAGTCCTTTTTGATGGTGACTTGAGTCTGGTCGTTCAGGGCGATCACCAGGTAATCGCTGTCTGCAGCCACTTTGGCAATTTTGCCAACCAGGCCACCGGAAGTGAGCACTTCATCACCCTTGGACAAGGAGCTCATCAGATTGCGGTGATCCTTGGCACGCTTGGCCTGGGGACGATAGATCATGAAGTAGAAAATCAGGCCGAATACGGCCAGCATGATGATCATTTCCATACCACCACCCTGTGCACCCGGTGCTGCGCCTTCTGCATACGCCTTGGAGATAATGCTCATTTAACAACCTCTTATTGATGTAGATTAAAAAAAACAAAATTATATGTTGTTGTTATTTAACGTCATTTTCAGCTAACGGAGGCACAGGCTTCCCTTGCCGACGGTAAAACTCTGTTACAAAGTCGTCTAATTTACCCTGCTCGATCGCGTCCCGCAAACCCTGCATCACACGCTGGTAATAACGCAGGTTATGAATCGTATTCAGACGGGCACCGAGGATCTCGTTGCACTTGTCCAGATGGTGCAGGTAGCTTCGGCTGTAGTTCTTGCAGGTGTAGCAATCACACTCGGCATCCAGGGTACTGGTGTCGTTGCGATGTTGGGCGTTGCGGATCTTCACCACACCATCGGTGGTGAACAGGTGGCCGTTACGGGCGTTGCGGGTCGGCATGACGCAGTCGAACATGTCGATACCGCGGCGCACCCCTTCCACCAGATCTTCCGGCTTGCCGACACCCATCAGGTAGCGCGGCTTGTCAGCCGGAATTTTCGGGCAGACGTGCTCGAGGATACGGTGCATGTCCTCTTTGGGTTCACCCACCGCCAGACCACCGACCGCATAACCGTCGAAACCGATCTCCAGCAGCCCCTTGAGGGAGACATCACGCAGATCTTCGTAGACCGAGCCCTGGATGATGCCGAACAGGGCGTTCTTGTTGCCCAGCGCATCAAACTTGTCGCGGGAGCGCTTGCCCCAGCGCAGGGACATCTCCATGGACTTGCGCGCTTCTTCATAAGTGGCCGGGTACGGAGTGCACTCGTCGAAGATCATCACGATGTCGGAGCCCAGATCGTACTGGATCTCCATGGACTTCTCGGGGTCGAGGAAGATCTTCTCGCCATTGATGGGGTGACGGAAGTGGACGCCCGCTTCGGTGATCTTGCGAATATGGCCTAGGCTGAACACCTGGAAACCACCGGAGTCGGTCAGGATCGGGCCCTGCCAGTTCATGAAGTCATGCAGATCGCCGTGGGCACGCATCACTTCCTGACCCGGACGTAGCCAGAGGTGGAAGGTGTTACCCAGCAGGATCTGGGCGCCGGTTTCACGCACTTCTTCCGGGGTCATCCCCTTGACGGTGCCGTAAGTCCCGACCGGCATAAAGGCCGGTGTTTGTACCACACCACGTTCGAAGACCAGTTGACCGCGACGGGCACGGCCGTCGGTGGTTTTCAGTTCAAATTTCATTGCTACCTCGGCTGCGTCAGATAAACAGTCTGACAATAGGAGGGCCGCTCACGGCCCGGTAAATAAGCTGAAGCTTATGCTTCAACCTGGCGACGGGTGACGAACATGGCGTCCCCGTAGCTGAAGAAACGGTACTGCCCGGCCACGGCTGCCTGATAGGCCGCCATCACGTTGTCATAACCGGCAAAGGCGCTGACCAGCATGATCAGGGTCGACTCCGGCAGATGGAAGTTGGTGACCATGGCATCGACAATCTGGAACTGGTAACCAGGGAAGATGAAGATATCGGTGTCACTAAAGAAGGGCGCCAGCGGTTTGCCCTGCGCCAGGGTGACCTTGGCCGCGCTCTCCAGCGAACGGACCGACGTGGTCCCCACCGCGATCACCCGGCCACCACGGGCACGGGTGGCCGCGATGGCATCTACCACCTCTTGCGGCACTTCCGCATACTCGGAGTGCATATGGTGATCTTCAATCTTATCTACCCGCACCGGCTGGAAGGTCCCCGCCCCTACATGCAGGGTGACGAAGGCCGTTTCAACCCCTTTGGCCCGAATTTTCTCAAGCAGCGGCTCATCAAAGTGCAGACCGGCGGTCGGCGCCGCGACGGCGCCCGGCTTTTGATTGTAAACGGTCTGGTAGCGCTCCTTGTCGGCATCCTCGTCGGGACGGTCGATATAGGGGGGCAGCGGCATGTGGCCGATGGCCTCCAAAATCTCCAGCACCGGACGCGGGTCGAGGAAGTGGATCTCGAACAGGGCGTCGTGGCGGGCGCGCATCTCGGCTTCAACACCACCATCCATGATCATCCGGGTGCCGGGCTTGGGCGCCTTGGAGGCACGGACATGGGCCAGCACGCTGTGCTCGTCCAGAATGCGCTCGACCAGTACCTCCAGCTTGCCGCCGCTGGCCTTCTGGCCAAACATGCGAGCCGGAATGACACGGGTGTTATTGAATACCAGCAGGTCACCCGGATTGAGCTGATCCAGCACATCCACAAATTGACCGTGGCGCAGGGCGCCAGTTTGACCATCGAGCTGCAACAGGCGGCTGGCGGTACGCTCTGCCATCGGATAGCGGGCAATCAGCTCGTCTGGCAGATCAAAATGAAAATCGGATACTTGCATCTTTCACCTCGGGGGGAATCGGCGGCTAGTCTAGTTATCCCCATCTTCCAAGGCAACCCAAAAGACCAAAAACCCAAGAGAGACAAGGGGTAGCGAGCAATATTGAGACACACCTCCGGTTAATGATTCTTTAATGTTCTGTATTGACCCTGATCATGTTTTGCCAGTTGGGGCTGGGCTAGGGTGAAAGCAGATACACAAGGAGGCCCACCATGATGACCCTATCCGAAATCATGACCGAACACCCCTTCACTCTGGGTCCGTCAAACAGTGTCAAACAGGCGATGGACCTGATGCAGCAGGAGCGGATCCGCCACATTCCCATCGTCGACGAGCAGCACCACCTGCTGGGGCTGGTGACCCTTACCGATATCCTAGCCACCCGGGAATCCAAGCTGCTGCTCATCAGCCCGGAGCGGGAAGCCGAATTTACCGACAGCGTGCAACTCGACGAGATCATGACACGGCAAGTGGCGAGCGTAGATCCTCACGCCGGCATCAAGGAGGCGGCACTTTACCTGCAGCGGCACAGATATGGCTGCCTGCCGGTACTCAAAGGACGCAAGCTGATCGGCATTGTCACCGAGTCGGACTTCATTGCCGTGGCCATCAACCTGCTGGAATTGATGGAAGAGCAGGAACCACCTACCGACTTTTGACAGATCTGGATGTAATTAAATTACAATAAAAGCGTTTTCAGCCGTCAAAATAAGCTAAAATGATGAAACACTTTCATTTTGATTGAAAAATTACACCAAATACTTGCCTTGTGATCTGCGTCACACTATCATCCTCTCATGCAATAGTTGCCGAGGGGGAGACGAGGGATTGTGCACCCATTATCTTCCTCTCATATGTCTGCAAGTTTGCACACCCCGTAGTTAGTCTTTGCTGTAAAGCATTTGTTTATATAGCCATTCCTTGTTTGATGACCCGGCCCTGTCGTTGCGATAGCGCCGGGATTTTTTTATCTGCGCTTTTCGGCTTCCCCCTTACCAGCACATCCCCCATCGCTGCGAGCAGCGGTCTCAACCTCCTGCGCCACCTGTTTGCACCACCGTTTATCTCATCGCGTTATCGTGGCTCTGCACACCTCTTCCCATGCCTTGAAAAGGCGATGTAGCGCACAGATATTGAATCACGACAAGGAGTTATCTCAGTAGGCCTGAGATATTCATGTTAGGTACAGCCATAGTGAGTTATCTAATAAGTAGATTTAAGCGATTCAAAATTGCGGCTTTTATCGATTAGCGGAAGCCCCTATGATGAATCCATCGAAAGTTAAGCGCCTCGTCTGGCAAGACTCTTCAACACCAGACCGGCATATGTACATCACCAAGGAGCAATTACATGTCTACCTACATCAACACTGAAATCAAGCCGTTCAATGCTACCGCCTACCACAATGGCAAATTCGTTCAGGTGTCTGACGCTGACCTGAAAGGCAAGTGGTCCGTGGTCTTCTTCTACCCGGCTGACTTCACCTTCGTTTGCCCGACCGAGCTGGGCGACCTGGCTGACAACTACGCTGAATTCCAGAAACTGGGCGTCGAGATCTACTCTGTCTCTACCGATACCCACTTCACTCACAAAGCATGGCACGACACTTCTGACACCATTCAGAAGATCCAGTACCCGATGATTGGTGACCCGACTGGTACCATCACCCGCAACTTCGGCGTGATGATCGAAGAAGCTGGTCTGGCTGACCGCGGTACCTTCGTGATTGACCCGCAGGGCATTATCCAGATCGTCGAGATCAACGCTGGCGGCATCGGCCGTGACGCACTGGAACTGCTGCGCAAAGTCAAAGCAGCCCAGTACGTTGCCTCCCACCCGGGTGAAGTGTGCCCGGCTAAATGGAAAGAAGGCGAAGCCACTCTGGCCCCGTCCCTGGACCTGGTAGGCAAGATCTAAGCCTCCCGCTTCCAAGACCGGCCCGCATAAGGGCCGGTTTTGTTTCCGGCCCCAAGCAAAGGCGCCGGTCTGCTTTACGGCTTACATCTCACGCCGACCCGCAATCACAAGAAGGAATTCGAAGATGTTGGATACCAACCTCAAACAACAGCTGAACACCTATCTGCAGTACATCGTCAATCCCATCGAGATCAGCGTGTCCGGCAACGACAGCGACAAATCTGCAGAGCTGCTGGCACTGGCCAGCGAGATCGCCGAGATGTCCCCCAAGATCACCCAGACCTCTGGCACTGCCGCTCGCAAGCCTTCCATGAGTGTCGCGCCGCAGGGCCAAGCCCCGCGCGTTCACTTTGCCGGCATCCCCATGGGTCATGAATTTACCTCTCTGGTGCTCGCCCTGCTGCAAAGCGGCGGCCACCCCTCCAAGGCCGATGCGGCCGTGCAGGAGCAGATCCGCAATCTCAAGGGTGAGTTCCACTTCGAGACCTATATCTCCCTCTCCTGCCACAACTGTCCGGACGTAGTACAGGCCCTCAACCTGATGGCGACCCTGAACCCCGGCATCACTCACACCATGATCGACGGCGCCCTGTTCCAGGAAGAAGTCAATGAGCGTCAAATCATGGCGGTACCGAATGTCTACCTGAACGGCCAACCGTTCAGCCAAGGGCGTATTTCGCTGGAAGAGATCATCGCCAAACTCGACACCGGTGCTGCCGAGCGCAAGGCCGCCGAGCTGAATGAGAAAGATCCTTACGATGTGCTGGTCGTGGGCGGTGGCCCGGCTGGCGCCGCAGCGGCCATCTATGCCGCTCGTAAAGGCATTCGCACCGCCATCGTTGCCGAACGTTTCGGTGGTCAGGTGATGGACACCGTCGGCATCGAGAACTTTATCTCCGTGCCCTACACCGAAGGCCCCAAACTGGCCGCCAGCCTGGAGCAGCACGTCAAAGAGTACGGCGTGGAAGTGATCACCGAGCAGCGTGCCGCCGCCATCAGTAAAGATGGATATGTGAACGTGGATCTCGCCTCTGGCGCCACCTTGAAGAGCCGCGCCGTGATCCTGGCGACCGGTGCCCGCTGGCGCGACCTGAACGTGCCGGGCGAGCTCGAGTACCGCACCAAGGGCGTGGCCTACTGCCCGCACTGCGATGGTCCCTTCTTCAAGGGCAAGCGAGTGGCGGTGATCGGTGGCGGTAACTCCGGCATCGAGGCAGCGATCGACTTGGCTGGCATCGTCGAGCATGTGACTGTGGTGGAGTTCGCCGACACCCTGCGAGCCGATGAAGTGCTGCAGAAGAAGGCTCGCTCCATGGGCAATATCGACATCATCATGAGCGCGCGCACCACCGAAGTGATCGGTGATGGCAGCAAGGTGGTCGGTATGGACTACGAAGATCGCACCACCGGTGAGATCAAACACCTGGCGGTGGCTGGTATCTTCGTCCAGATCGGCCTGGTACCGAACACCGAGTTCCTGAAAGGGAGCGAGATTGCCCTGACCCGCTTTGGCGAGATCGAGATCGATACCAAAGGGGCGACCTCCCTGCCCGGCGTCTACGCCGCAGGGGATGCCACCACGGTACCGTTCAAGCAGATCATCATCTCCATGGGTGCTGGCGCCACCGCCGCACTGGGTGCGTTTGATTACCTCATCCGCAACCCGGCTCCTGAAGCGACCAAGGTTGACGCTGTGACTGTCTGATAAACCCAGCGCAACAAAAAGCCGACGCCCGATGAAGTAAACACGAGCGTCGGCTTTTTTATATCTGCATCAATGCGCAATAAAAACCCCGCAGCAAATGGCGGGGTTGTTCATGACTGGACTTAAACGACGGGCATCACTCCAGCAAGAAAACAGCCTCGATATTATCACTTACCGTGATCTGCTGTTGTTGATAGCTGTTGTCCGCCATATCCGGCGCGGGAGCAGCCATCGCCATGGCCTGCACCACCTTCAGGTTGCGGCTGTAGGCGGTAATGGGCGAAGCATTGCGGTACTCCACACTGTAAACCTTGCCAAGCTTCATCCCGAACGCCTTGGCCAGAGATTCAGCCTTGGTTTTGGCATCCTCAACTGCATTCAAACGGGCCTGCTCCTTGATGACCTGCGGCGATTTCAACCCGTACTCAATCTGGGATACGGACTCCAGCCCGGCTTTGAGTGCGGTATCCATCAGGGGGCTCAATTTATCCAGTTGATAGAGTTTGACCGCCAATTGCCGTTGGGCACGATACCCCAGCAATACCGGCTTCTTGTTCTCGCCATACTGATATTCCGGAGAGACCATCAGGTTGCCAGCCTCAACATCGCTGCGCTTGATCCCCAGCCCTTCCAGTTGGCTGAAAAAGGCTGCGACCTTGGTATCGACCTGCTGCTTGGCCTTGAGGCCCTGCTTATCCAGTGCACTCACCGCCACATTGAGGGTGAGCATATCGGGTTCGGTCTTCTGCTCGGCATAACCGCTCACCACCAAATGGGGCGCTTGCGGCACTTCAATCGCCAGCAGCGGAGCACTGACAACCAGAGCGGAAAGAGTAAGAAGGGGACGCCACATAGAAAAAAACCTCAATCGGAAAGATTGAGGCCATTATGCCCGTGCTGCTACGGGATTCATATATCGTGCAAGGGGGGGAGCTGATCCAGTATCTGATTGGTCAGATCGAGACTAATGGTGACCATGCTGCCGGGATCCTGGCTCTGGTTTGCCATATCCAGCGCAGGAGCCGCGCCACAGACCAACACCTCATCATCGAAATGGAACGAGTCCCACGACAGAACGTGTCCTTGCACCGCCTGTTCGATATGGGTGCCACCACTATCCTCCTCCATCGCAGACCAAGGGATGGTATCAGATGGCCCCAGTAAATCATGCAACAACGGAGAGTGAAAGCTGGCCAGCGGATACTCCTGCTGCCCCTGATGATGGCCAACCAGAATCATATTATGCGCAGACTCGGTATCCGTGACCGGCACATAAGTGATAGAGGCCGTAGCGAAGTCAACATAGAGCGAGCCCGCTACATCACCGGCCTCATTCTCAATCTCCATCCCATCCAGCCGATCCCCCGCGATCGAGGCCTGATAGCCAAACTGGCCTGCGCAGGTAATGTTCCCCTGCCCATCCCAGCTATAACGGATGCCATCAATGTCGACCCAGTTGAATGACTGCATGATTACCCCTCTCCTCTACTGCAGCTATCTTATCCATCCCCTTGGGGAAAAAACAGGGGCCAGGCAAGCCCAACCCCGAGACAAGGTTACGGATCAACCTTCAAATTGCCCTGATTCAACAGATCTTCAATGATGGTCTGATCGTTACGCGTCCCTCCCAGTGTCAGATCAATGCTGTCAAACCGAATGACATGAGTCGTACTGCTTCCCCCTGAACCATCAAGATCGATAGTGAGCGTAGACTTGCCACTCCCTGGCCCACTGGAGAAGGTGAGATAGGCATCCAGCGAGTTCTTATTGGCATGTTCACCAGTAAGCAGTTCGCTGATATCCAGCACATCACCGCCAGTTCCAGTGGTGAAGTCCTTGATCACATCGGTGCCACCAACATCTCCAGCGCCCCACTTGAAGGTGTCCTTGCCAGCCCCCCCAGTGAGGGTGTCAGACCCGGTCCCACCAATCAGAATATCGATACCGTCACCGCCAATCAGGATGTCATTCCCTTTTTGGCCATAAAGCACATCATTACCGTCGCCACCTTCAAGGGTATCATCGCCACCGACAGCCCCCTCCTTACCATACACTGCATGCCGACTGTAAAGTTCGTTGAGCAGTTGCCCACCACTCTTGCCCGGATTGTCTGCCACAAACTCGAACCAGCCACCATCCACATTGTCCGCATGAACGCTGTCACCAAAAATCACGTCGTTGCCTGCACCGCCCTGCAACAGGTCAGAGCCGACACTAACAGCGGTAAAGAGCGAACCCAAGCCACTGGACAGGTCATCAAAGTTGTCTACGGCGAGGTAGTTGTCTGGCGTGTTATCAATCGCATTGAGGTTATTGCCAAATGATGCACCTGATGGCACCCCAATCCCGACCGCATTAATCACCACCCCAGGAGCCGTCAACGCATTCAGGGCTGCCATACCGTTAGCAATCTGGGTTGAATTGGTCCAGCTTCCAACAGTTGGCTCCCCGTCCGTGAGGAAGTAGACATACTTATGATCCGCGACAGGATCCCCGGTCATCATGGTATTAAGAGTTGTCAACGCAGCCTGATAGTTGGTCCCCCCCCCTGAGCGAGTTAGATTACTGACAGCCTGCTGAGCAGCGGTAACCGAGGAATAGGTACCCACAACGTTGCTATTATCTGCAAACGTACCAATCTCGACTTGCAACTGTGATATGCCACTGAACTTGGCCAGCAAGTTATTGATGGCATCTTTCATGAGCTGGAATTCAGTGCCGCTAATACTTCCCGACATATCAATCATGAATGTCAGGTTGTAACTACCCGAAGTCACTCCGCCAACATCACCGATCAATACATCTGCCCCAACTCCACCCACTATTGCCCCATCCACATCCGGAGCAAGAAGAGGGTTGGGACGAACGTGATCGTCAATGGCCGTGCTTGCCCCAGAACCAGTGTCATTGGCATTGCTACCAACCACCAGGACCGGATTGATAATGGTCAACTTGGCACTGCTGGTATCACCGTCGCCATCCTTGATCTTGTAAGTGATCTCGACAGGAGCCCCCTCAGCACCTCCTGATGGTGGTGTGAATCGGTAATCACCATCATTTTCAATGTATAGGGTGCCCTTATTGGTACCCAGTGCGATAGAGAAAGAGGTATTGCTGTTATTAAAGGTGTAGGTTGTTCCGTTGTACTCCACAGAAACCAACTTGGGCGTAGCGAAACCATCAGCACCGGCACTGTCATTGGCTGTGACATTACCATCGATTACCTGCGTCAGGTTGGTCAGAGTTCCCGACAGCTGACCCGCGGTATTGATCACCACCACATTGCTGTTGTGAGCACCACTAGGTGACCAAGCGACACTTTGCAAGTCGGCATCAAGCACGCTGGTTGAGCCAATTCCCACGGCATAGGCACCATCAATACCTTTTTGCGTCAGGAAATTCGTCCACTCATTACGCTCTGCGGTGTTAATAGCGTCATCGGTCGAACTGGGCACACCATCCGAGATGAAAAATACAAAGGTATTATCAGCCGAAGGCGGTGTTCCATAGTTGTCCTGTACCGCTTGCAAGGCATCATCGTAGTCTGTCGAACCACCGGAAGAGATAGTTGTCAGCTGACCAGTCGCCTGGTCCTTAGTCAGCCATACCTGACTACCGACACTCTTGACGGTGGCAGAGCCCGCAAAATCAACCAGCATAACCTTGACCAACGAGTTGCCATAGCTGTTCATCAGATTCGTTACAGCATCCTTGATAACCTGCATATTGGTATCACCAATACTGCCTGAGCTATCGAGAACCAACACCAGGTTGACAGTGCCATTAGTGCCACTGGTAATGGTATCAGCCACAGCACTCGGACCGTCGTCTTTGAAGGCGATATTCAACCCGCTCGCACTGGTCGCGGTCGTGCTGTCACCATCACGGTCGGTCACGGTCTGCACCACCTTGATGGCTGCCGCCAGCGAGACGCTGTCATCATGGTCACTCGCACTGCTGCCATCCACACCGTGTTCCAGCGCCGCATACTGGGTCACCGTGACCTTGCCGCTACTGTCTATCCGCACGCTGAAGGCCTTGGTGCCACTGGTGCTACCGCCGGTCCATCCTTCATAACCGTTGGCCACGGCCACCAGTTTGATTTCGCTGGCACTGCCACTTTGTCCCTCCAACCACAACCCGGTCCCTGCACCTGCCGTGGCACTCAGGCTGTACTGCACACTACCGCTGCCGTCAGCCCCATACTCCGGCGTATTGAACAGGCCGCTGATGGCGCTGCTGGTGATGTCGATTGCATCAAAACCGCCAGTTTCATCCAGGGTTGCGCCAGCACTGGCTGCCGCTTTGGCCGAGGCACTCGGGCCATCGTCTTTGAAGCTGATGGCACTGCCCAGGTCCACGCTCGCGCTCTGGCTGTCGCCATCCTTGTCGGTGATGGTGCCCACCAGTTGCACCAGGTTGGCTGACAGCAGGCTGCTCTCCTGATCCGGGCCGCTGTTCGGGGTGTGTGCGATGGCACGCTCTTGATCCAGTGTCACCTCCCCGCTGCTGTTGACCGACAGGGTAAAGGCCACACTGCCGCTGCTGCCACCCACCCGGCCGACCACGCTGCCACTCTCCAGATAGAGCAGGATGTCCTGACCGGTCGCGGTGTCGTTGAGCCCGCTATCTGCCCCGGCAGCACTGACATTCAGGCTGTAAACCAGGGTGCCGGCCCCATCGGCGCCAAAGCTGCTGGTGAACAGGCTGGCAAAGCTGGTGCTGGCATTGAGTGACAGGTTGCTTTCGTCCACCTGCAGACT
>NZ_JBFODL010000010.1:0-117874 GCF_040908295.1 Aeromonas sp. R4-2 | reverse complement strand
GTTATCACCTGACACCGGCCTCAAACCGGTGTCTTGTTTACGCTACTTTAGTGCGCACTTCCTTCGGTATCAATTTCAGACCCTTCTTGAACATGCTGTAGGGGGTTTGACCCTCCATCATCCTGCCTTGATGTGGCCGCTGGGTGTTGTAGTGCTCCAGGTAGCTATCCAGGTCTGTCTGCATCTGCTCTACCGACTCATACCAGGTCGTCCTTCCCTTGATACGGAAGTGTTCATCCAGCAAGGTTCAATGCAGCAGTTCGATAAAGCCGTTGCTCTGCGGCCTGCGCACCTTGGTGGTTCGGTGCTCAATCCCCTCCAGTTGCAGGAACAGCTCGTAGGGATGGTGGTCAGGGCGCCCACAGAACTCGCGCCCGTTATCCGACAGGATGGTATAGACCTGTGCCTCGTGAGCCTCGAAAAACGGCAGCACCGTTTCATTGAGCACATGAACCGAGGTCACCGGCAGCTTGCTGGTGTAGAGCCACCCCCAAGCGTGGCGGCTGTAGCAGTCCAGCACCGTTTGCAGATACACCTTACCAACTCCCTTGAGCGCGCCGACGAAGAAGGTGTCGACGGCCACCAGTTCTCCGGTGTAGTGGACCTCAATCTGGCGTTCGCGAAACTCGGGGCTAAAGCGTTCTAACAGGCGAATTTGCTCGTCATTGAGCTCAATAGTCTGCTCGCGGTGGGTTTTCTCGAGGCGCAACAAGCGGTCGTGTTTGGAGAGCAGGTCATGACGTTGCCACACGCCACGCACACCACCCGCACTGACATTGATACCTTACAGAGCCAGTTCTTGGGCGACCCGCAGCGGGCCGTGAGTAGGCCTGGTGAGGGAGTAATCGAGGATGGCCTGTTCAATCTCGGGTGCAGCCCGATTGGGATGAGCCCCTTTACACCCGGGCAATTTGTCGAGCAATCCCTCGGCGCCATAGGTCTGGTAGTTACGGCGAATTTCATAGAACTGCTGACGGCTGTAGCCGATGAGTTTGCAGGCTTTGCTGACGTTATTGAGCTCTTTGGCGAGCTCTAGCATGCTGAGTTTGCGACGTGCTACTTTCTCGTTGGTGGTCATACGGTGACTCCGGATAACACGGTAGGGGGACCGTTTTGTTATCCGGTTTGAAGCCGTATGAATACTCCCTTTTGTGGGCAACTGTCAGGTGAATACCATCTCCATACAGTCGATAACTAGCTCTATACCACCGTACCAGACAATAGACGACAGATTTCTTCTTGTCGCTCGACCGGTAGCTTAGGAAACAGCGGCAAGGTGATGGCACTGGCATAGAACTTTTCGGCTTTCGCTAGGTGTTCCCCGCATTGATGCCAAGGCTGTTTGTAGATCGGCATATAGTGCACGTTAGCACCTATACCTTGTTCACGAACTTGCTGGAATCGGGCTTTGCGTTGCTCTGTGGCTACATGGTGCACATACAGGTGAAAGGCGCTGCGGCGCTTTGGGCTGAAGTAGCGGAGGAGCTGCTCGGGTGCCAGCTCTTCAAAGTAGTGCCGGGCCAGTTCTCCGCGCTTAAGGATCCAGGTTTCCAGATTGGCCATCTGGCTCAACCCTAGTGCCGCTTGGATATCGGTCATCCGGTAGTTGAAGCCGAGCATCTGCTGCTCATAGTACCAAGGGCCGTCCGGCTCATTGATAAAGTCTTCCGGTTCACGGGTGATGCCATGGCTACGGAGCATGCGCATCGTCTTGGCAAGCGCAGGGTCGTTGGTCATGGCCATTCCCCCTTCACCTGTGGTGATGATCTTCACCGGGTGGAAGCTGAAGACGGTGATGTCGCTGTAGCGGCCGTTGCCGGTGGGTTCATCGTGATAGCGAGCCCCCAGGGCGTGACAGGCATCCTCGATGATCCGAAAGCTATACTCTTGCCCTAGGCGGTGGATCTCCTGCATATCGCAGGGGAGGCCGGCAAAGTGCACCGGTATTACTACCTTGGGTAGTTTCCCTTCCGCCTTGGCGGTAATCAGCTTCCTCTCTAGTTCCACTGCGCACATGTTGCCGGTATCTGGCTCAATGTCGACGAAGTCGACTTGTGCACCGCAATAGAGAGCGCAATTGGCTGATGCCACGAAGCTGATAGGGGATGTCCAGACCCAGTCGCCGGGGCCAACGCCCAGCGCCAGACAGGCGATATGGAGTGCTGCAGTACCTGAATTGACCGCCACCCCAAATTTAGCTCCACAGTAGTCGGCAACCGCTTGCTCGAAGCGTGGAACGACCGGCCCTTGGGTCAGGAAGTCGGACTTGAGAATTTCCACGACAGCATCGATATCTGCCTGGCTGATAGATTGACGGCCGTAGGGGATCATTCTGCTACCTTGCTCTTGTTCATCTTCTGCAGCTGTTTAATAGAGAAAAAATCAGGGTTGCTGCGAGAGTTGTATTCAAATCCCTGCTCGACCATCTTTCCCTTCTCGCCTGCCGCAGTTTTGGAGAAATCGTTGTTGCGGTTATTGAAGTTGATGGTTGGGCCAATTACGAAGAAGTCATCAAACTCAAAGGTGTGATAAGAGTCATCGGCAGGGCACATTACTTCGTGAAGCTTTTCTCCCGGGCGAATGCCGATGATTTTGTGTGGCAGGTGAGGGGCCATGGCACTGGCCAAATCTGTGATGCGAACAGATGGCAATTTGGGAACGAATATTTCCCCTCCCTTCATCCGCCCAAAATTGCCCAGTACGAAATCCACCCCTTGCTGCAAAGTGATCCAGAAACGCGTCATCTCCTCATGGGTGATGGGCAACGCATCCGCATTCTGGTCAATCAGCTTTTGGAAGAAGGGGACGACAGAGCCGCGAGAACCGACCACGTTGCCGTAGCGGACTACGGCAAAACGGGTGGGATCCTGTCCCGCGATGTTGTTTGCTGCAACGAAGAGTTTGTCTGATGCCAGTTTGGTGGCACCGTAGAGATTGATTGGATTGGCGGCTTTGTCAGTGGAGAGGGCAATAACTTTTTTGACTTGATTGAGCAACGCGGCCTGGATGACGTTCTCTGCACCATGGATATTGGTTTTAATGCACTCCATGGGGTTGTATTCAGCAGCTGGAACCTGTTTCAGTGCTGCTGCATGGACCACGTAATCGACGCCACGCATTGCCATAGTGAGCCGGTTGGCGTCTCTTACATCACCGATAAAATAGCGCATGCAGGGGTCGTTAAACTCCTGTTGCATCTCGAACTGCTTCAGTTCGTCACGAGAATAGATGATAAGCCGTTTCGGTTTATAACGTTCCAGTACTGTTTTGACCAATCGTTGGCCAAACGAGCCGGTGCCACCGGTGATCAGTAGCGTTTTATCGTTGAACATTGTGGGCATCTCGTCATAAAAACAGTAGATGAATCATATGCTAGCAAATAAAGTACCAGCTTTTTTGGCAAAGAGTGTGATCCATTCACAAAAACAGTTTTAAAGGTTTTGGTGCAACCCAGACTACCTCGGATTGGCTCTCATCAGTAAAGCTTTATCAAGATGTGCCGGTGCTTTGCGAGCTTAGCTGGATAGCTTGGCAAACCTGCTCCACCGCATTGAGGGCTCTCGGGGTGAAGCGGTGCAGCTCATCCGAGTTGATCAAATCGAGTCGCTGATGCTGCACCGCGTCGAGATTTGGCCATTTTCGCCAGTGACGCAGGGCGTCAGGATCTTGACTCCCTGCCAAGATCAGCGATGGGTTGACTCTTATCACCTGTTCCATGTCCACTTGGGGGTAGGGGGTCTTGGCATTCGCCATGACGTTGATCCCGCCGCAGAGTTCGATGGCCTGAGCCGGCCAGGCATTGCCACTGACGCTGGTGAGTGGAGGGTACCAGAGCTGGTAGAACACTTTTACGCCGGTTGGCTGGCTATAACGCTGTTGCAGGTCATGCAGACGCGCTAGATAGCGATCGGCGGCTTCGTTGGCACTCTTCTCCACTCCAAGCAATTTGCCCAGCGCCCGCATCTCGGTCGCCAGCGAGGCAAAATCGGTAGGCTCAGAGTAGAAAACCGGGATCCCGAGTTGCTCTAGCGGGGCCAGCATGCGTGACTGGGCCGAGCGCCAGCCCAGGATCAGGTCCGGTTTTTGCGCCAGCAGCGCCTCGACATTGATGCTGCGATAATTGGCCACCTTGGGCTTGTTTTTCACCACGGCCGGATAATCGGAGGCATCGTCGATGGCGACCAGCTTGTCACCGGCACCGATGTCATAAAGCAGCTCGGTAAGATGGGGCACCACACTTACCACCCGGCTTGGGGTCGCGGCCTGCAGGGCAGCGGGCAACCAGGCAAGCAACACGCAGGGCAGCCAGATAGGCAATCGCAACCATCTAACCATGAAATAACCCCGCCACAGTGACAAGCAGCGCCAGCATCAACCAGCCCCAGCCAATTCCTTGTAGAATATTGAGCACCTTGCGCGGTGACTCACCGTCGGGGTCATCACCGCTGCCAAGTATCGACCAGCGTTGCAAGGTACCCTGATAGTAGCGGGGGCCGCCAAGACGGATCCGGCACTTGTCTACCAGCAGAGTGAGCAGCATCCCCATGGCGGGATAGGGCCAGAGCGCGCCACTGCGCAGCAGCTGTGCGGCCTGTTTGAGACGGCTTGCCAGCAGTGGCAGCCCCAGCAGCAAAATGACGGAGGCATTGAGCCCCTGATAGAGGGCGCTGGCGGCGCGACCAAAGTGGTCGAAGGCGGGAGCTTTGCGACTCCAGCTCTGGTTCATCAGCTGTACCAGCCGCCAGAGCAGGGCGCCCTGTACGCCAGCCAGGGCAAATCCCAGCAGCGGGCCAGCCCATTGGCCGACCAGACGCAGGGCGCAGCTCTCCGTCACCGCTTTGGCGAGCCCCATGGCCGAGAGTTTGCCGGTTTCCCGTTTGAGCCAGGGGGCGGACTGCAATCTCGCCAGCGGCAGCGTCTCCTGGGTGGCGAGCGAGCGGGTGGTATGGGCGAGTTCGCGCAGTGGACGGGATTCGAGCATCAGCAGCAGGAACAGCAGGTCGAAGATCGGCTCGCTCAGGGCCAGATTGCGCAGCGACCAGAGCCCGGCGGCGCAGGGGAGCCAGACTACCAGCATCGCCAGCAGGCCGGCCTGCATTTGCTGGCCGGGTGAACCATCGGGTCTGTGTACCTTGTGCCCCAGCCGGGTCAGCAGTGGCGTGACGGCCGAAAGACGCAGATGGGATGGCCACGGGATCACCGCCTCCAGCAGGGCTGCCCCCACCAGAATGGCCGCCGTCGTCGAGAGGAGGGCGTCGGCCATCAAATCAAGCGAGCCGGTCTCGCTCACAGCTTGCCGAGCATCTTGATAATCACTTCGGCGGAGTGCTTGCCGGCCACTTCGATGAAGGCGTCGAAGGATTCAACCTGTTCCTTGCCAGCGATATCGGACATGGCGCGCACCACCAGATAGGGCACTTTGAACATGTGGCACACCTGACCGATGGCGGCACCTTCCATCTCGACCGCCAGCATCTGCGGGAAGTCAGCGCGAGCCTTGGCGATGGCGTCCGGTTTGCACATGAACTGATCGCCGGTGCAGATAAGGCCGACCTTGGTCTGGTGTTTGCCTTGTTCGGCGATGCAATCCTGAGCGACTGCGATGAGTTTCTCGTCGCAGGGGAAGGCGGCGGGTTGCTGTGCCATCTGGCCCATCTCGTAACCAAAGGCGGTCACGTCGACATCGTGGAAACGCATCTCGCTGGCGATCACCACATCACCGATATGCAGGTCCTGGGCAAAGCCGCCCGCAGAGCCGGTATTGATGACACAGTCAGGGGCGAATTTTTCCAGCAGCAGGCTGGTGGCCACGCTGGCGGCGACCTTACCGATGCCGGAGCGGGTCAGGATCACCTCTTTGCCTGCCAGCATCCCTTGATAGAACTCGCAGCCGCCCAGTTGCAGGGTGGTGGGGTTGCTCATCTGGCTGCGCAGCAGGGCCACTTCTTGCTCCATGGCGCCGATAATACCTACTTTCATTGCTGACCTCGTCTTGATAGCCGTGTGGCTGAATTTAAGTTGCTGTAGATCATAACAAAAGATGGCGTCGGCGCCGAGAGGCACAAGCGAAAGGAGAGATGAAGTGCGGCGCTCCATATGTGAGCGCCGCAGGTGACAAAAAGCATTGATGAGGCGGGGCGAGGGCCTTTAGCCGAGCGCGGTATCGAGGGTCATCATCAGGGCAAAGCCTGCCATCAGGCCGAGGGTGGCATAGGTCTGGTGACCGTTGCGGTGAGTCTCCGGGATCACCTCGTGCGAGACCACAAACAACATGGCGCCGGCGGCGAGCCCAAGTCCGATGGGGTAGGCGATGGCAAGGCCGCTGGAGAGCCCCACTCCGAGCAGGGCGCCAACCGGTTCGAGCAGGCCGCTGGCGATGGCAACCAGCACCGCCACCGAGGGGCGAAAACCGGCGGCGCACATGGCCAGCGCTACCGCCAGTCCTTCGGGAATATCCTGCAGTGCGATGGCGGTGGTGAGCGGCAGCCCCACCGACATATCCCCCTGCGAGAAGCTGACCCCGATTGCCATCCCCTCCGGCAGGTTGTGCAGGGCGATGGCAAAGACGAACAGCCAGACCCGGGAGCAGCTCTCATGGCCGGGGCCGCAGGGGCCGGTTTTGTCGTGCTCGTGGGGTGTGAACTGATCCAGTCCCAGCATTAACAGCACCCCGAGGGTCATGCCAACTACCACCACTGCGGCGGCGCTAAAGCCGTTGCCGGTAATCCCCTCGGCGGCCTCCAGCCCCGGCAGCAGCAGGGAGAAGGCGCTGGCCGCCAGCATCATGCCGGCGGCAAAGCCCAGCATGGTGTCCTCTACCTTTTGCGGTACCGAGCGCAGAAACAGAGCGGGCAGGGCGCCGATGGCGGTGGCGGCAAACCCGGCAGCACCACCGACAAGGCCGTAGCGCACGCCGCTGGTCACCTCTCCGGTAGCGAGCATGATGAGACTCTGCAACAGCAGTAACAAGACGGCAGCCAGCGCGATAAAGAGACCGAGGGCAGTGAGTGGGCGGCTTTGCATCTGGCTACGCAGTTGCTGTGACCAGGATAACGGAGGAAGAGCAGAGAGATGGTCCATGGCATGGCCTCAAGGTGAGCAAAGCGGATAATGGCATTACATCCACTTGGCCGTCCCTTGTCCATGCCTGCAAGGCGATTGCCGCTATCTGAAAATCTGGAAAGAGTTTATCCAGGCAAACACATGGGAACTCTTATCGGTAGCCAAAGGCGGGGGGTAAGAGGGGTTGTCTGCAAATGGCTGAAGTGGATGTTGAGTGGCAAGTGGGGATGCATCGCGAACTCTTTTAAATCAGCTGTAGATGTCTGCCTTGGTGTTCGGATAACAGATACAAGAAAACCGGCTTGCGCCGGTTTTGTTATCTGTCTGCTCGAAGGCTGGCTTATTTCGCCAGGGATTCCGGCAGCTCTTCGCGGATCTTGCCCAGCATCTCTTTCAGGACGCGCGGGTTAGCAACCACGATGTTGCCGGAGTTTTCGTAGTTGTGACCACCTACGAAGTCGGTGACGATGGCACCGGCTTCTTTTGCCAGCAGTTCACCGGCAGCGGTGTCCCAGGGTTTCAGGCCGATTTCCCAGAAACCGTCGACACGACCGGCAGCCACGTAGGCCAGATCCAGTGCGGCAGAGCCGGAGCGACGGATGTCGGCACATTCGATGAACATGCTCTGGAACATCTTCAGGTAGGACTCGATGTGGTGCTTTTGCTTGTAGGGGAAACCTGTGGCCAGTACGGTGCCAGCCAGCTCTTTGGCTTTGCCGACACGGATACGGTAGCCGTTCAGCTGGGCGCCGCTACCACGAGTAGCAGTAAACAGTTCGTCACGGATGGGATCGTAAACAACGGCTTGTTCGGTTTTGCCTTTCACGCGCAGGGCGATGGAGACGGCAAAGTGCGGAATGCCTTTGACCAGGTTGGTCGTGCCATCCAGTGGGTCAATGATCCATTGGTAGTCCGGATTGGTACCGGCAATCTCACCAGACTCTTCAGCAACAATGCTGTGCTCCGGGTAAGATTTTTTGATGGTGTGAATGATGGCCGCTTCGGCTTCACGGTCAACGTTGGTCACGAAGTCATTGCTGCCTTTTTGGATAGCCTCAATGTTCTCGGGCTGGGAGAAGGCTTTTACTACAACTTGACCGGCGTTGCGCGCAGCGCGCACGGCGATATTCAGCATCGGATGCATAGGTTCACCACTGGATGTTAAAGAACGGGGGATAAAAGGACGCGGTATGATACCAGTATTTTGTGCGATGGCAACTGTTATCCCCCTACGACCAATTGATTACCACTGCCAGATTTGACGGCTCCAATATAGACCAGATCTGCGCTAGTCTTATCCCAGCAGCCGGATACAGGCTGTCATGAGCATAGGGATGTGAACCATGAATTTGTCATTAGTGAGTCAGAACGTGTCAGCGGCCAGCGAGGGACTGTTGGCCATCTTGCGGTCATCACCCGAGTATGGTGATCACTTTGCCCACATCACCGTGACCCCCCTGGCCCAGTGGCAACCGGCCAAGACGGAGGCGGCGATCCTGCTGATCGACGGCGATGCGCCCTGGCAGGATGCCGGATTTGCCCGAGGAGAGGATGAGACGATCGGTTTGCCGGTCTTGCCGCTGTTGATCCGCAAGGGAGACAAGGAGCTGACGGTCTGCGGGCCGGATGTGCGTGACCCCCGTTTCTATTTTGTCTCAAACGGCATCGTGCTGGATGAGTCGGAGCTGGCCGAGCCTGCCTGCAGCCGGGTGCTGTTGCGCAAGCTGGAGTCCTACTTCCCGCTGCTTTCCCGCCTGATCATGCTGCGCCAGCGCAAGCCGGTTGCCATGATCAACTAATATCTACCATCGCCAGAGCGCACCAGCGGCGCACCGTGGCCTTGTTTGGCCTACGGTGCGCCGCTTTTTAATGGTCTGGAGCCGGTCACTTGTTGCAAGATGAGGCGGCTATGGTGTTGCACCCTGTTAAAACTGTGCAATCTGGCTATGACCAACAAGGAGTGAATCATGATCGATTTTTACACCGCCGCGACCCCCAATGGTTTCAAAGTGGCGATCGCTCTCGAAGAGCTGGGTTTGCCCTATCGGGTCATTCCCCTCGATTTGTCGGCACTGGATCAGAAGAAGCCCGAGTTTCTTGCCATCAATCCCAATGGCCGCATTCCGGCCATCGTCGATCGGGATAACGACGATTTCGCCGTATTTGAATCGGGCGCCATCCTCATCTATCTGGCGGAGAAAGCCGGCAAGTTGCTGCCCGCTGATCCCAAGCGCCGCTCTCAGGCCATCCAGTGGTTGATGTTCCAGATGGGCGGGGTAGGACCCATGATGGGGCAGGCCAATGTCTTCTACCGCTACTTCCCCGAGAAGATCCCCGCCGCCATCGAACGCTACCAGAAGGAGGGGCGCCGCCTGTTCGAGGTGCTCGATAGCCATCTGGCCCATCACGAATATCTGGCGGACGAGTACAGCATCGCCGATATCGCCACCTGGCCCTGGGTGCGGATTTATGACTGGAGCGGCATCTCCATCGAGGGATTGCCCCATCTGCAAGCCTGGATGGATCGGATGGCCGAGAAGCCTGCCTGCCAGAAGGGGATCACCATACCACCGCGCAAAGAGCAGCCGGATGAGCTGATCAAGCAGGCACAACAGATGGTAACACGTTGATTTTGAACTGCAGACGGGGCGTAAAGCCCCGTAATATTAGAAAAACTAAGGCAAGCCGATTATAAAGATTCGTTCGTTTTCTGTGAGCTGAATCACTATGATGCCCCCATACCACCAAGCGTCCTGTGCGGTGGTCTGGCGGGCTCCCCGCCTACTGTTTCCAACACTGTTTTTGATTGCATCACAGCCTCTGTGATCAGATTCCTCTGGGCCATTTTGTGCCAGAGGGCGGCAGCATTTTTTCGATTTTTTGGGACTGATATGGATCGGCACAGTTTTTATCCGTTGTTTTTACTGACCATTCTGATGGTCGCTGTGGGCCAGATGACCCAGACCCTCTATGTCCCCTCCATTCCCATGATGGCGGGGGACTTCAATGTGGCCTCGGGCCAGTTGCAGGCGGTGATGGCCTGTTACCTGATCCCCTATGGCCTCTCCCAGTTTGTCTACGGGCCGCTGTCGGATCGCATCGGTCGTCGTCCGGTGCTGATCGTCGGCATGATGGTGTTTCTGGTGGGCACCCTGATCATTCAGGTCATCCCCCATTTTGCCGCCCTGCTGGTGGGCAGCTTTATTCAGGGGCTGGGTACCGGTGCCGGTGGCGCCATGAGCCGTACCGTGATGCGCGATCGCTACAATGGTGCCGAGCTCAACCGCGCCAACAGTCTGGTGAGCATGGGGGTGATCTTCTCCCCGCTGCTGGCCCCGGTGCTGGGTGGCTGGCTGACCGAGCTGTTCAACTGGCGCGCCGGTTACTGGTTCCTGTTCGGTTTTGGTGCCGTAGCCACTCTGGCGATCATGGCCTGGTTTGGTGAGACGCTGCCTGCTGCTGCCCGTCAGCCACTGCGCGTCGGTGCTGCCTATCGCCATGTGCTGGGCAACCCCAAGTTTCAGGGCAACCTGCTCTGCCTGATGGCGACCTTTGCGGGACTCGCGGTATTTGAAGCGGCGGCCGGTGTGCTGCTCGGCGATGTGCTGAAACTGAGCGCCCGCACCGTGAGCGTGCTGTTCGTGCTGCCGCTGCCCGGCTATCTGTTCGGGGCCTGGCTCTCTGCCAAGCTGAGCTTCCGTTTGACTCAGGGCAAGCTGATGCGTCTGGGGATCGCCTTTCTGGCGCTCGGCTCCCTCATCATTCTGGTGCCGGGGCTATTCGGAGTGGTGAGTGCCGCCTCGCTGGTTGGTGGTGCGGCTGTCTACTTCATCGGTAGCGGTATTCTCTACCCGACCGCCACCTCCTGTGCCATCGAGCCCTTCCCAGGTCAGGCCGGCACCGCGGGGGCCATTCTCGGCGGGATGCAGAATCTGGGGGCGGGCGTGTTGACCCTGCTGGCCGCCGGTTTCCCGATGACTGGACAGGTGACCCTGGGGGCCATCATGACCCTGATGGTGCTGATCGTGGCGCTGAGTTTTGTCTGGCTGCGCCACCACGGCTCGCCGCACGAGCAGATGGCGATTTGATGCCCGCGCTTGCACTCTGAATGCCCGCCTTCTGGCGGGCTTTTTCTTTGCCAGAACCTAATGCGGTCTACTGCTCGGCCTGCGTCAAGGTGCGTTTGCCGGTTCACCTTCTGCCACCAGTTCCAGAAAGGCGCGCATGGCGGGGGTGATGCTCTGCTGGCGGGTCAGAAAGGCGGTATGGCCGATATTCTCCAGTGGAGCGAGTGGCAGGCAAACGAGATCCGAGAGCTTGCTGGCAGAGCGGGCAAGGCCTGCGCTGACGATGGCCCAGCCCAGCCGGTGGCGTACGGCGCTGACCAGATGGAACAGCGAGTCGGTCTCCAGTACCACGTTGAGCGAGGTTCCTCCCTGCTCGGCGGCGCGATCCAGATACTGACGAAATTGCATGGTACGGCTGGGCAGCACCAACGGCTGTTGCTGCAGTTCAGCAAGCGCAATGTCACCGCTGTGCGGGTACAGATCCGCTTCGTTACGGTTCATCAGCACCGCCATCTGGTTGGCGCCTTGCGGGTAGACATGAAAGGCGCGCCGGCCAGCTCCGCCAACCGGTTCATCAAATCCCAGTCCGATATCGCACTGATGCAACTCCAGCTGTGACAGCAGCGCTTCGTTGCTGAGCACCGACAGGCGAATGACGATATCGGGATAGCGCTGCTTGCAGCGTGCGATAAACGGCATGATGTCGAGATTGGACTGCGGCACGATGCCGATGCGCAGGGTGCCGGAGAGTTCGCCATGAAACAGCGCCAGCTCCTGTTTGAGTGCCTCCTGCTCCAGCAACATCCGCTCGGCATACTGGCGCACCAGCTCGCCGGCCTCGGTCAGGGCGACAAACTGGCTGGTGCGTACCACCAGATCGGTGCCGACACTCTTTTCCAGGGCAGTAATGCTGGCCGAGAGGGTTGGTTGGGTGATGTGGCAGGCTTTGGCCGCTTTGGCAAAATGCTGGTGTTTGGCCAGCTCGTGAAAGTAGTGAAGTTGCTTGATGTTCATCTGGTTGTAGTGGAGGCAGTGGAACCGGCTATTGAAGAATTAATCAATTGAAAAAACATCTTCGATAGAACAACTCTATCAGGATATAGATTTATTTCATTGGTTTTGCGTCAGTCGCCTCTCTAAACTTGAATGCAGTTTGCATTTTTAGGCCAACCTGCATGCCTGCCTACACGCCTGTCGACATCCCCGTCAATTTGCCTGCCTCGCCTTCACTGGATCATCTGGTGGAGGAGGTAGCCGTCGCCATCAACATCAATGGCATCAACCACGCGGTGATGATGGCGACCCCGGACGATCTCGACGACTTTGCGGTCGGCTTTCTGTTTGGTGAGGGGATCATCCGGCATAACCACGAAGTCCACGACATCCAGGTCGCGCCAGCCGAACAGGGTATTGTGCTGGATGTGACCATTGCCAACCGCTCCCTGGCTGCTTTGGCTGAGAACAAGCGTCGGCTGACCGGGGCAACTGGCTGCGGCATCTGCGGCGTAGCGGCGGTGGAGCAGGCGCTGCCCGCATTGCCGGTGTTGCCGCTGACACCGCCGCTGAATGGGGCCTTGCTGGCGGGGCTGCGTGCTCAGATCGCCCAGTGGCAGCTCAAGGGACAGCAACACGGTGCCCTGCATGCGGCGCTGGCGCTGGATGCCGAGGGCCGGATCCTCCACTGCCGGGAAGATATCGGGCGCCACAATGCCCTCGACAAGCTGATCGGCCTGCTGCTACGTCAGCAAAGTGCGTGCGACACCCTGGTGGTGACCAGCCGCTGCGGCAGCGAGCTGGTGCAAAAAGCCGCCCGCTTCGGTGCCCGTCATCTCATCTGTCTGGCATCGCCCAGCCAGTTGGCAATCAGGCTGGCCCTCAAATACAACCTCAACGTCGTTCATATTCCCAAGTTTGATGCCCCGGTGAGCTATTCCAGCTATCGCCCGGCGGATCCCATCGGAGAGTGCCATGAGTCATATTGAAAAGCCCGCCAAAGCCGGCGGTTTTTCGTCCCTGCAATCCACCATGAAACAGGTGCTGCGCAGCCAGAAGACCCGTCAGAACATCAAGAACCTGCTGCGGGTCAACCAGACCGACGGCTTCGATTGCCCGGGCTGTGCCTGGGGTGACAACGACCACGGCACCTTCCAGTTCTGTGAGAACGGCGCCAAGGCGGTGGCATGGGAGTCTACCGGCAAGACGGTGGGGGCCGAGTTTTTCGCCGCCCACTCGGTGCGCCAGCTGGCCAGCCAGAGTGACTACTGGCTCGAGTATCAGGGGCGGCTGACCGAGCCGATGCGCTACAACCCGGCGACCGATCACTACGAGCCGGTAAGCTGGGACGACGCCTTCACCCTGATTGCCGACACTCTCAAGGGGCTAAATAGCCCGGACGAGGTGGAGTTTTACACCTCGGGGCGTGCCAGCAACGAAGCTTCCTACCTCTATCAGCTGTTTGGTCGCCTGTTTGGCACCAACAACTTCCCCGACTGCTCCAACATGTGCCACGAGGCGAGCGGGGTGGCGCTGATCCAGTCGGTCGGCATCGGCAAGGGCACTGTGGTGCTGGATGACTTCGACCAGGCCGATGCGGTGTTCGTCTATGGCCAGAATCCGGGTACCAACCACCCGCGCATGATGAATGCCCTGCGCCAGGCAGCGCGCGGCGGCTGCAAGATCGTCAGCTTCAACAACTTGAAAGAGGTGGCGCTGGAGCGCTTCGCCAGCCCGCAGAGCCCGCTTGAACTGCTGACCCCGGCGGCCACTACCATCAGCCACCAATACCTGACGCCGAAACTGGGTGGTGACATGGCCGCCATCCGCGGCATGGCCAAGTACATCCTGGAAGAGGCGCCAGAGGCGGTGGATCGCGACTTTATCGCCCGCCACACCCGCCACTTTGACGAGTATGAGGCGCAGGTGCGAGCCACCGACTGGGCGGCGATCGAGCAACAATCCGGCCTGACTCGCGCCGAGATCGTGCAGGCGGCCCGGGTATTTGCAGCAAGCCAGCGCATCATCAGTTGCTGGGCCATGGGGGTGACCCAGCATCTGCACTCGGTCGATACCATCCGTGAAATCGTCAACCTGCACCTGATGCGCGGCCAGATTGGCAAGCCGGGAGCGGGGCTCTGCCCGGTGCGGGGCCACAGCAATGTGCAGGGCAATCGCACTATGGGGATCAACGAAAAACCCACTGCCGCCTTTATCGACCGGCTCGAGCATCACCTGCAGGTGAGCCTGCCACGGGCTCGTGGTCACAATGTCTATGAGGCGCTCAAGGCGCTGCACGAGGGCAAGAGCAAGGTGCTTATTTGCCTGGGTGGCAACTTGGCGGCAGCGGCGCCCGATACCGACTTCACCTATGGGGCGATGAAAAAGGCCGAGCTCAACGTGCAGATCAGCACCAAGCTCAACCGCAGCCATCTGCAGGTGAGCAAGGCGGCACTGATCCTGCCTTGCCTTGGCCGTACCGAGCTCGATATCCAGCGCAGCGGCAACCAGAAGATCACGGTGGAGGACACCTTCAGCATGGTGCACGCCTCGACCGGCGCAGCCGAGCCGGTATCGCAGCTCTGCCTCTCCGAAACCGACATAGTCGCGCGGATGGCTCATGCCACCGTGGGCAGCGAGCGGGTCGACTGGCTGTCTCTGCGCGATGATTATGGCCGCATCCGCGATCTTATCGAACAGACCATCGTCGGCTTTGCCGATTTCAATGCCCGCATCCAGCAGCCGTGCGGTTTTCATCTCGATAACTCAGCCGCGCAACTGACGTGGAATACCCCCAGTGGCAGCGCCGAGTTTCGTGCCAGCACCCTGCCGCAATCAGTGCTGCCGGAGTGTACCCGCCATGCCGAACAGATGCGCGATCAGCCAGTCCTGCTGTTGCAGAGCCTGCGCTCTCACGATCAGTACAACACCACCATCTATGGCATGGATGACCGTTATCGCGGCATCAAGGGCCAGCGCAACGTGGTGTTCATGAACGAAGGGGATGCCCGTCGCCTCGGTTTTGCCGAAGGGGACAAGGTCGATATGGCGGCCATCTGCAACGATGGGCGTGAGCGCAGCGTGACGGATTTTGTGGTGGTGATCTACGAGATCCCGCGTGGCAACATCGCGGCCTACTATCCGGAAACCAATCCGCTAGTGCCTATCGACAGTATCGGCGCCGGTTCGTTTACCCCCACCTCCAAGTCCATTCCGGTGCTGGTGACAGCCTCCCGCCAGCCGGAGAACCTGTTGCTGGTCAAATAAAAGTGCTAACGCGACTGGCTGCGCTAACACAGCCTGCACAGTGAATGCGGTGATGCCCCGGGTGAGCTTTTCATCCGAGGCATTTTTCAGCTCTGAAAGGGGTAGGGTTCGTTGATCATCAGGCAAAGAAAAAGCCCGTCACATGAGTGACGGGCTTTTGCTGTTGGTACCCCGAGATGCCGTTGCCGGTTTGGGCCCTTGAACCGTCGGTTCAAGGCGGGGATCGGATCTGACCGCAGGCTTCTCGGTCGTGCCGAGCATGCGCAATAGCCAGAAGGCAGATCCCCTGTTTGGTATGAATATCGGCTCGGGGACTTGAACCGGCTGACAAACATCCCAGGGAATTTTAAAACGGTTTGCGATTAGGGCTGTTGCCCCTCTTCGCTGGAATCACCATATTGTCCGTGCTCGATCAGGGCCGCTTCGATGGTGCGCTGCAGCATCTTGATCCGCTTGTCCATGGTCTCAGAGTATTGGTGGTTCTTCTCTTTTTCAAGGCAGAGCTCATGACAGAAATTAAGCGCCGCCATGATAGCCAATTGCTCGTTGCTGGAGACTTTGGAGCGTTGACGCAGGTCGATCAACTTGTCGGTCAGCTGCTCGGCGGCCTGGCGCAGGGCATCCTGCTGTCCCAAGGGACAGGATACCTTGTAGGGACGTCCCAAAATGACGATTTCTACGGCCTCTGTGCTCATGCCTTCCTCAATACGGCGGAGCTGATTTCCGCCTTTATCCACGTGGACAACTGGGCGGGACTATATAGCGCAGATGCATAAGTTTCAAGGCCTTGCTGGCTCTGGAAGAGGGAGAATGCTAGGATCCTGACCATTAATTCTGCAAATTTGACTGAACTTTGAGCGGATCCTCGATGAGCAAAACGAACCCCCTTAAATATGCGGCAGTGGCCGACATCATGGAACAACATGAGCTGATGGCCAGCGCAGTAGAGGCCCATGGTGTGATCTGCGGTCTGGTGTGCGGCGGTGTGGCACTGGACGACAAGAGTTGGCTGCCCCATTTCAACGATCTGGTGAACGACGGTTTCGGCCTGCCGGCCCCGGTGCGCCAGGTGATGACCGATCTTTATCACAATGTGGTCGAGAGCCTGATGGCCCAGAAGGGCGTCGAGCTGCTGCTGCCAAGCGATGATGCTCCCCTCGATGAGCGCATCGATTCGCTGGTGGACTGGTCACAGGCATTTCTGGCCGGTTTTGGCGTGGTGCAGCAGGAGCTCTCCCGCGCGTCGGAAGAGCTGCAGGAGATGATCCAGGATATCGCCAGCATCACTCAGGTCTCTGCCGAGTTCGATCAGGAAGATGACGAGAACGAAGCTTCCTTCCTGGTGCTCTACGAACACGTCAAACTGGGTGTCATGATGGCATTCGAAGAGTTTGGCAAGCGCCCCGATACCCCGAGCGCGCCGCCGACCCTGCATTGAGGTGCGGGTCAACGCGACCCTTACTGAATCTGCAAGAGCGCCTGATGGCGCTCTTTTTTATTTCCTTGTGGTGGCTAACCCTGTGAGGCGCAACCGGTTTTTTGCCGGTGACCTCGCATTCGGCCAGCGGCTTTGTGATAGCATGAGGCCACCTTTTTCACTTCTTCCTCTCTGCTTATGTCTCAATCTGATGTGCGACAGGTCGATGTCACCCTGGTCGGCGGTGGAATGAGCGGTGCCGTGCTGGCCCTCTCGCTGGCGGCCCTGCTCCGATCCGATGGCTCCCCCCTCGAGATCCTGCTGCTGGAGGCAAGCGTCCCCGAACAGCACACCCATTCAGGGTTCGACGCCCGCGCCATTGCGCTCTCGGCCGGTACCTGTGATGCGCTGTTGCGACGCGGACTCTGGCCGCTGTTTGTCCCCCATTGCGCTCCCATTACCCAGATTCATGTCTCGGATCGGGGCCACTTCGGTCAGGCTCGCCTGTCGGCCGCTGAATACGGTCTGCCCGCGCTGGGCCAGGTGATCGAGCTTGCAGCTGCCGGTCATGAGCTGCAACGGGCGATGGCGGTCTCTCCCAATATCCGGGTCTGTTGTCCGGCACGGGTGAGCGAGATTGTGCCCGATGAGGAGAAGGTGACCCTCACCCTTGAGGACGGTGAACAGATTGAGACCCGCCTGCTGGTGGCGGCAGACGGCGGCAACTCCTTTGTGCGTCAGCACTTCAAGTTGCCGGTGACCCGCCACGACTTTGAGCAGCACGCCATCATCGCCACGGTCAAAACGGCGCAAGACCCAGAGGGATGCGCCTTCGAGCGTTTTACCGAAGGGGGGCCGCTGGCCCTGCTGCCGATGCAGGATGGGCTCTCCTCGCTGGTATGGAGCGTCGGGCAGCATGAGGTGGATGAGCTGATGGCCCTCGATGAGGTGGCGTTTCTTGCTCGTCTGCAGCAGGCCTTTGGCTGGCGGCTCGGCCGCTTCGAGCGATGTGGTGTGCGTCACGTCTATCCGCTCATTCTGACAGCCTGCGACTACCCGCTGGCCCAGCGTACCGTGCTGGTCGGTAATGCTGCTCATGCCCTGCACCCTATCGCCGGGCAGGGCTTCAACCTCGGGATGCGGGATCTGGACCTGCTTACCGGTGCCGTAGCCAACGCGTTGGCAGAGGGGGAGGATATCGGCAGCTTCAAGGTACTGAGTGGCTACTGGCAGCAGCGTCAGCGCGATCAGGAGCAGACCGTCTGGCTCACCTCTTCGCTGGCCCAGCTCTTCTCCAACAGCCACGATCCGCTGGTGGCGGGGCGCAATCTGGCGCTCACCCTTATGGGGCGATTCCCGTGCCTCAAGGCGCCGCTTGCCTCGCGCACCCTGGGCTTTGTCGCTGATGTGTGCGGCAACTAGCCCGCACTTGTTGAGTGGAACCTGTTGACCGGAAGATGGTGACCGCCATTCGTTGATCAAAACCTATTGAATAAAGAGGTGATGCCTGCGGGTGTCCCCTCGCTGGCCAGCCGGTCAGCCCTGAAAGGATGAGATGATGCAGATGCAAAATGTGGATGTGGTGATTGTCGGTGGCGGCATGGTGGGGCTTGGGCTCGCTGCGGCCTTGAAACATAGCGCCCTCAAGGTACTGGTGGTGGAGGGGCAACTGCCCGACCCGCAGCTGGGGGAGGTGGCCGATAATCGGGTCAGCGCCCTGAGTCTGGCCAGCCAGCAGATCCTGCGCCATGTCGGCGCCTGGGACGGCATTAAAGCGCGCCGCCTGCAGGCCTATGACAAGATGGCGGTGTGGGAGCAGGACAGTTTCGGCCATATCGACTTCGATGCCGCCAGCCTGCGTCAGGCCAACCTCGGCCACATCGTCGAGAATCGGGTGATCCAGCTGACGCTGCTTGAGGCGATTGAAGGTGCCAGCAATATCCAGCTGCTGACCCCCGCCAGAGCCAAGAGCCTGCAGAGCGGCCCGGCGGGCGCCTTGTTGCTCCTTGAAGATGGTCAGGCCATCTCTGCCAAACTGGTGGTGGCTGCCGATGGCGCCCACTCCTGGGTGCGCCGTCAGGCCGATATCCCGCTCACCAGCTGGGATTATGGCCACCACGCCCTGGTGGCGACGGTGCGCTGCGCCGAACCCCATGAAGCGGTTGCTCGCCAGATCTTCACCCCGGATGGCCCGCTCGCCTTTTTGCCGCTGTGGCAAGAGAACCTCTGCTCCACCGTCTGGTCGCTGCCTGCGGCCCGCGCCGAGGCGCTCTGCGCCTGCGATGACGAGCAGTTCAATCGCCAGCTTACCGCCGCCTTCGATGCACGGCTCGGTCTGTGCAAGGTGGAGGGGCCGCGCAGCGCGATTCCTCTTACCGCCCGCTATGCTCGCGACTTTGCCCGCGAGCGGCTGGTGCTGGTGGGAGATGCCGCCCATACCATCCATCCGCTGGCGGGGCAGGGGGTCAACCTTGGCCTGCTGGATGCTGCCGCGCTGGCGGAGCAGATCTTGCAAAATCATGCCGCGGGCGAGGATATCGGCCTGCTCGCCAACCTGCGCAGCTACGAGCGCTGGCGCAAGAGCGAAGCGGCTCGCATGCTCGCTGCGATGGAAGGGCTCAAGCGGCTGTTCAGCGGGGCCAACCCGCTCAAGAAGCTGGTGCGGGGCGTGGGATTGCGGGCAGCCAATCTGCTGACGCCCTTCAAGGAGGGGGTGATCCGCGCCGCCATGGGGCTGGAGGGCGAGTTGCCCGCATTGGCCCGTCCTGACTGGGTCGTTGCGGCGACCAAGGGCAGTGCCATGCAGGCCAAGGGTGAAAAAAACTAATATTACTTGCCATTTTTGACAGCAAAAGTAATCCGACAAGGCTGATGACCCGTTTTGGGTGTCAGCCTTTAATTTTGCTCTGGAGCGAAACGTTTTTCTGCAAATTGTGACGAAACGGTAAAAATCAAAATTTAATCTCGCCTGAGTCGGCTTATGGCTGTTTTTATCACTGCATTTATCTTAGTGTCTGGAGTCAGTTTTACGGGAGGGGATTAGTTTTTTTTGAGCGGCACGCTCGCCTGCTTGTCATATAATCCGCTCCGTTCAAGGAATCCCTCTTGCCTGGCAAGGGCAGGAGCGAGCACACACTTTTGGATCCGGTCGCTTTTTGTTGCACGCAGTGCAGTCAGAGCGGTGGCGCGGGTCGCAAGGGTGGTCGCCAAAGCGAAAAGGCTTTTTGCTAAGGAAAGAATGCGATGATCCAGACTACTGTACTGCATCCCAAACACCTGGAAGCCGGCGCCAAGATGGTGGACTTCCACGGTTGGGAAATGCCCATCAACTACGGCTCCCAGCTGGAAGAGCACCACGCGGTGCGCAGCGATGCCGGTATGTTCGATGTCTCCCACATGACCATCGTCGATTTGACCGGCGAACGGGTTAAAGCCTTTCTGCAACACCTGCTGGCCAACGACGTGGCCAAACTCACTGCCCCCGGCAAGGCCCTCTACAGTGGCATGCTCAATCCGGAAGGCGGCGTGATCGATGACCTCATCACCTATTACCTCACCGATACCTTCTACCGGCTGGTGGTCAACTCCGCTACCCGCGAGAAGGATCTGGCATGGATCCGCCATCACGCCATCGATTTCGACATCACAGTGACCGAGCGTCCGGAGCTTGCGATGATTGCGGTGCAGGGCCCCAACGCCAAGGTCAAGGCTGCGGCCGTGCTGAGCGCCGCCCAGCGTACCGCCGTGGTGGGGATGAAACCCTTCTTCGGCGTGCAGGCTGGCGATCTCTTTATCGCCACTACCGGCTACACCGGCGAAGATGGTTATGAAATCGTAGTGCCGCAAGAGAAAGCCTGCGAGCTGTGGCAAGCGCTGCTGGATAACGGCGTGGCCCCGTGTGGTCTCGGTGCTCGCGATACCCTGCGCCTCGAGGCGGGGATGAACCTCTACGGTCAGGATATGGACGAGTCAATCTCTCCACTCGCCGCCAACATGGCCTGGACCATCGCCTGGGAGCCGAGCGATCGCAATTTCATCGGCCGTGACGTGCTGGAAGCGCAGAAAGCGGCGGGCAACCAGCCCAAGCTGGTGGGTCTGGTGATGGAAGAGAAAGGGGTGCTGCGTGCCGGTATGCCCGTTACCTTCACCGCGGCAAACGGTGAGAAGCGGGAAGGTGTGATCACCTCCGGCTCTTTCTCCCCCACCCTGGGCTACAGTATTGCCCTGGCGCGGGTGCCCCGCGATATCGGTGAGCTGGCCGAGGTGGAGATCCGCAAGAAGCTGGTCACCGTGAAGGTCACCAAGCCCGCTTTCGTCCGTAACGGCCAGAAGCTGGTTTAATAC
Source organism: Aeromonas sp. R4-2 (assembly GCF_040908295.1). NCBI lineage: Bacteria > Pseudomonadati > Pseudomonadota > Gammaproteobacteria > Aeromonadales > Aeromonadaceae > Aeromonas > Aeromonas sp. R4-2. The sequence continues at coordinate 96,724 of NZ_JBFODL010000010.1, read as the reverse complement.
CGTCTTGGGGGAGGGCAGTGCCTCCCCCATCCCTTTTCATATTCGTTTTTAAACGCGACTCAAAGATCAAAGGAAGCACAAATGAGCCATATCCCGAGCGAACTGAAATATGCCACTTCCCACGAGTGGATCCGTGTTGAAGCCAACGGCGAGGCCGTGGTCGGTATCACCGAGCACGCCCAGGAGCTGCTGGGTGACATGGTGTTTGTCGAGCTGCCGGAAGTGGGCAAGCAGGTCAGTGCCGGTGACGACTGCGCCGTGGCCGAGTCGGTCAAGGCGGCCTCCGACATCTACAGCCCGGTGAGCGGCGAGATCATTGCCGTTAACGAAGAGCTGGAAGGGAGCCCCGAGCTGGTCAACTCCGACCCCTACAGCGCTGGCTGGCTGTTCCGCATCAAGCTCGATGACGAGAGCGAGCTGGCCAACCTGCTGGATGCCGAAGGCTACCAGAACGTGGTGGACGAAGAGTAATGCCCCCGGGCCCTGCCAACACAGCAGGGCCCCTTTGTATGACAGCCAGCCGGGCAAGCACCGGCCGGTGGAAGGGTGAAGTCGTCCGCGCCTGCCGTTTGCCAGCCTGGGAGCCTAGGGGCAAACAGGCCGGTTCGCAACAAGGCGATCCCCTCTCGATGCTGCCGCAGCATCCGGTGCCGCGCCCTGTCTGCGGGACCCAGAACATGAGTGGAGTCGGTATCAGCCGACGATCAGGAACATCAGGTCTTGGTTATCAGGATGTCATGCCAGGACTTATTTATCAGGAAATAGGGAAATGACCCAGTCACTGTTTGAACTCGAGCAAAAAACCGATTTTGTCCGCCGCCATATCGGCCCGGGCGAGGAAGAGCTGCGCCAGCTGCTGGCGACCGTTGGGGCCGAAAGCCTGGACGATTTGATTGAACAGACCGTGCCCGCCGCCATTCGCCTGCCGGGTCCGCTGGGGATCGGTGCCGGCATGACCGAAGTGGAGGCGCTGGCAAAGCTCAAGGGCTATGCCGCTCAGAACAAGATTGCCAAGAGCTATATCGGCATGGGTTATCACGATACCCATGTGCCCCACGTCATTTTGCGTAACGTGCTGGAAAATCCGGGTTGGTATACCGCCTACACCCCCTACCAGCCCGAGCTGGCACAGGGCCGTCTCGAAGCCCTGCTCAACTTCCAGCAGCTGACGCTGGATCTGACCGGCATGGATCTGGCGAGTGCCTCCCTGCTGGATGAAGCGACCGCCGCCGCCGAGGCGATGGCGCTGGCCAAGCGGATGGCCAAGTCCAAATCCAACCTCTTCTTCGTGGCCGATGACGTGCACCCGCAGGTGATCGACGTGGTTAAGGAGCGCGCGGTTCACTTTGGTTTCGACGTGGCGGTTGGCGCCGCGAGCGACGCGGTGAGCGAAGAGGTGTTCGGTGCCCTGTTCCAGTACCCCACCACCACAGGTGAGGTGAAAGATCTGCGCGCCCTGATTGCCGCGGTACAGGCCCAGAAAGGGCTGGCCTGCGTCAGCGCCGACCTGCTCTCCCTGCTGCTGCTCAAATCCCCGGGCGAGCTGGGCGCCGATGTGGTGTTGGGCTCCGCCCAGCGCTTTGGTGTGCCCATGGGTTACGGTGGCCCCCACGCCGCCTTCTTCGCCACCCGCGATGCCTACAAGCGCTCCATGCCGGGCCGTATCATTGGTGTCTCCAAGGATGCCCGCGGCAAGGCCGCGCTGCGTATGGCGATGCAGACCCGCGAGCAGCATATCCGCCGCGAGAAGGCCAACTCCAACATCTGTACCGCTCAGGTGCTGCTGGCCAACATGGCAAGCTTCTACGCCGTCTATCACGGCCCGGTGGGACTGAAAACCATCGCCTCCCGCGTGCACCGTCTCACTACCATTCTGGCGCTTGGCCTCAAGGCCAAGGGGGTGGCCCTCAAGCATGCCAGCTGGTTCGATACCCTGACCGTGCAAACTGCTGACAAGGCGGCGCTGATTGCCAAAGCCGAGGGGCTGGGCATCAACCTGCGCGCCGATCTGGATGGCTCGGTAGGGGTGTCCCTCTCTGAAACCACCACCCGCGCTGATGTGGCCGAGCTGTTCGAAGTCTTCCTCGGTCAAGGTCACGGGCTCGATATCGAGGCCCTCGACAAGGCGGCTCAGGCTCATCATGCCATCCCGCAGGATCTGCTGCGCACCGATGCCGTGCTGACCCACGAGGTGTTCAACAAGTACCACTCCGAAACCGAGATGCTGCGTTATATCCATCGCCTCGAAGCGAAAGATCTGGCGCTCAACTACGCCATGATTTCGCTCGGCTCCTGCACCATGAAGCTCAACGCCACCGCCGAGATGATCCCGGTGACCTGGCCCGAGTTCGGCAAGTTGCACCCGTTTGCTCCGCTGGCGCAGGCCAAGGGCTATCAGCTGCTGCTGGCCGACCTCGAAAACTGGCTGGTGAAAGTGACCGGTTACGATGCGGTTTGCATGCAGCCCAACTCCGGTGCTCAGGGCGAGTACGCTGGTCTCTTGGCCATCAAGAAGTACCATGAGTCCCGCGGTGAGGGGCATCGCGACATCTGCCTCATTCCGGCCTCTGCCCACGGCACCAACCCGGCCTCTGCCCAGATGGCGGGGCTCAAGGTGATCGTCACCGCCTGTGACAAGTCGGGCAACGTGGATCTGGACGATCTGCGCGCCAAGGCGGCCGAGGCGGGGGAGCAACTCTCCTGCCTGATGGTGACCTACCCCTCCACCCACGGGGTGTATGAGGAGACCATCAAGGAGGTGTGCGACATCGTTCACCAGCACGGTGGTCAGGTCTACCTCGACGGCGCCAACATGAACGCGCAAGTCGGGTTGACGGCGCCGGGCTTTATCGGGGCGGACGTCTCTCACCTCAACCTGCACAAGACCTTCGCCATTCCTCATGGCGGTGGCGGCCCGGGCATGGGCCCCATCGGCGTGAAGAAACATCTGGCACCGTTCGTGGCCGGTCACGCCGTAGTCAAGACCGACAAGGAGAGCCGCAACAACGGCGCCGTGTCGGCTGCACCGTTCGGTTCGGCCAGCATCCTGCCCATCAGCTGGATGTACATCGCCATGCTGGGTGACGAAGGACTGAAGAGATCCACTCAGGTGGCCATCCTCAATGCCAACTATCTGGCCAAGAAACTGGGTGAATCCTTCCCGGTGCTCTATTCCGGGCGCAACGGTCGGGTCGCTCACGAGTGCATTCTGGATATCCGTCCGCTCAAGGAGGCTTCCGGCATCAGCGAGATGGACGTGGCCAAGCGGCTGATGGACTACGGCTTCCACGCGCCGACCATGAGCTTCCCGGTAGCGGGCACCCTGATGGTCGAGCCGACCGAGTCGGAATCCAAGCGCGAACTGGATCGCTTCGTCGAGGCGATGACTTCTATCCGCGCCGAGATTGCCAAGGTGCAGGAGGGGCAGTGGAGCCTCGCCGACAACCCGCTGGTCCATGCGCCGCACACGCAGGATGACGTGATGGATGCAGAGTGGTCCCGTGGCTACAGCCGCGCCGAGGCTGTCTTCCCGTCCGACGCCGTGCGCGCCGCCAAGTTGTGGCCGTCAGTGAACCGTATCGACGACGTCTACGGCGATCGCAACCTGTTCTGTGCCTGTATCCCGACCGAGGATTACGCCAAGTAAGTGGCGTTTAGGAGCTACAGTTAAGCCTTATAAACAACAGGGCCACCCAGACGGGTGGCCCTTCGTTTACATGGACTTTATCTGCATGCTGCTATCCGAATGTCCGGCTTAAGTCCTTGAGCTGGCTCGCTTTGCTCTGCAAGTTGGCACTGGTTTCACTCACCTGATCGATTTTGAGACTGTTATCGTGAGAGAGCGAGGATATCTGGTTGATATTGCGACTGATCTCCTCGATGACCGCTTGTTGCTCGGTGGCCGCGGCGGTGATCTGGTTGGAAAAATCAGAGACCTTGTCTATCTCGACCACAACCTGATTCAGGTTGCCGGTGCTTGCCCGGGTGGTGGCGAGGCAGGCGTTGGTTCTGGTCACATTGAGATGCATCATCTCTTTCCATCCCCCCAGGGTTTGCTGGATATGGCCAATGCTGTTCTGGATCTGCTCTGTCGCCTTATGGGTTCTGGTCGACAGGCTGCGAACCTCGTCCGCCACCACTGCAAAGCCGCGCCCCTGATCGCCTGCCCGTGCGGCTTCGATGGAGGCATTGAGCGCCAGCAGGTTGGTTTGATCTGCAATGCCGCGAATTTCGCTCATGATGGTGCCGATCCGCTCGGATTCGCTCGCCAGTTCGACGGCTGACTGAAAGGCTTGCTCCGCTTGAGTAGCAAGCGCCGACATCTCTGCTCCTGCTTCCGAAAGCTGGGTGCTGGTGGTGATGCAGTGGCTACGGGCCTCTTCAATCTGGCTGTTGCTGTCTTGAATATTGCGGTTGATCTCCTCGGCGGCCGAAGCCATCTGGGTGACGGCGGTGGCAATCTGCTGGATCTGCGTGTCTTGCGAAGAGATATCCTGGCTGGCCAGCGAGGCGGAGCCGCGCAGGTCATTGGCCATGGCATTGAGCGAAGCCGTGGTGTCATCCACCCGGCCGAGTACGGTACGGATCTTCGCTTGCCCGAGTTTGATATGGAAATCGGCGATGCTGTGGGGGGCATCCCCCGAGAAGATAAGGCGGCTGATGCTGTCGTAATCCTGCTCGAGCTGCTGCAAGAATCGCGGCGTTAGGAAGAGAGGGTGGCGATTGAACCAGATTGTTGCGAAGAGGGGTATGATTACCCAGAGCGCCTGCAGCGGTGAGATCAGCCAGAGCGCGCTGATCACGCTGACGAGCAGCAGGGGGATGGTCATCATGGCCGGCGTGAGTTGACGCAGGCCCATGTGAATGGCAGAGCCGGTTTCACGGGCTTTAAGGGTTTTGTACATCTGGCTGGCACGCGCTTTGTGCTCTGCGGCGGGGCGGCAGCGGACGGATTGGTAACCCACCATCTTGCCATCTTCATAAATCGGGGTGACATAGGCATCAACCCAATAATAGCGACCATCTTTGCAGCGGTTTTTTACCATCCCTCGCCATGGTTTACCCGCCTGCAGGTGGGCCCAGAGATCGGCAAACGCTGCCTTGGGCATGTCGGGGTGGCGCACCAGATTGTGATGCTGCCCCAACATCTCTTCCAGGCGATAGCCTGCCACCTGACAAAACGCCGGATTGGCGTAGGTGATGTCCCCTTTGAGATCGGTCGTCGATACCAACTGGATATCGTCGGCAAATTCAACCTCGGTATCTGTGGTGTGAAGCGAGCTGGTTACCATGATCAGACTCCGGTTTCGGCGTAACGGAATACTTCGTCTGAGTATGGCAGAGGATGTTCATTTATTGTGTTGTTGCACATTAACTCTTGTGCTACTGCGTGGGGACGGGATGGGTCTCACATTTTTACAGCGCGGTTTGGCGAGGGGAGGCAAGCCAAGTAACATGGCGTGACTTATGGCTGTGAAGCGAGACAGGTAACGCAATGAAGTTGGATGCGATTTTATGGGATTATGACGGTACTCTGGTCAATTCGGTGCCGAAGAATATCGATATCACCAAGCAGATCCTGGCTGAGGTCGCCCCCCATCTGACCGGAGAACATCTGCCGCGCTATCTGCGCAGCGAAGCGGAATATCACCATGCCAATCACGCCGCCAAGAACTGGCAGGCGCTCTATATGGATTACTACGGTTTGTCGCGGGACGAGATGGTGCTGGCTGGCAGTCTGTGGGCCAAGCATCAGGAGATGAACCGGACCGAGGTGCGGTTTTTTGCGGGGCTGGAGGCGGTGATTGACCATTTCTCTGCCATTCCCCACGGAATTTGTTCGCAGAACTCCCAAAAGAATATTCGCCGGGTTCTGGAGCAGCATGGCGTGAACAGCCTGTTCAAGGCTGTGGTCGGCTATGATGACGTGCCCGGACAGCAGCAAAAACCCCATCCTTACGGTGGCCTCAAATGTCTGGAGTCTATCTTCGGCCCAGCCAGGTGCCAGTCGCTGATCTATATCGGTGACCATGAAGCGGATGTGCAGTTTGCCCGTCATTTGCAAGCGGCGCTTGGCGAGCAGAGCCGTGTGATATCGGTGGCTGTCGCCTATAGCCGCGCGACCCCGGAGCGCTGGGAACACCAACCCGACCATATCGCCCGTGACGTCGAGGATCTGCTCCCCATCGTCGGGCAATATCTGTAACGCCGGTTGCAGATTGCCGTACGGAATAGACAAACGCCGATCAGTTGATCGGCGTTTGTCTATGGGAAGCCTGATGGTTTCACACTCTGCTGGCTTAACACCCTGTCTGTTTAATGATGGGCGACTTAAAACAGCAGTTGTATCAGGTAGCCCATCAGTATCGCCATGCCGAGGATCACGGTAAGGAAGGCCGCAATCATCGGGGTTCTGAACATGGATTTGAGCAGGATCACCTCGGTCAGGCTGGCGCCGGCACTGCCGATGATCAGCGCCATGACGGCGCCCATTCCCATCCCTTTGCCCAGTAGTACCGACGCCAGCGGGATCACGGCCTCGGCACGGATGTAGAGCGGGATCCCGACGATGGCGCTGAATGGAATGGCCAGCGGGTTGTCGGTACCAGCATGGGCGGCGATCCACTCGGCCGGAATAAAACCGTAAATAAACGAGCCGATGAGCACCCCCAGCAGCAGGAAGGGCAATACCGTTTTGAACTGCTGCCAGGCATCGATGCGAGCCTGGACCCAGGCGGTGGGGAGCAGTGGCGCTCTGGTCAGGGCAGCCGTGCCATCGCCGCAGCAGGGGAGGGTAGCCTGTTCTGCCATCTCTGGTTGCGGAGCCGGGCAGCACGCTGGCCCGTTGAGGGGTTTGATTGCGCGAATGGCACTGCGTTGGTTGTCACTGCAATTTGTTTGAGTTGTGGCGCGGGTCGCCGGGCTACAGTCGCTACCGCAAGAGGGGGTGGCCTCTTTGGGGTCGATGACATGGCGCTCGAACCCGAGCCTGTCGAGCAGCATGCTCGCCATGATGGAGACGCTGGCAGCGATCACGGCGTAGAGCAGGGTCACTTTCCAGCCAAAGGTGGCCCACATCAAGCCGACGATGATGGGGTTCAGCAGTGGCGAGATAAACAGGAAGGTGAGGGTGGGGCCAAAGCCAGCCTTGGCCGAGAGCAGCCCTCTCAGCATGGGGATGGTGGAACAACTGCAAAAGGGGGTGACGGCACCGAGCAGGGCCGAGAGCAGATAGCCCTTGCCATGTCTCGCCCCCAGCATCCGCTGGATCTTCTCGTCGGGGATCTTCTGACGGATCAGGCTGACCCCGGCGCTAATGACCAGAAACAGAACCGACAGCTCGACAACCAGAAACAGGAACATCTGGGCTGCATCGGTCAGCATGGTTAACCACTCATTCATTGTCGTATCCTCACTTGGTTTCTATATTTCCAAAATAATCGAAATGAATGGCCGGTCAAGATATTTCTGGTATTATCGAAATATCACATTTGTGGAGAGCGCAAAGATGCAACTGGAAGAGGTCGCCAAGGCATTGAAAGAGCTGGGTCATCCGACCCGGCTGTTTATCTTCAAGCATCTGGTCAAGGCGGGAGAGCAGGGGCTGCCGGTGGGTGAGCTGCAAAAGCAGCTGGCGATCCCCGCTTCCACCCTTAGCCACCATATCGCGGCGCTGGTCTCGGTGGGGCTGGTGAAGCAAAACCGGGAGAGTCGCACCCTGCTTTGCGTCTCTCAATACGCGGTGTTGGAGGAGATCATCGCCTTTTTCCGCGATGAGTGTTGCGTCAACAGCCCGGAGCATCGGCAAGATCAAAGGCAAGGGCTGCCTTCCTGAGGGCTACGGCTGCTAGTCGTGCTGCTCGCAATAAAAAAACGCCGATCATCCGATCGGCGTTTTGCATTGTTTTTCTCAGCTGCGGGTATTAACCCAGATTGGCTGCAACCTTGCTTTGGGCCTGTCCTTTGCGCTTGATGACAAAGCCAATGCCCAGTACCACCAGCCAGGCGGGGATCAGTTCGACCGAGATGCGGAAATCGGGGGTCATATACATGATCACCAGAATACCGGCCATGAACGCGAGGCAGAGATAGTTGCCGAAGGGATACCAGAACGCCTTGAACTTGGGCTGGACGCCCTCTGCGACCTTGGCCTTGCGGAACTTGAGGTGCGCGAGGCTGATCATCGCCCAGTTGATCACCAGTGCGGAGACCACCAGCGCCATCAGTAGACCGAAGGCTTTGCCCGGCATCAGGTAGTTGATCAGCACGCAGAGCAGGGTGGCGATGGCCGAGACTGAGAGGGCAACCAGCGGCACGCCGCTCTTGTTGGTCTTGAGCAGGGCTTTCGGGCCGTTGCCCTGTTTGGCCAGACCGAACAGCATCCGGCTGTTGCAGTAGACGCAGCTGTTGTAGACCGACAGTGCCGCCGTCAGCACCACGATGTTGAGTACGGTGGCGACCAGATTGCTGTCCAGTGCGTGGAAAATCATCACGAACGGGCTGCCGCCTTCCACCACTTTACCCCAGGGGTAGAGGGACATCAGGATAGCCAGAGCGCCGATGTAGAAGATGAGGATGCGGTAGATCACCTGATTGGTTGCCTTGGGAATGCTCTTCTCGGGGTTGTCCGCTTCCGCGGCGGTAATGCCCACCAACTCGAGACCGCCGAAGGAGAACATGATCACCGCCATCGCCATCACCAGACCGCTGATGCCGTTGGGGAAGAAGCCGCCTTGGGCCCACAGGTTGGTGACGCTTGCCTCGGGGCCGCCGGCACCGGAGAGGAGCAGATAGCCGCCAAAGCCAATCATGCCGATGATGGCAACCACCTTGATGATGGCAAACCAGAACTCCATTTCGCCAAACGCTTTGACGTTGGAGAGGTTGATGGCGTTGATCAGCACGAAGAAGAAGGCTGCCGACATCCAGGTCGGGATCTCGGGCCACCAGTACTGGACATAGATGCCCACCGCGGTCAGCTCGGCCATGCTCACCAGCACGTAGAGCACCCAGTAGTTCCAGCCGGACGCAAAACCGGCAAACTCACCCCAGTATTTGTAGGCAAAGTGGCTGAAGGAGCCGGCTACCGGCTCTTCCACCACCATTTCACCGAGCTGGCGCATGATCAGGAAGGCGATAAAGCCGCCGATGGCATAACCCAGAAGGACTGAGGGGCCTGCCATCTTGATGGTTTGGGCAATGCCCAGAAAGAGGCCGGTGCCGATGGCGCCGCCCAAAGCAATCAACTGAATGTGGCGGTTTTTAAGGCCGCGCTTCAGCTCCTCACCGTCTTGTTTCAAATCCATGGGTCTGTCCTTACGTCTCTGTTGTCTCTGGTCGGTGTTGGGCTCATCCTGAGCAGGCCGCAGTGCGTAGCCAAAACCTGACGAAATCTGTATTTATTTCGTTACACCATGCCGTTTTCAATTTTTAGTGTTGGCTGGCAACTGAAGCAGAATAGTGATAATCCGCCATGAATGCACCTATTTTCCATCTCTAATGGCCGTATTTTGTACCAAAGGCAGCTTTTTCATGATTTGAAGAGGCTTATTGGTAGTTTTTGGTTGATGTTTGTGCAATCGAATTCTGTTTTGTTGACATTTTGTCTTGTTGGTGTGCTTTTGTGGTGCCAAGCCACAAATGGATGCAAATGATGCCAAACAAGCAAGAGTACAGGGAAGAGTGCAGGGAGTTGGAGTACAGAGAGCGCGAAAGCGTGCTGCAACAAGGGGTTGCCCGGGGTGTGCTGGTGGCGCTCTGGTTAGGGATTGCTGCCAGTCCGCTGTTGTTGCTGGTGGCCGCGATTATGTTGCTGGGTTGGCTGTTACTCGGTGACCAGGAGTTGCTGCACTACTGGCAGTCGCTGTTGCTGGTTGGTGGGGTAACAGGGGCGCTCGTTGGCGGCTGGCTGGCGGAGCGGGTTCGCCTGCGCCACGGTTTGCTGGCCTTTTATGCCCGGTTGATGAACAACCCTGAGCTCAATCGTTAGTTAACGCTGGCTGTTTGCCGAGCGCAGCAGAACGGAATCGAATAGCGGCTAACTGGCAGCAGGTGACAAGGGCACAACGCCAAGGTCGACAAGAAGAGGGATAAGCATTTGTGGTGTTTATCCCTTTTTTATCCATGCTTTTCACTGTCATCTATGTGAATTGCAGTTAACAACAGCTGACTTTCGCCGAGACACTGTAATTTTTATCTTTTGTTGATGTCGATAGCTGTCAAGCTAGCTTAACAGAGCTGGCGGCGCAGACCGGTTGCCTCGAGGACCTTGGCGCTGATCTCCTCCACCGAGTGGGAGCTGGTATCGAGGAAGCGGATCGCCTCCTGGCGAAACAGCCTCTCCACGCAGGCCAGCTCCTGCTCGCACTGTTCGATGGAGGAGTAGCGGCTGTTGGCACGGCGCTGGTTGCGGATCTCGTGCAGCCGCTGCGGCGCTATGGTGAGGCCAAACAGCTTGTGACGGTTGGCCTTGAGGGGGGCGGGTAGCTCCAGCATCCCCATGTCCTGCTCGATAAAGGGGTAGTTGGCGGCGCGAATGCCGAACTGCAGCGCCAGATAGAGGCTGGTGGGGGTCTTGCCGCAGCGGGAGACCCCGATCAGGATGATGTCCGCCTCATCGTACTCTTTGGTGGTGATGCCATCGTCGTTGGCCAGCGCAAAGTTAACCGCCTCGATGCGATCGTCATAGAGCTTGCGGTTCTCCATGCCGTGGGTGCGGTGGAGACGGGGCTCGGCTTTTACCCCCAGCTCCTGCTCCAGCGGGCTGACGAAGGTATTGAGAAAGTCGTGGCCGCACGCCTCCGATTTCAGTACCTCTTCCCGTACCAGCGGGTCGACGATGGTGTGAAACAGGATGGGGCGCACCCCGGTCTGGCGAAACTGCTCGTCGATCCGCATCCGTACCTGACGGGCTTTCTCCAGTGTCTCCACAAAGGGGATAGTGATCTGCTCGAAGGCCAGCGGAAACTGGCTCAGTACTGCGTGGCCGAACACTTCGGCGGTGATGGCGGTGCCGTCTGAAACATAAAATACGGTGTGCACGTAGGGCTCCTGTGATACCGCGGGTGGGGTCGCATGGGGTAAGGGGTGAGAAGTATCTCCCGAAACCATACCAGTTTTGTCAACCGGTCTGCTGTGCCCAAGTTGTGAAGTGGCTTGCAAACCTGAATCGTTATCTTTTTGTGTCGCCATTGTAGAATGTTCCGGTCATTCGACCATCCCCAACGCTTGCTCGGGGATTTTTTTGAAAACCAATAGAAAACGTTTTCATGGTCGTTGGCAACAGAAGAAATAGACAATAACGCACCTGACTTACCCATAACCTCATCGATTAAATCGGGCGCACGAGGTGCTATGGCATCGGTGCCCACCAACCTGGAGACATCCAAGTGCAACAGTACGTGCTCTGGTACGAACAACTCGGAATGCAGGACGTAGAACGAGTTGGCGGCAAGAACGCATCCCTTGGCGAGATGATCAGCAACCTCTCTGGCGCCGGCGTATCCGTGCCGGGGGGCTTTGCTACCACCGCCTTTGCGTTTAACGAGTTTCTGGAGTCAAGCGGCCTCAACGGCAAGATCCACCATCTGCTCGACAATCTGGACGTGGACGATATCGCCGCTCTCAACCGGGCCGGTCAGCAGATCCGCGACTGGGTGATCGACGCCCCGTTCCAGCCCGAGCTGGAGCAGGCGATCCGGGTTGCCTATGAAAAGTTGAGTGCCGGTGTCGAGGCCTCGTTTGCGGTGCGCTCCTCCGCCACCGCCGAGGATATGCCGGACGCCTCCTTTGCCGGTCAGCAGGAGACCTTCCTCAACGTACGTGGCATCGATGCCGTCATGACGGCGGTCAAGCATGTGTTTGCTTCCCTGTTCAACGATCGCGCCATCTCCTATCGGGTGCATCAGGGCTATGACCACAAGGGTGTTGCCCTCTCGGCCGGGGTGCAGCGGATGGTGCGCTCGGATCTCGCCGCCTCCGGCGTCATGTTTACCCTGGATACCGAGTCCGGTTTCAACGACGTGGTCTTTATCACCGGCGCCCATGGTCTGGGTGAGATGGTGGTGCAGGGGGCGGTCAACCCCGACGAGTTCTATGTGCACAAGCCGACCCTCAAGGGGGGCCGCCCGGCGGTGGTACGAAAGACCCTCGGCTCCAAGCTTATCAAGATGACCTACTCGGACGATGCCGGTCACGGCCGTCAGGTGAAGATTGTCGACACCAATGAGGCCGAGCGCAGCCGCTTCTGCATCACAGATGAGGAGGTGATGGCGCTGGCGAAACAGGCCCTCATCATCGAGCAGCACTATGGCCGCCCGATGGACATCGAGTGGGCCAAGGATGGTCAGGATGGCCAACTCTACATCGTGCAGGCCCGCCCGGAAACCGTGCGCAGCCGTCAGGAGGCCAACACCCTCGAGCGTTTTGCCCTCAAGCAAGCGGGCAAGGTGCTGATCGAGGGGCGTGCCATCGGTCACAAGATTGGCGCGGGTCCGGCGCGGGTCATCTCTTCCATCAGCCAGATGGACGAAGTGCAGCCCGGCGATGTGCTGGTGACAGACATGACCGACCCGGACTGGGAGCCCATCATGAAGCGGGCCTCCGCCATCGTCACCAACCGGGGTGGCCGCACCTGTCACGCCGCCATTATCGCCCGTGAGCTGGGCATTCCGGCAGTGGTGGGCTGTGGCAACGCTACCGATCATATTCAGCCGGGCCAGCGGATCACCGTCTCCTGCGCGGAAGGGGATACCGGTTTTATCTATGACGGCGAGCTGGACTTCGACGTGGCGGTGACCGAGGTGGGCAATATGCCGCGCCTGCCCATCAAGATCATGATGAACGTCGGCAACCCGGACCGCGCTTTCGACTTTGCCCAGTTGCCTAATGCAGGCGTAGGGCTGGCGCGCCTTGAGTTCATCATCAACCGGATGATCGGCGTGCACCCCAAGGCCTTGCTGGAGTTTGACCAGCAAACGCCAGAGCTCAAGGCCACCATCGCCAAGATGATCGCCGGCTACGACAGCCCGCGGGAGTTCTATGTGGCCAAGCTGACCGAGGGGATCGCCACTCTGGGGGCCGCCTTCTGGCCGGAGCGGGTGATCGTGCGGATGTCGGACTTCAAGTCCAACGAGTACGCCAATCTGGTGGGCGGTCGTGGCTACGAGCCCCACGAGGAGAACCCGATGATCGGTTTTCGTGGCGCATCCCGCTACATCGCCGACAGCTTCCGCCCCTGCTTTGCCCTTGAGTGCGAGGCGATCAAGCGGGTGCGCGATGTGATGGGGCTGACCAACGTCGAGGTGATGATCCCCTTCGTGCGCACCGTGGGCGAGGCGGAGCAGGTGATCGACATCCTGGCCGAGAACGGTCTGCGCCGCGGCGAGCGGGGGCTCAAGGTGATTATGATGTGCGAGATCCCGAGCAACGCCCTGTTGGCAGACAAGTTCCTCGAGCACGTTGACGGCTTCTCCATCGGCTCCAACGACATGACCCAGCTCACCCTTGGGCTGGATCGGGATTCCGGGCTCATTGCCCACCTGTTCGACGAGCGCAACGAGGCGGTCAAGGCGCTGCTGGCGATGGCGATCCTGGCAGCGCGCAAGGCGGGCAAGTACGTGGGGATCTGCGGTCAGGGCCCATCCGATCACCCGGACTTCGCCGCCTGGCTGGTGGAGCAGGGGATCGACTCGGTGTCGCTCAACCCCGATACCGTGGTCGATACCTGGCTCTATCTGGCGGAGCAGCATGGCGCCAAGTAAGTCACTGTCAAAATGAGCAGCAGAAAGGGGGCCATGATGGCCCCCTTTGTTATCTGTGTGTCGCGACCTATTTCGGCTGCTGTTCGGCCCCCGACAGCTCGATCTGCACATTCACCCCTTCGCTCTTGAGCTTGGTGGCGATGGCATTGAGATCGGTGCCCGGTTTGGCCTCCAGCAGGGCGATACCACCACTGCTCTGCTTGAAGTTCAGGCCGTGGCGAGTCGCCAGCGCCTTGGCGCTGGTATCGTCAGCTTCCACCAGCAGGGTGCCGCTTACAGTCAGCTCGGGGCTGGCGGCCCCTTGCATCAACACGTCACCGCGGCGCAGGGTCTGTTGCGGGACCTTGCTGTCAAGGCTGCGGGCGACCCGCTTCTTGCTGCCGTTGTCGGGAATGAGGTAAGTCTGGCCGTTCACCTCTATGGTGCTGTACTGCTTGCCATCCATGGTGACGGACTCCTGGGCGCAGAGCTGTCCCGAGAGGGGGGCCAGCAGGGTTGCCAGAAGCAAGGTAACAGGTTTGTTCATGGTAATACTCCTAGCGTGTTAGCTGCGGTTGGCATCGTGACCCAGGACCCGCAGGGACCATGAGATCAGCTTGCCCGGTTGGCGATTGTTGCGCTCGGTCAGGGTGGTACGCTCACGGGTCTCGCGATTGAGCAGAGAGACCTGACGGGTACCGTTGGCAACGTCGGTCACTTCCAGTCGCCATGTGCCTTGCGCCGATTCGCCGTAGAACTTGTTGGATAGCATCCGCATGTCACGCAATCCCTTGGTTCGTACAAAGCCCAGCTGCTGCTGGTCGAGAGATTGGCCGACCAGGCTGTTGAAGGGGCTCAGCAGGATGCTGCGGGTGCCGGCGGGGGAGACCAGTTCGATCAACAGATCGGGCAGGCGCTGATGATCCAGACTCACCATCACCTGAACCGCTTCCACCGTCAATGGTGTCGCGATGCGGGTTGTCGAGCTGGTCGGGCTGTTGCCCACATCCGCAATGGCGGCGGCACTGCCGGTGACATTGATCTTCTGCCACGGCAGTTGCACCAGCGGGGGGAGGGGCTGGTGATTGGCTGCCAGCTCAAGGGCCTTGTTGACGTCGATCAGACCAAAACCGTAAGTCGGGCTGAACCACATGCCGGCTGCATTGCGCTCCCACCCTTCCAGCCCTTTTACATCGCGCACCTTGCCGGTGCTGCTGGTGTAGCTGACCATCACGGGCTGATGTTTGGCATCGACCCGGGTTGCGCTGCGCGCCAGCAGATCCCGCAGGTCACGTACCGACAGATCCGGGTAGGCGGACATCAGCAGCGCCATGGCGCCGGAGGTGCTGGGGGTGGCGGAGGAGGTGCCGTTCATCACACCGTTGTAGTCACAGCTGGCATCCAGTTGCGGGTTGCCGTGCAGCCGGTTGGTGCTGGGATCGTCGGTGCGGTTGTAACCCATGTCGCAGCCGGGCAGATCCGTGGTCACCATCGCCGGAGAGTCGGTACCGTACTCGCCGCCGGTCGCGCTCAGGAAGATGTTGCTGCCGACGCTGGAGTAGGAAGACCTGACGCCATCGGCGTTGAGCGCGCTCACCACCAGGTTCCAGAAGTTGCTGTTGGAGGGATCGAGGTTGCTGTTTTCAAACGGTAATTTGGGGCCATTGCCGGTGCGGTTGAGCACATAGCCGCCCGCCGCTATCTTGTTGAAGCCGTTGCCGGCGGCTTTGATATAGGCCGCGCCCTGCGCCTTGAGGGTCTGTTGTTCAAACAGGCGATCAAGCTGGGATTGATCCAGAGAGTTGGCAGAGCGGGGATCCACCACACTCATGCCGTAGCTCTGGTTGAACACCCGGTTGTCGCGACTGGCATCGCTGTCGCCAAGGGCGTAGAGCCAATCCTTCTGCAACTGCTGGCTGTTGTCATCCAGCAGGTTGAACCCCTGCAGCTGGGCTCGCGGGGCAATCCCCTTGGTACCGATGACGTTGTCTACCGCCGCAATAATGCCGGAGACCGAAGTGCCGTGGGCCGTATCCGGATCGGTCGGTGTCGGGTCATCGCTGCCGGTCACCACGTTTTTCGAACCCGGACGCACATTCTCCGCCAGATCCGGGTGGGCGATGGCCAGACCATCATCCACCACGGCCACATTGACTCCCTGGCCCAGCACGCCGGTGCGATGAGCCCACCAGAGGTTGAGATCATTGCCCGCTATGCCGCCACGGGCGCTGAATCCATCCTGGCCGCTGTTGAGCAGATACCACTGCTGATCCTGCAGGGGATTGGCACCTGGCAGGCAGCGCTCGGTGCTGCTGCGTCCGATATCCATGCCGCTCTCCTTGCCGGTGAGCGGCGCACAACCTTCATTTGCCTGAACGAGCGCACTGGGCAGGGTCGACAGCAGTGCTGTGATCGCCAGTGCTAACGATGTTTGCTTCATTATTTTTTTAACTCCATCTTGGATCGCACTCATCCTGAGTGCGACGGAAATCTATACACGGGTGACAGGGGTTCAAAAAGAGCCATTTTCAAAAAACGTAATGAGGTTCAAAGAAATCCGATTCAGTTTGTGGTAGGTATTCCAATGACACTGGTTATGTGTTCTATTGAGAATGGTTCTCACAGCTCACTACTGATCTTTTTATCTGTAACTCACTCCTCTCGCGACTCTCCTTCGCCGCAGCCATCTCGATTCGGGGCAATCCCGAGGGGAGCTCGTGCGCTCTTGAACGTGAGTGGCATTGTTGTGTGTGCCAATGTGATACAGCTATGCATTCGGGGGTGACAGCAAGGGTGATGAGGTGGGACCAGCGGTTTATTGCTTGGCGGCGGTGGATGGCTCTGTTATGGTAATTGAAATAGCCGTTTGGATGGCTAGATTGCTGCGGTTTGAGGGGCCTAATCTATGAGAGTCACCCCGCCGCAGTCCCATAGCTTGATGCGTACCTGACAGGGAGTCCCTATGCCGTTTCGTTCCTTCTTATCTTCTCCTTTGACTGTTTCCTTGCGCGCCACTGCTGGCGCCAGCACCTTTATTGCCGCGATGGCGGTCGGGAGCCTCTCTTTTTCCGCGGTTGCCGCCGATGCGTCCTTGCCGGCCAAACAGGAGATCGTGATTGGTACCACGGTGGGGGATTTTGCCGACATGGTGACCGACTCCATCAAGCCGCAGCTGGAGGCCAAGGGGTACAAGGTCAAGCTGGTGGAGTTCACCGACTATGTGACCCCCAATATTGCTCTGGCTGACGGATCACTGGATGTGAACTGCTTCCAGCACAAACCCTATCTGGAGAGTTTTGCCAAAGATCGCGGCTTGTCGCTTGCGCCCATTACCCAGGTGCCAACCGGTCCGATGGGACTATATTCCGGCAAGTTGGCAGCACTCGACAAGGTGAAAGAGGGGAGCACGGTGGCCATCCCCAACGATCCCACCAATCAGGCGCGGGCGCTGTTGATGCTGCAGGATCTTGGTTGGCTCACTCTCAAGGAGGGGATAAACCCGCTCAAGGCGAGCGAGTTTGATGTGGTGAACAATCCGCACAATCTCAAGCTGGTGTTGCTGGAGGCGGCGCAACTGCCCCGCTCGCGCGAGGATGTGGACTTCTCGGTGATCAACGGTAATTTTGCCGCCTCCAGCGGTATCCCGTTCAGTGAAGGACTGTTTCTGGAGCGCAGCTACGATTTCATCAACTGGGTGGTGGTGAAAAGCGCAGATGCGGATCAGCCGTTTGCCAAAGATGTGGCGGAAGCCTACAACTCGGCGGCTTTCAAAGCCTATGCAGCCAAGCGTTTCGTCGGCTACAAGTACCCGCAAGGGTGGGGTGGCTAACAGTCGTGAACGTGGCACGGCTATACAACGAAAAACGCCCCGAATTCGGGGCGTTTTTTATGGTATCAAGCCATCAACGGGCGCTTCACTGGTTGCGATAGAAGCGGTTCAGCTCGTTCATCACCTGGATCATGGCGCCCATATCCGGGGTGCCGTGCTTGATCGGGCGATAGCTGTTGCGCTCCAGCAGTTCGAAGTCACCCTGCTTGTTGAAGTGGGTGATGGTGTCCCCTTCATAGATGGCGAAGTCGTTCTGATCCCCGGCCAGCAGCCAGTTGCGCGGGCTGGTATCAAACAGCGAGCGGCCAATGCTGTAATCGCGCGCCGGATTGCGCACGCCCAGCATCCCCTGCATCAGGGTCGGCGCCAGATCGAAATGGCTGCTTGGTTGTTCCCGAACGTCACTGCCGCGCCCCGGCCAGGCCAGTACCAGCGGTACCTGCACCTGATAGGGTGAGTAGTTGCTGCCTGCGCCCCAGCTGTTGCTGCGGGTGTCGTTGAACTCCTGACCGTGGTTGGAGGTAATGACGACGATGGTGTTGCTGTCCATCCCCTGCGACTGCAATTTGGTCAGCATCTGCTCAAGCAACTGGTCGGTATAGAAGACCGAGTTCTTGTAGCGGTTCTCCAGTTTTTGCAGGTTCTCCGCCCGATAGGCGGTCGCCGGATTGAAGTTGGCAAGCTCCGGCTGGAACGGCCCCTTCATGGTTGCGGGCAACTGGTAGTCGCCGGGGCTCGAGAGATAGACCAGCGAGAACCAGGGACGCTCGGGAGAGCGCTTCTCCAGCCACTGTTGCCAGTCGGTCAGCAGCTTGCCATCGTCACTCTGCTCTGAGACAAACACCTGTTTGCGCAGACCGGCGAGGATGCTCTTGCGATACTTCTGGGCATCTTCCATCGCGCCGAACAGCCCGAACTGGTAATCCTGGCGCAGCATCTCGTCGAACAGCACCGGCGGACGCTTGTCGCTGCTGATGTCTTTGTAGTAGTGACCGGGCAACCCGTAGAAGAGGCTGAACATGCCCATCAGGTCGTCGTTGCCGCCACTCAGGTGATTGCGGAACGTCAGATGCTGGTCCGCATAGCGCTGCAGATTGGGCATGTTGATGTTGTTGAGCATGTCAAAACGCAATGAGTCGACCACCACAATCAGCAGATTGTTGTGAGTCAGGGGGGCGTTGACGTTGAGCGGGCGCAGCGGATAGTGCATCCGGCTGTCGCTGTTATCACCCTGGGAGGCCGCCTGCTTCTCGTACTGATCCAGATCCAGCCAGCCATGTTTGGCCAGGAAGGAGCGGGCCGTCATGGGGTAGGAGAGGGGGAAGTTGGCTCTCTGCATGGTGATCGGCTGATAGAGGGTCGCATCGGCCCAGCTGTTGACCACGTGGGTCAGAATAAAGCAGATCAGCAGGGCCAGCCCCACCTGATTGCCGTACTGGCGGCGCTTGCGCTTGTTGATCTTGCGCCAGACATAGGCCGACAGCAGCAGTTGCAGCAGGAAGATGGTGGGCACGGCAACGAAGATGATGCTCCAGATTGAGCCCTCTTCGGTCTGCGCCTGATCCAGCAGCAACTGCCATACCTGACTGTTGAGGTGGAACTTGAACAGCCGGAATACCTGGGTGTCGATCAGCAGCAGCACCAGCGCCAGGGTAGCGATGATGGCCGAGATGAACCGCAACGACTTCTCCTTGGGCAGCACGAAGCTGAGCGGGAAGATCGTCAACAGGTAGGTGACAAAACTCAGAAACGAGAAGTGGCCAATCCAGCTTACAACGAGATAGATCACGCCAAGCGTCGTCGATGGCCAGCTGATGGCACCCAGATAACGGGTGGCGATGAGCATGGCCAGAATAATGTTGAAGAAGGAGAACCAATGCCCCCAGGTGATCAGGCGAGAGACATTATCACGATAGGGGTTACCGGTTTCGACCATAGTGATCCATCTGCGTTGAGAAACGTCAAATCAACAGAGTCGGGGACTCAGTGTGCGTCGTGGCGATTATCGACCGATGCGGTCAGGGCCTGGACAAACTTTTCAGTGATGGCCTGGCGCTGGGCCGGTGCCATACCGTTGATGATATTGGTGGTCAGATTGCCAAGCACCATAAGGCTGAGATCCACCGGCGCTTTATGCTTTTCCAGCGCGGTGATCAGGTCGTTCATCAGGGCGTCAAATTGCTCGTTATTGTACTTTGATACGATAGGCATAATCTTCAGTTCATCTCGGTTCAAAGCGCCTTATAATACTTCACCCTTTCGGCTAACACTATGGCTTTGTGACATGAGTCTCGATATCGACAAGATCATTCTTCACTCCTTGCGCCAGGGCGGCGATGGTCAACCCCACGCTGATACCCGCAGCCAGACCCTGCCCCCTGATGAGGCGGTACAGGGACTGATGGCGGAACTGCATCGGATCTACAACGGCAAGGGCGGCAAGGGCTTTGGCTTCTTTGCTGACCCCGAGGCCGCCGTCGCCGAGCTGGCTGACGGCATCGATGCTCCCAAGCAGCCTTCACCCGCGTTTCGTATCGCCCTCGAACAGCTGCTCGACGAGCAGACCGAATTCGTTCCCTTCTCGGTCATCGTGACCCAGATGCTGGTCAAGCAGTTGGTGGAGCACGCCCTCGATGAGCAGGGGGTGCTGCTGTTTGCCAAATACAATTATGTCGGGGTCGATTATCTGCTGATTGCCCTGCTGGAGGGCAAGGAGAGCGTCACCGTCAGCGAAGCGCTGGAATTACGCCATATCCAGTATCTGGATATCGGCAAACTCAATCTGGTGGCCCGCATTGATTTGACCGAATGGAAAACCCAACCTGATTCGCGCCGCTATATCACCTTCAGCAAGGGGCGCATTGGTCGCAAACTGGGCGACTTCTTTATGGATCTGCTGGGTGCCCGCGAGGGCATGGATGCCAAGGTACAAAATAAAGGCTTGCTGCAGGCGGTCGAAGATTATTGCGACAGTCGTCAGCTCGAACCGACCGAGCGCAATGACTATAAAAAGCAGGTCTTCAAATATTGCACCGAACAGGCGAGCGCCGGTGAAGAGATCGAAATCAAGGAGCTGTCTGCAGAATTGCCTGGTGACGGTGACCTCGATTTTTACAGCTTTATTGGTCAGGAGTATGAGCTGGAAGAGCGTTTCCCGGCGGATCGCTCTACCCTGCGTGGTTTGACCAAGTTTGTTGGCTCCGGCGGCGGTCTGACTCTGAGCTTTGAGCAGAAGCTGTTGAACAGCCGGATCTTTTACGACCCTCAGACCGACACCCTGACCATCAAGGGTGTGCCGCCCAATCTTAAGGATCAGCTGCTGCGCCAGTCGTAGTCATGCTCCCGAGTGTGATCAACTCGTCATTTCTCGCAAAAAGAGACTCCGCCCCGGCGGGGTCTCTTTTTTTATCGCGCCCGGGCAGACCTCGAAACTGGCGCGGTACTTTGTTAACAAATCAAACAAAATAAACCACCTGAAAGGGTTTTCATTGAGGTGAAAACCCTTTCATTCATGAAATTTTATTTCATTTTGGTAATTATTATTCTGTGGTTGTCTGGAATTAAGCCGATAAATGGCCGTAATCCCCTGAAATAAGAAAATGTTTTCAAAACTTTCTGGAAGGAAATACGTAATTGCATTTCAAAAATGCGAGTTGCGTCATGTGAGCCGTTTGCCGCTTGGGATAATATTCATCTCGCACACAATGCTCTTACAGCGCGGAACTAATACAAGGAAAGGCTCATGAAAAAGAAATTGCTGTCATCCCTGATCGGTCTGGCCACTCTTGGCGTCGCTTGCTCTGCTACTGCTGCCATCGATGAAGGCCAGCTGACCATCTGGATCAACGGTGACAAGGGATACAACGGTCTGGCTGAAGTGGGTAAGAAGTTTGAAGCAGAAACCGGCATCAAGGTTACTGTGGCTCACCCGGATCAGGTTGAAGTGAAATTCCAGCAAGCCGCCGCCACTGGCAACGGCCCGGACATCTTCTTCTGGGCTCACGACCGTTACGGTGAGTGGGTCAAAGCCGGTTTGCTGGTTCCGGTAACGCCGAACGCTGCCACCAAAGGCAAATTTGAACAGCTGGCATGGGATGCCATGACTGTTGATGGCAAAACCTATGGCTACCCGGTTGCCATGGAAGCGGTCAGCCTGATTTATAACAAGGACCTGCTGCCCGAGCCGCCGAAAACCTTCGAAGAGATCGCCAAGATTGACGAGACTCTGAAGAAAAACGGCAAGCGCGCCATCATGTGGGCTTATGACACCCCGTACTTCAGCTATCCGCTGGTGGCTGCCAACGGTGGTTACGCCTTCAAGAAAACCGCTACCGGTTATGACGTCAAAGATACCGGCGTGAACAACGCAGGTGCCAAGATGGGCGTGGGCTACATCTCCGAGATGATCAAGTCCGGTCACCTGGAAAAAGGCATCGACTACGGTGTGATGGACGCCAAGTTCAACAAGGGCGAAGTGGCCATGATGATCAATGGTCCCTGGGCCTGGAGCAACCTGGACAAGAGCGGCATCAAGTACGGCGTAGCGCCGCTACCGACCCTGAACGGCAAGCCGGCCAAAGCCTTCGTTGGCGTACTGGGTGCCACCATCAACGCCGCCAGCCCGAACAAGGATCTGGCTATCGAGTTCCTTGAAAACTACCTGCTGACCGATGCCGGTCTGGCGCCGGTTAACGCCGACAAGCCGCTGGGTGCCGTTGCGCTGAAATCCTTCCAGAAGACCCTGGAATCCGATCCGCACATCAAGGCCACCATGCTGAACGCTCAGGCTGGCGAGCCGATGCCATCCGTTCCCGAGATGAGCCGTTTCTGGTCTTCCTTCGAAACTGCCCTCAAGAACGTGACCTCCGGTCGTCAGGGTGTTGACGAAGCGCTGGATACCGCTGCCAAGCGTATCGTTCAGTAAGCACGCACTACCCGGGAGGCCGTCATGGCCTCCCACTCTCTCAAATCTCTCTTGGCGTTATAAAGGTTAATTGGCATGGAAGTAGTACCTTCTGTTGAGTCCTATGCCGGTCCGAAGGATAAGCACACCTGGCTTAAGTGGACCATAGCGGCCCTGGTTGCCATCCTCAACGGCTACGCAGCCGTGATGATGTACGCCAGTGGCGAGTGGGTATTCGCGCTGCTGGATCTGGTGGTGGTTTCCGTCGGTCTGTATGTCTTCATGAACAAGAAGACCTATGCCCATCGCTACATCTTTCCGGGTGTTGCGGGCATGGTTGTGTTTATCATCTTCCCTCTTGCCTACACCATTGGCATTGCCTTCACCAACTATTCGGGGTCCAACTTGCTCTCCGTGGAGCAGGCGCGGGACTACCACCTGAAGAAAACCTACAAGGTGGCGGGCGGTGAATTCGATTTTACCCTGCTGGGTGGCGACAACGGCCAGTTCCAGCTGCTGCTGACACAGGATGATCAATCCTTTATCAGCCAACCTGTTTCCCTGATGACCAACAAGGCCCGTGAGCTGGCGTCCCGCGAGGGCCGTGTGCAGAACACCCAGCAAGTGGTCGAGCTGCAGCCCTTCACTGGCGAAGCGGCCAGCAAGGCCGCACCGATCCGCGCCATTGTTGAGCATCGTACTCACCTGAGTGACCTTGATCTGGTGCTGCCGGATGGCGGTACCCACCTGACCCTGAGCAGCCTGCGCAAGTTTGCCGCCCAGAAGCAGCACTACACCCGTCTGATGGATGGTGCCGTGCTCAAGTCCGGCGTGGTGATCAAAGACAGCAACCTGCTGCGTGATACCCAGAATGGCGAGCTGATGCTGCCCAATGGCGAGACCGGCTTCTATCAGTACATCGACGAACAGGGTCAGTTTGTCGGCAAGGGTATTGCTCCGGGCTTTGTGGTGAGCGTCGGTTGGAAGAACTTCGCGCGCATCGTCACCGATCCGGGCATCCAGTCACCCTTCCTGCAGATCTTCATCTGGACCGTGATCTTCTCAACCTGCTCCGTCGCTTTCACCCTGGCTATCGGCATGGTGCTGGCCTGTCTGGTGCAGTGGGAAGAACTCAAGGGGCGCGGTTTCTATCGGGTCATGTTGATCCTGCCCTATGCGATCCCGGCGTTTATCTCCATCCTGGTGTTCAAGGGGTTGTTCAACCAGAACTTCGGTGAGATCAACATGTTCCTGGAAGCAGCGTTTGGCATCAAGCCGGACTGGTATACCAACCCCTTCCTGGCCAAGGTGATGATCCTGATTGTCAACACCTGGCTCGGCTACCCCTACATGATGATCCTCTGCATGGGCCTGCTCAAAGCCATTCCGGAAGATCTCTATGAAGCGTCCGCCATGGATGGTGCCGGTCCGGTACAGAACTTCTTCAAGATCACCGTGCCGCTGCTGATGAAGCCGCTGACACCGCTGTTGATTGCCTCGTTCGCCTTCAACTTCAACAACTTCGTGCTTATCCAGTTGTTGACCAACGGTGCGCCCGACATCATCGGCGCCAGCACTCCGGCCGGTACCACCGACTTGCTGGTGAGTTATACCTACCGGATTGCGTTCCAGGGATCGGGTGGTCAGGACTACGGTCTGGCCAGTGCCATCGCCACAGCTATCTTCCTGATAGTGGGTGCGCTGGCGCTGCTCAACCTGAAATTGTCCAAAGCCGACAAGCAGCTGTAAGGAGGCTTCAACATGGCAATCGTACAACCCAAATCAGTCAAATACCGGGTGTGGGCAACCCACCTGGTCATGTGGGGCTTCCTGGCGCTGATCATCTTCCCGTTGATCATGGTTATCGCCATCTCGTTCCGTAACGGTAACTTCGCGGTAGGGGAGATCATCCCCTCCAATCCGACGCTGGATCACTGGAAGCTGGCGCTGGGCATGTCCATCACCAACGCCGATGGCAGCATCACGCCGCCGCCGTTCCCGGTGCTGACCTGGTTGTGGAACTCCATCAAGATCGCCGGCATCACTGCCCTGATGATCGTGACGCTCTCCACCACCTGTGCTTACGCCTTTGCCCGCCTGCGTTTTCGTGGCAAGTCCACCATCCTGCAGGGCATGCTGATTTTCCAGATGTTCCCGGCGGTGCTGGCACTGGTAGCCATCTACGCGCTCTTTAACAAGATTGGTGACTACATCCCCTGGCTCGGTCTCAACACCCACGGTGGCCTGATCCTGGCGTACATGGGGGGTATCGCCCTCCACGTCTGGACCATCAAGGGCTACTTCGAGACCATCGACTCCTCCCTGGAGGAGGCGGCGGCCATCGACGGGGCGACCCCGTGGCAGGCATTCCGTCTGATCCTGTTGCCTCTGTCGGTGCCCATCCTGGCGGTAGTGTTTATTCTGGCCTTTATCGGTTCCATTACCGAGGTGCCCATGGCCTCCATCCTGCTGCAGGATGTGAACAATCTGACCCTGGCGGTCGGGGCCCAGCAGTACCTCTATCCGCAGAACTATCTGTGGGGTGATTTCGCGGCGGCCGCAGTGCTCTCCGGTTTCCCCATCACAGTGGTGTTCCTGTTGGCACAGCGCTGGTTGGTTGGCGGTCTGACTGCTGGTGGTGTGAAAGGTTAAGTTTATGGCCGGGGGAGCTGACTCCCCCCGCTATCACGATTTGCAAAGATTCAAGAGCGGAGCTCGTCATGGCTGAAGTAGTACTCAACAACGTTCGCAAAAATTACGATCCGGCTGTTCACAAGGACACCCTGCGCAACATCAACCTCTCCATCAAGGAGGGCGAATTCATCGTCTTCGTCGGCCCGTCCGGCTGCGGTAAATCCACCCTGCTGCGGATGATCGCGGGTCTGGAAGACATCACCAGCGGTGAGCTGACCATCGGCGGTCGCTACATGAACGACGTGCCGCCGGTAGAGCGCAACGTCGGCATGGTGTTCCAGTCCTACGCCCTTTATCCGCACATGAACATCTACGAGAACATGGCCTTTGGTCTGAAGCTCAAGAAGATGGACAAGGAGAACATCCACAAGCGGGTGATGCGCGCCGCCGAGATCCTGGGTCTTGAGCCGCTGCTGGACAGAAAGCCCAAGGCGCTCTCCGGTGGTCAGCGTCAGCGTGTCGCCATCGGTCGCTCCATCGTGCAGCAGCCGCAGGTGTTCCTGTTTGACGAACCGCTCTCCAACCTGGATGCCGCGCTGCGGGTCAAGATGCGGATCGAGATCGCCAAGCTGCACAAAGAGCTTAACTCCACCATCATCTACGTGACCCACGATCAGGTGGAAGCGATGACCCTGGCCGACAAGATTGTTGTGCTGAGCCCGCTCAAGGCCGAAGCTGCCACCAACCTGGAACAGTTCGGTTCACCGCTGGATCTCTACCACAACCCGGACAACAAGTTCGTGGCGGGCTTTATCGGCTCTCCCAAGATGAATTTCCTGGCGGGCGAGTTGCTGGAGATTGGCGAGCAGGAGTGCCTGGTCAAGTTGACCTCTGGCGATACCGTGCGTGCCCGGGTCGATGCCCGCAGTGGCGCTGTGGGTGACAAGGTGGAGCTGGGCATTCGCCCCGAGCACCTGATGCCGCTGGATCACCCCCATGCGCACAGCAAGGTGAGCGGGATCGTGCAGGTGGCCGAACACCTGGGCGCCGAGTCCTTCGTTTATATGGATGTGGATGGTCACGACTTTACCGTCAAGGCCACCTCGGATGTGGATGTGGCGACCGGTCAAACCTACAGCGTGGGTATCCCGGCCGAAGCCTGCTACCTGTTCGATGCCAAGGAGCAGGCGTTCCCCCGTACCGCCAAATATATCCGTACCTGATTTTTTGTTGTGCCGGTTTTCCTTTCTTAATAATCAATGCCTTTTTGCCGGTCGTCAGACCGGCTTTTTATTGCCTGCGATTTGAACATGCAGATAGGCAAGGTAACCCGGTTCAAGCCTCGAGTTCGGCGGTAATATCGGGCACAAAGGTCTGGCTGGCCAGCGGCGGGCGCTCATACCCTTCGGTCTTGATGGGGGGAAGCTTGATAGGCTCGTAGTGGATCGCCTCGTAGGGTACCTTGCTCAGCAGATGTGCAATGCAGTTGAGGCGGGCACGGCGCTTGTCGTCCGCCTCTACCACGAACCAGGGGCAATCCTCGGTGTCGGTGTAGGTGAACATGTCATCCTTGGCGCGGGAGTACTCCACCCAGCGCGAGCGGGACTGCAAATCCATCGGGCTGAACTTCCAGCGCTTGATGGGGGTGTTGATCCGCTCTTTAAAGCGCTTCTCCTGCTCCTCGTCACTGACCGAGAACCAGTATTTGATCAAGGTGATGCCGGAGCGGATCAGCATCCGCTCAAACTCGGGGCAGGCGCGCAGAAATTCGCGATATTCCGCATCGCTGCAAAATCCCATCACCCGCTCGACCCCGGCCCGGTTGTACCAGGAGCGGTCAAACAGCACTATCTCGCCAGCGGCAGGCAGGTGGGCCACATAGCGCTGAAAGTACCACTGGGATCGCTCCCGATCGGAGGGGGCGGGCAGCGCCGTGACCCGGCAGACCCGGGGGTTGAGCGGTTCGGTGATCGCCTTGATGACGCCCCCCTTGCCGGCGGCGTCCCGTCCCTCGAACAGCACCACCACCTTCAGTCCCTCCTGCTTGACCCACTCCTGCAGCTTGACCAGCTCCTCCTGCAGATGGGCGAGGTGGTGCTCGTAGCACTTCTTGTCCAGACGCGGCCGCTTCTTGCTCTTCTCCTTCGCCATGGGCTTCTCCTTTTGGCATCCTTTCATGGGTGACTTCTTTGAGTCACTTCCAGCTTGCACCAGGGAGGCGCCACTGCCAAGGGGGACGTGATACACTGCCGCCCCCCATCGCTGGCAACAGGAGATAACATGAAGCATTTTATGGAGATAGCGGGCCGTCGGATGGCCTATCTGGACGAAGGGCAAGGGCCGGTACTGCTGTTTGGCCACAGTTATCTGTGGGACAGCGCCATGTGGGCGCCGCAAATCGAGGCGCTCAAGGGCAGCTATCGCTGCATCGTTCCCGAGCTGTGGGGCCACGGCGATTCCGACCAGCTCCCAGAAGGTGGCTGCACCTTGGCGACTCTGGCGCGGGATCACCTGGCGCTGCTCGATGCCCTCGGGGTTGACGAGTTCGTACTGGTGGGCCTCTCCATCGGCGGCATGTGGGGTGTTGAGCTGGCGCGCATGGTGCCAAACCGCCTCAAGGGGCTGGTGCTGATGGACAGTTTTGTCGGCCTGGAACCGCAGATCACCTGCGAGCGCTACCTCGGCATGCTGGCGATGATCGAGCAGCTCGGCACCGTGCCGGCGCCCATCATCGAACAGGTGGCGCCGATCTTCTTTGCCAGCCAGCCTGATGAGGCGCTGATGAGTGGTTTCAAGGCGCGTCTGGCCGCCTGGCCAAACGAGAAGATTGCCGCCATGGTGGCGGTGGGCCGCAGCTTTGTGACCCGCGAAGATCGTATCGAGTGGCTGGAGGAGATCACCACTCCCGCGCTGGTGATGACCGGCTGCGAGGACAAGGCCCGTCCGGTGCTGGAGGGCTATCTGATGGCCGAGGTGCTGGGTTGCCCGTTCAGGGAGATCCCGATGGCTGGCCACATCTCGTCGCTGGAAAATCCGGCCTTCGTCAATCAGCAGCTGACCGAGTTTCTGGCGGCGCTGTAAGCCTGAATTGGACGCCTGAGTAGGCTGTACTACCAGCCTGATGGTCGTGAAAAAGGGAGCCGAGGGCTCCCTTTTGTTTGGTCGTGTCTCACGGTTCAAGACTCATAACTGTTACCAGATATAGCCCAGCGCAAAACCCGCATAGAGCTCGCCATCGTGCTGGACGATGGGGCTGTTTTTGATGTCCCGATCATACCATTCGTAGTTCATGGCAAACATGCCAATCCAGTTGGGGCTGAAGCGGTAACTGGTGATGAGGGCCGCCATCGGGGATAGGGTGGTACCGGTATCCCAAGCGGGCCGCTGGGCAGTCGCCTCGCTCTCGGAGATGCCGCCGAAGTAGTAGTTGGCCATCTTGTCGCTGCGCAGCATCAGCCCCATCCCCGGCATGATCAGCAGGTTGTCGCGCAGGATGGGGAAGTCGGCCCACAGCAGCAGCTCCTGTCCCTTGCTGCGGCCGGTGACATCGCTGTTGGCACGCACGGTCAGCAGGGCATAGGGGGTGATGATGTTGCCACCGATCCCGCCTTCCAGCTGCCATTTTCGCTGCTCCATGCCAGTAAAGGCCGGAGAGTCCTCGGGATCCAGATTGCCAAAACGGACCCGGCCATAGCCGTAGAGGGCCACGTTCTCATCCTTGTGGAAGTAGTAGCGGGCCCGATCCCCCAGAAACATGAATTGGTCGCCGAAGTAGATAAAGCCGGGGATGGCGTAGAGGGCGTTGTCCTGCGCTTCATAACGGGCCTGTCCCCCGATGAGCGCCGCACCGGCGACAAAGCCCTGTGGCACCGGGCTGGTAGGGCTGTCGCTGGTGAGCAGATCCATGGCGCCAAGATCGATATCGGCACGCGCTGGCATAGCGGTAGCGAGGAGCAGGGCCGTCAGCCCTGCCGCTCTGATTTGACGAAAAAAGGTCATGGACACTCCGTTGTCACGATTGCAGGGGAAGCAGGTTATTTTGCGGCACTGGGCATCTCTTCACGTTTTGGCCAGGCATTGATCACCGCCTTGACCAGGGTGGCGAGGGGAATGGCGAAGAAGACTCCCCAGAATCCCCACAAGCCGCCGAAGACCAGCACGGCGATGATGATGGCCACCGGATGGAGGTTGACCGCTTCCGAGAAAAGCACAGGTACCAGCAGGTTGCCATCGAGAGCCTGAATGACCAGATAGGCCACCATCAGCCAGGCGAACTCGGGGGTGAGCCCCCACTGGAACAGGGCGACCATGGCGACCGGTACGGTCACCACGGCGGCGCCGATATAAGGGATCAGCACCGAGAAGCCGACCGCGACCGCCAGCAGCACCGAGTAGCGCAATCCCATCAGGGCGAAGGGGACATAGGTGGCGATGCCGACGATAAGGATCTCGATCACCTTGCCGCGGATGTAGTTGATGATCTGGTTGTTCATCTCGACCCACACCCGGTTGACCAGGGTGCGGTTGCGCGGCAGGAAGCGGCGCAGGCTGCCCATCAGTACCCGCTTGTCTTTGAGCATAAAGAAGACCATCAGCGGCACCAGAATGAGGTAGATCATGATGGCGACCACGTTGACCAGCGAACTGAGGGAGGCGCTTACCAGATGCTCGCCGCCGCTGAGGATGCGCTGGCGAATATTGTCGATGACGGTCTCCACCAGACTGACATCGATGAGCTCGGGGTATTTGTCCGGCAGGGTGCGCACATAATCCTGAGCGTGGGTCAGCATGGCCGGCGCCTCTTTGGCCAGATTGATCCCCTGACTCACCAGCGTCGGGATAAGACCCAGCAAGGAGGCGACTGCTACCGCAATAAAGAGGATCAGAATGACGCTGGTGGCCAGGGTGCGCGACAGCCCCGCTTTTTGCAGCCGGGCGACCGGCCACTCCAGCAGATAGGCCATTACCAGTGCCACCAGCAGGGGGGCCAGCAAATCGCCAAACAGCCAGATGATGGTGAAGCAGAACACCAGCAACAGGAAAAGGGTAACGGCATCGGGATCGGAAAAACGGGTCTGATACCAGTGCTTCAATACTTCTAACATGACGGCATCCTTACATCACTGGGGCTCAAGATGGTTGTTTCGCCCCGACAACCAACTGCAAAGAGAGGGTATTGTCCGGTTGTTGCTGAATCTCGACATGGTGGCCCTGACGGTGCAGATAGGCCGGAATATCCTGCCGGGAGCCCACATCGGCCAGCCGTATGGTGACGGTTTGACCGCTTTTGGCCCCCCTTAACCAGAGCTTGAGCCGGATCAGCGGCTCGGGGCAACGCCAGGGGGTCAGGTCGAGAATTTCCATGGGGGCTCCATCAGGCAGGTGGCCGCTATTATGGCCGTGATAAGAGCATGAAACAACGCTTGTAGCCCTTGATGGGCAAGGGTATTCTGCCGAGGCCCTTTCTGATGGAGATAGAGATAACGTGGCACGTTTTTCCCCCCTGATGGCATCGCTTCCCCTGCTGGCTTCCCTGATGGGCGCCACGTTTCATGCCGAGGCCAACAATCAGCTTCCCGACATCGGCACGGCCGGGGTTGCTGCCCTGCCCATCGAGCAGGAAGTGCGTTACGGCAACGCCTTTATGCGCTTTGCCCGTGCGGGTTTGCCGATCATCGATGATCCGGTGCTGAGCCAGTACATTGACGATCTGGGTCAGCGACTGCTGACCAACGCCGATGGGGTACGTTTCCCGTTTACCTTCTTCCTCATCAATGATCCCAGCATCAACGCGGCCGCCTTCCTCGGCGGGCGAGTCAAGGTACACACAGGCCTCTTCCTCTACGCCGACAGCGAGAGCGAGCTGGCCTCGGTACTGGCCCACGAAATCACCCACGTGACCCAGCGCCACATCGCCCGTTATATGGAGGCGCAGGCGAGCAGCTCGGCGGTGACCCTGGCCGGTCTGGTGGGCTCCATCGCGCTGGCGGTGATCAACCCGACCGCCGGTATTGCGGCGTTGCAGACCACGCTGGGCCTCTCCATGCAGTCGGCCATCAACTACACCCGCGACAACGAATATGAAGCGGATCGCATCGGCATGAAGACGCTTTATGATGCCGGTTTCGACCCCATGGGGATGGCCAACTTCTTCCAGAAACTGGCTGCCGAATACCGTTACGCCAGCAAGCCGCCGGAGATGCTGCTCACTCACCCGCTGCCGGAGACCCGGATCAGCGAGGCCCGCGCTCGGGCGGGCAGCTATGGTCGCCGCGACTTGCCGCCCAGTCTCGACTTCTGGCTGGCCAAGGTGCGGATTCAGGTGCGTTTTGGTACCGATACCCCGCAGGGGCTGCTGAGCTACTTCGATAGCCGGATCCAGAAGGGGGATTATCCGCTCAAGGATGCCGCCATCTATGGCAAGGCGCTGGCGCTGATCCAGCTCAAGCGCACCGACGAGGCGGATACCCTGATGCAGGAGCTGGCGGCCCGTCATCCGGAAGATCTCTTTATCGTCGATGCCCAGACCGACATCGATCTGGCCAAGGGGCGCAGCGCCCAGGCCATCGCGCGCCTCGAGAAGTTCCGCAGCCGGATGCCGGATAACGAAGTGGTGGTGGTCAACCTCGGCAACGCCTACCTCGAGAGCGGCAACTACAAGAAGTCCATCGCCATCCTCGACCCCTATGCCCGTGCCCATGAGGAGAACAATCTGGCCTGGAACCTGCTGGCCGATGCCTATCGCAAGGCAGGCAGAATGACCGAGCTGCATATGGCGCGGGCCGAGATGCTCGCACTGCGCGGGGATTATCAGGCGGCCATCGACGAGCTGATCGTGGCGCGCGGTACCACCAGCGATCGGATGACCCTGGCTCGTCTGGAGGCGCGCATCACCGAGCTGGAGCGGGCCAAGAAGGATCTCGACAGCCTCAAGGGCTAACGAAACCTATCAAACAAGGGCGCACTATGGTGCGCCCTTGTTGTTTATGGCGGTGGCGTTGATGTGGGGGACGGTGTTAGCAGCGATGGGCTAGTGACTCATGCTGCTGGCGGTCGCCTTGAGCATCTCGATCTGCTGCTGGTCGAGCTCGCCGACCAGCGTCTGCTTGAGCTTGCCCTCGCTATCGAGCAGATAGCTGGTGGGCAGGCCGCTTGGGCGAGGGAAGGGGAGCCTGGCATCTTCATTGGCAATAAGGAGCGGCACCTTGATGTGGTACTGCGCAGCCAGCTTGTCCAGCTCTGCTGGCGTGGTCGGGTCGTAGTTGATGGTCACCACTGTGATCTGGCCCTCCGCTGCCAGCCCGTTGAGGCGCGGCATCTCCCGCAGGCAGGGGGCGCACCAGGGGGCGAAGTAGTTGACCAGCAGCGGCTTGCCGGCAAAGTGGCGCAGGCTGACCGACTGCCCTGTTGCATCGGTAAATTCAGGGGCGGGCGTGCAGGCGCCCAGCAGGCTCGCCACAATCAGCCAACAAATACGTTTCAATTCCTTTCCACTGCCGCTTACCCTGACCATCACTTTCCCCTACAATAGCGCCGTTTCTAGTCCCATCTTGCGATTAATCAGGGAGTTACCATGAGCAAGACCCAAATCTACCACAATCCGCGCTGCTCCAAGAGTCGCGAAACCCTGGCCCTGCTGGAACAGCACGGGATCGCCCCTGATGTGGTGCTCTATCTGGAGCAGGCCCCGAGCGAAGATGAGATCCGCAACCTGCTCTCTCTGCTCGGCTTTAACGGTCCCCGCCAGCTGATGCGCACCAAGGAAGAGCTCTACAAGGAGCTGGGATTGGCCGATGTCAGCGGTGATGCCCTTATTCGCGCCATGCACCAGCATCCCAAGCTGATCGAGCGCCCTATCGTCATCAAAAATGGTCAGGCCCGCATTGGTCGCCCGCCGGAGCAGGTGCTGGAGATCATCAAGTGAGCACCCGCTTTGCCCGTCTGCTGACTCTGGTCGGTTTCTTTGGTCTGCTGGGCTGGGTCATCCTCTGGCATCTGTGGCTATCACCCCATCCGGACCTCAACCCCTGGCTGCTGCCGGTGATCTGGACGGTGCCGCTGCTCTTCCCCCTCAAGGGGATAGTGCAGGGCAACCCCTACACCCACGCCTGGGGCAACTTCGTGTTGATGCCCTATTTCCTCCACGCCCTCACCCTGATCACCACGGATGAGGGGGAGCGGTGGCTGGCGGTGGTGGAGCTGGTCTTCACCACTCTCGCCTTTGTCGGCACCATCTATTACGCCCGACTGCGTGGTCGGGAACTTGGCTTAAGCATTCGCAAGAAGAAAAACGAAGCCAACTGATGACAAACGCCCCGCAAGGGGTGTTTTTTATGGGGAAGCTGCTCTATCCAGAGGGATCACTGTGCCCCTTGGGCTGCCCGATATTGGGCCAGCTGCTGCTGGCTAAAGTCCATCAGCGCGGGATAGAAGCGCAGAAATCCCGCCTCGCATGTTTGCCACTGCGACTCATCGAGGGTCAGCAGCGCCTCTCCCAGTTGTACCGGGCGGCGCAGTCGGCGACCGATGCCGTTCAGCGCTTGCCCCAGCCCCTCCTTGTGGCGGTAGGAGGCGATCCAGTTCTGCTCGGCCATCCGTTTGAGCGGAAGCGGAAGTCCATCCGGCAGGTGTGGGTGATCCGCCAATAGCTGGTCATAACTGCGTTGCAGGAAGCGGGGCAGGGGCTCGGTACTGAACAGCCCCCAATGTTTGCTCAGCCAGTGGTCGTAGATCATATCCACCACTATGCCGCCAAAGCGGCGCCAGGGGGCCTCGAAACAGGCGACGGCCGCCTTGTGCTCGGGGTGGCCGTCGGTGAAGGCATCAATTTTGCGGTGCAACCAGATCCCCTCATCGAAGTGGGCGGCAAGCCCCGTGGGCAGCGTGCCTTTGACGAAATCGCCGAGCAGATTGCCGGTGGGGGAGCTTCGGGTGTGGGCAGCCAGATGGAGATGGGCCAGAAAATTCATCGGTCGCTGTGGGTCTGTTA
Organism: Aeromonas sp. R4-2; assembly: GCF_040908295.1. Classification (NCBI taxonomy): domain Bacteria; kingdom Pseudomonadati; phylum Pseudomonadota; class Gammaproteobacteria; order Aeromonadales; family Aeromonadaceae; genus Aeromonas; species Aeromonas sp. R4-2. The sequence goes on along the minus strand of NZ_JBFODL010000010.1, from coordinate 62,630 downwards.
TGGAATGGCAAGGTGCTTCGAGCCTAACGGATCCCGCCCGCCTTGACCATGATCGGGATTTTGCTACTGCCCTGCGGCTGCCTCTTGCCGGGCAAAATTCGGGCGTGCTAAGGTGATGCCATCTTTGTCACAGGACGCGACAAACCACCATGATGCGCAAAGCCAGAGGCTTTTTTCTGGCCTTCTACTTCAAGCCTTTCTATCTCTCCGAGTGGTTCGACGAATAGATCGAACCTCTGGAGCAGTTCACTGACGCCCGCTCGGGCGTGATCTCGCTCATCCAGATTTTGCCGCTTTTGGTCATCGCATGCATTCGCCTGCGGTGCCTTGTCCGCGCCTGTGCGCTTTTTATGTAATGGAGTACTCATGATGAAGATCAGACTGACCCTCTCAGCCCTGTTTGTTGCCAGCCTGCTGGCCACCCCCGCCATGGCCAAGGAGTGGAAAACCGTGCGCTTCGGGGTGGAGGGGGCCTACCCGCCCTTCTCCTGGACTGATGCGTCGGGCGAGATCAAGGGGTTTGATATCGATCTCGCCAACGCCCTGTGTCAGCAGATGGCGGTCAAGTGCGAGCTGGTGGCGCAGGATTGGGACGGCATGATCCCGGCCCTGCTGTCGCGCAAATACGACGCCATCATTGCCGCCATGTCGATCACCGACGAGCGGCGCCAGAAGGTCGATTTCACCGAGAAATATGCCCATATTCCCAATCGCTTTGTGGCGGCCAAGGGGACCGAGCTGACGCTGACCCCGGAAGGCATGGCGGGCAAGCGCATCGGGGTGCAGCGGGCCACCACCCACGACAAGTACCTGACCGACAATTTTGGCTCGAATGTCACCATCGTCCGCTACGGCAATGCCGATGAGGCCTATCTCGATCTGAAAGCGGGTCGGGTGCTGGCCCTGCTGGCCGATGCCTCTGCCATCGAGCAGGGGCTGCTTGGCAAAGAGGGGGGCGACAAGTTCGACTATGTGGGGCCTGCCCTGACCGATCGCCAGTGGTTTGGTGATGGTATGGGGATCGCCGTGCGCAAGAGCGATAAGGAGCTCAAGGGCAAGCTGGACGAGGCGATCAAGGCCTTGCGTGCCAATGGTACCTATCAGCAGATCAACCAGAAGTACTTCAAGTACGATATATATGGTGGTTGACGGGGGGAGGGAGCTTGCTCCCTCTCTTTTCATTGGGCAAGCGACAATCGTGCAAGGAGGATCGCCATGTTGACCCTGATCGAGGGAGCCGAGATCTTCAGCCCCACCCACCTTGGCCAGCAGGATCTGCTGGTGGCTGATGGCCGTATCGCCTGGATGGGCAAGGGGTTGACGGTGCCCACAAACTGGCCGCTGCATCGGGTCGATGGTCGTGGCCGCTATCTGGTACCCGGGTTGGTGGATCCGCTGGCCCATATCACCGGCGGCGGCGGTGAGGGGGGCTTTGCCTTTCGCACCCCGGAACTGGCGGCGGGCGAGGCGCTCAAGGCAGGTGTCACTACCCTGGTGGCGGCGCTTGGCACCGACAGCCTGACCCGCACTCCCGCGCAGGTGCTCGGCAAGGTGCGCGAGTTTCGCGCCGCCGGGGTGAGCGCCTTTATGTATACCGGCTCTTACCATTTGCCGGTCAAGACCCTGACCGGCACGGTGGAGTCGGACATCATCCTGATCCCCGAGGTATTGGGGGGGGGGGAGGTGGCCATCAGCGACCACAGATCCAGTGCGCCGACCCACGATGAGCTGGCCAGGCTTGCCAGCGAGGCGCGAGTAGCCGGGCTGCTTGCGGGCAAGAGCGGGGTCAGCTTCTTCCATGTCGGGGATGGCAAGGGGGCATTGGCGCCCCTGCGGGCCCTGCGCGATAAGACCGACATTCCGCTGCGCCAGCTCTATCCCACTCACTGCAACCGCAACCCCTGGCTCTTTGCCGAGGCCATAGAGTGGGGCAAGGCGGGAGGTTGGGTAGATCTCACCACCTCGAGCTTTCCCGATCTGCTGGAGGATGGCGAGCGGCTTGCTGCCGATGCACTCGTCGAGCTGCTGGCCGCCAATGTGCCAGCCGAGCGCATCACCTTCAGCTCGGATGCCAACGCCAGCCTGCCGCGCTTTGATGGCGAAGGGCGGCTAATCGAGATGCGCTGCGGTCAGATTGCCAGCCTGTGGCTGCAGTGCGTGCGCGCGATCCGTCTCGGTGTCTCGCTGGAGAGGGCGTTGGCCGTGGTGACAAGCAATCCGGCGCAGGCGCTGGGGCTTGGCAGCAAGGGGCGTATCGGGGTCGGGCAGGATGCGGATCTGCTGCTGGTGCACGACCGGACGTTTGCTATCGAGCGAGTGATGAGTGGCGGCCAGTGGCGCGAATAAGGCTGCGGGCAATATCGCAGCCAGTGCGAGTGCGTGGTTGCTCCAAGCAGCAAAAGCCCGACAACAAGGTCGGGCTTTTTTATCTGCAATGTGGGAATCAGGCTTAGAGCGCCAGAAACCCGAGGATCAGGATGGGGCCGAGCAGGCTCAGGATAAAGCCGGAGACAATGGCCACCGGCACCACCTGAATGCCCCCTGACTTCTGGATAACCGGCAGGGTGAAGTCCAGCGCCGTGGCGCCGCCGTAACCGATGGCCGCCGAGGGGTGGCGTCGCATCAGGACCGGGATGATCAGAATGGCGATAAGCTCACGCCCAAGATCGTTGATAAAGGCAGCAGAACCGAGCACCGGCCCCAGTTTGTCGGCCACCAGAATGCCGGAGAGCGAATACCAGCCGAAGCTCGAGCTCATCGCCAGACCATGGGTAAAGGGCATACCCAGCAACTGGGCCGCCAGCAGGCTGCCCAGCCAGCTGCTGAGGATGACGGTGGCGGCTATCTTCATCCCCCAGGGGTTGAGCAGGATCTGGCGCAGCCGCATGCCGGAGTTGCGCATCTGCACCCCGATGAGAAACAGCAGCAGCATCAGGGCCCACTCGCTCCACTTGTCGATGGGCAGGGCGCGCAGATCCACCAGTAGGCCCAGCAGCACACCGCCGAGCACCACAAAGCAGAGCTGCAGGGATTCCCACAACAGGTGTAACTTGCCAGGCATCTTGGCATCGCTCGCCTCGTGGGTCGGCGGCGTGCGTTTGTCGAGCCACCAGAGGGCCAGCAGGTTGCAGACCGTGATCGCGGTCAGCATCACCCCGGCGACCTTGAAGATCACCGCCAGATTGCTGCCCAGGTTCTCCACATAGGCAAGCCCGAGCCCCATCAGAAACAGAATGAGGTAGACCATCTTGCCCAGACTCTGGTTGACCAGCTTGATCAGTCGGGCAGAGGAGAGGGGAACCAGATAGCCGATTGCCAGTGGCAACAGGATCAGCAACACATTGAGCAGCATCGAGGCCTCGATCACAAAAACTGATAAAAACACCACCTTATCATTACTTATTGGCTCTGTGTCACATATCTCTCGCTTTCATGGCCAAAAACAGCCCTTTTGGGGGCGGATTGTTACTTTTTTGCCACAACCTCTCTGTTTGATAAGGTTCTGTGCGAGCCCGAGTGCACCAATGAAATCAAGTTGATCCGATCGGGGAGCCGATATTTCGCTCGGCAAGGGGGTGCATAAAGCCATTTTGGTGCCGGTTTGGCACACATCACGCTTTTCTCTTGCCACTGATATGATTGGGGTATAAAAAGGCGGTATCGGAATAGCCATTGAAACGGCTGTTTATGCAAACAAAGTGCTGAAAAATACGCAAAGAGCGAATAAAAATAGAGCGAATCCCCTGAAGACCCTCGTTCTGTATTGTTTTTTCACTATCCGGGTGATATTTTCGCTGAAGGTTGCCATCGGTTAACTTTTTGTTAAATGGACGATGGTTGAGTCACGCCCCCTGCGGCGTCTAGGGACAGACAAGGTTGTAATGGATGAGCGACGTTGCCGCACTGGAAGTACGTGATCTGCACAAATATTTTGGCACCCACGAAGTGCTCAAGGGCATCGACATGACCGCCCACAAGGGGGATGTGATCTCCCTTATCGGCTCCTCCGGCTCGGGGAAGTCGACCTTTCTTCGCTGTATCAATCTGCTCGAAACCCCCTCATCCGGCACCGTCTCGCTCCATGGCGAACTGATCCGGATGAAAACCAGCCGCGCCGGCGAGCGGTTGCCCGAGGATATGCGTCAGGTGGAGCGGATCCGCAGCCGGCTGGCCATGGTGTTTCAAAGTTTCAATCTCTGGTCACACATGACCATCATGCAGAACATTATCGAAGTGCCGATCCAGGTGCTCAAGGTGCCTCGCGCCGAAGCACTGGCCAAGGCGGAGCAACTGCTCAACCGGGTTGGACTCTGGGAGCGGCGTGACTACTATCCCGGCCACCTCTCCGGTGGTCAGCAGCAGCGGGCCGCCATTGCCCGTGCGCTGGCGGTAGAGCCCGAGGTGATGCTGTTCGATGAACCCACCTCGGCGCTGGATCCCGAGCTGGTGGGAGAGGTGCTCGGCCTGATGCGCGAGCTGGCTGAAGAGGGGCGCACCATGCTGGTGGTGACCCACGAGATGTCGTTTGCCCGGGATGTATCGAACAAGGTGATGTTTCTGCATCAGGGGCGGGTGGAAGAGGAGGGCAACCCCAAGGAGATTTTCGCCCATCCCAAATCCGAGCGGTTCAAGCAATTCATCTCCTCCATCTACTGATGGCGGGATGCCTGGTTACCCAATCAACTGTTTTATCAAGGAGAGATACATGAACAAGCTGATGCTGGCGACAGCCGTAGTTACTGCCCTCGCGTCCGGTAGCCTGATGGCCAAGGAGTGGAAAGAGGTCCGGATCGGTGTTGAGGGTGCCTATCCCCCCTTCTCCTGGACCGAGCCCAGTGGCGAGGTGAAAGGCTTTGATATCGACATCGCCAACGCCCTGTGCGAAGAGATGAAAGTGAAGTGCACCCTGGTCAAGCAGGACTGGGACGGCATCATTCCGGCGCTGCTGTCACGCAAGTTTGACGCCATCATCGCCACCATGGACATCACAGAAGAGCGCAAGAAGAAGGTGGACTTCACCCAGAAGTACCAGCACATTCCGGCCCGCTTTGCCGCCAAGAAGGGCACTGATGTGCAGCTCGACAAAGCCTTTATGGAAGGCAAGTCCGTCGCGGTGCAGCGTGCGACCTCCATGGATACCTTTATTACCGACAACTTCCCCAATGCCACCATCAAGCGTTACGGCACCGCCGATGAAGCCTATCTCGATCTGAAATCCGGTCGTGTGGACTATGTGCTGGCCGACTCTGCCGCCATCACCGACGGTCTGTTGAAGAAAGAGGGCGGTGATGCCTTTGAATTCGTCGGCCCGAAACTGACCGATCCCAAGTGGTTTGGCGAGGGTGCCGGTATTGCGGTGCGCAAGGCTGACAAGGATCTGAAAGAGAAATTCAACGCCGCCATTCTGGCGCTGCGTGCCAACGGCAAGTACAAGGAAATCAACGACAAGTACTTCGAGTTCGACGTATACGGCGAGTAAAAACCGGAGCCGTGTTCGGTGAGTCATTCGCCACATAGATAGCGAATAACAGGCCGACCGGCTCACCTCGTCAGTCGTCATCGGGCCCGTTCTCTCCGTGTGGAGTGATGGGCCCTATTAATTGCAATGGAGCTGCATCTGACCGTGTTAAGGATGTGGGTTCTCTTGTTGTTCAGAGGCATCAGCCCACTCGATAAGTTGCAATGGAGCTGCATATGTTTGATTTGAAAGGATACGAAGCCTCGCTGCTGGAGGGCGCCTGGGTCACCCTGGAAGTGGCGCTGGCCTCCCTGCTGCTGGCGTTGCTGCTGGGGATGCTGGGGGCGCTGGCCAAACTCTCTCCCTACAAGTGGGCCCGGGCCATCGCCACCGGCTACACCACCATTATTCGCGGCATCCCCGATCTGGTGCTGATGATGCTGCTTTTCTTTGGCGGCCAGGTGCTGATCAACGGCATTTGCACCTGGGTCAATGAGACTTACAACAGCTGGTTACTGGAGAGCAATCCCAATCAGGAGTGGGTCTCCCTGCTTCCGGACTATATCGACATCAGCCCCTTTGTGGCCGGTGTCGCGACCATCGGTTTTATCTTCGGCGCCTACATGACCGAGACCTTTCGCGGCGCCATTCTGGCGGTGGACAAAGGTGAGCTGGAGGCCGCACGGGCTTTTGGCATGCGGGCTACCCAGGTGTTTGTGCGGATCCTCTTCCCCCAGATGATGCGCCACGCTCTGCCCGGGTTTGGCAACAACTGGCTGGTGCTGCTGAAAACCACCGCGCTGGTCTCCATCATCGGCCTCGATGATATGGTGCGCAAAGCCTCGTTGGCGGCGGGCTCGACCCAGCAACCCTTCACCTTCTACATGGCGGTGGCGCTGATCTTCCTGATCTTCACCGCAGTCTCCACCTCGGCGCTCAAGTGGGCCGAGCGTCACTATGCCATCAAGACGAGGTAAGCCATGTCGTACTCAATGCAGTCATCCGTTTACTGTGAGCGTTGCGGTGCCAGTGCCGAGCGTCACTACATCACGATGAAGACGAGGTAAGCCATGGATTTCTCAATCATTCTCAAAGAGTGGCCCACCTATTGGGAGGGGCTCTATACCACCCTCTGGCTGGTGGCTCTCTCTCTGATCCTTGGGTTGATGCTGGCGGTGCCCATGGGCATCCTGCGCAATAGCCGCAACTGGCTGATCAAGGGGCCAATCTGGGCCTATATCTACTTCTTTCGCGGCACCCCGCTGCTGGTGCAGCTCTTTATCATCTACTACGGCGCCGCCCAGTGGGAGTGGCTGAAGAACAGTGCCGCCTGGTCGCTCTTCTCCGAAGCCTGGTTCTGCGCTCTGCTGGCCTTTACCCTCAATACCGCCGCCTATACCGCCGAGATTGTGCGCGGGGCGGTACACAATATGCCGCGTGGCCAGATTGAGGCAGCCAACGCCTTTGGCATGACCCGCTGGCAGACCCTGACCCGGATCATTTTGCCCAACTCGTTTCGTCGGGCGCTGCCGGCTTACAGCAACGAGGTGATCTTCATGCTGCAGGGCTCGGCGGTGGCGGGCATCATCACCATCGTCGATCTGACCGGCGCGGCGCGGATCATCAACTCCCGCTACTACAGTCCGTTCGAGGCGTTTTTGACCGCAGGGCTGCTCTATATGCTGCTCACCTTTGTCATCGTCTGGCTGTTCAAGAAGTGGGAAGCGCGCTGGCACGCCCACCTGCGCCCGCGCAATGTGTAAGGTGTGATCTGCCAAGATGAGCGAAAATGGCCCCGCCTGTTGCAGGCGGGGCCATTTTTTATCTTTATCCTCCGCCCGTCCGGTTTGCCAAATGGCGGACGAGCAGGGAGAATGCAGCACTCCCGAGCGCCGCCAGTCGTTGGCTGCATGCCTTATTCCCCAGTTCCCGAGGTTTTATGTACCGGATATTGTTTGAGCATCCCGCTTTCCTGGTTATCGACAAGCAGCCCGGCATCGGCATGCACGACGAGAAGGGCGACGGTGAGTCGGTCAATCCGGGGCTGGTCAATCGCGTGAAGGCCGATACCGGGCTCACTCTCTATCCGGTGCACCGGCTCGACAAGATGACCTCCGGGCTGGTGCTGCTGGCTCGCACCACGGAGGCGAACCGCGCGCTGAGCATGGCCTTTGCGGCCCGTGAGGTGAGCAAGCAGTATCTGGCGCTCTCCGATCGCAAACCCAAGAAGAAGCAGGGTTGGGTGAAGGGGGATATGCAAAAGGGGCGCGGCGGCAGCTGGATGCTGGTGCGTACTCTGGATAATCCTGCCATCAGCTGGTTTGATTCGGTGTCGGTGCGCGAGGGGCTGCGGCTCTATCGCATCAAGCCCCAGACCGGCAAAACCCACCAGATCCGGGTTGCCCTCAAAAGTATCGGCGCCCCCATTCTCGGGGATGAGCGCTATGGCGGTACGCCAGCCAATCGCGGCTATCTGCACGCCTGGCGACTGAGTTTTACGCTGGCGGGCGAGCCGTTCGACTTTGTCTGCCCGCCCGATGTGGGGAGTGAATTTGTCACTCCCGAGCTCACGGCCGCCATCGCAGCCCTTGCGCCCTGATGCTTATGCGCCCAGCGTCTGACACAATGATCCATTCAGCGAAAGAGCGTGATCCTGACGGACGTGCACCGCGCTGGATCCTGGCCGACTTTGACGACACCCTGGCCCCCGGCGACAGCCACGCCGGTCTGCTGCGCTATATCTTGCGCCGCCGGATCTGGCCGTTGTTGCTGTTGCCAGTAATCGCGCTCGGTGGCTTGGTCTATCTTGCTCCCAGCCAGCGGCGGCGCGGTATCTCCCTTATCTGGTGGGCCATCACCTTGGGGCTTTCCTCTTTGGGCTGGCGCAAGCTGGTGCGTGCCTATTGCCGCACCAGGCCGGGGCTGTATCGTCAGGCTCGCGAATTGCTGCAAAGCGAGGGCGCGCGCTGCTGGGTGATCTCCGCCAGTCCCTGCGCGCTGGTGCGAGCCCAGCTCTATCAGCAACTGCCCGGCCAGTTGCCCCACCGGATCATTGGCTCGCAGATGCACTACCGTTTTGGCGGCCTGATGCCGCGCTTCTATTGCCACGGCCAGCACAAGCTGCTGCTGGAGATCTGCGCCCTCGATGCCGAATTGGCCTTGAGTGACAGCCTGCACGATCTGCCGCTGCTGGGGTTGGGGAAAGAGGCGTGGTTGATCAATCCGACGCCCACGCGACTGCAAAAGGCCCGGGCCTGCTTGCCCCATCTGATGGTCAAAAACTGGCAACTGTAAGGCAAAGCTGACAGTCCTGCGGGTCGTTACCGTTTGATCCGCAAGGCTGCGGCTTGAATGTCACAATCCATTTACATCTTTTGCTGCCAGCTGCGAAAAACTATCTGCAACCCGCCTCTTCTCTTCCTGCTACGCCCTGCTTCTAATGAAACAAGTTGTTAACACTTGCCGCGCCGCTGGGTGCCGCAATCCGTTTTAACCGAATCAAGAGCAAGGAGCGCCCGATGAATGCCACCTCTTCCGCCACCCATACCATCAATCCGTTAGGCACTGACGGTTTCGAGTTTGTCGAGTACACGGCCCCCGATGCCAAAGGGATTGCTGCCCTCAAGAGCCTGTTCGTTTCGCTCGGGTTTGCCGAGGTCGCCAAGCACAAACACAAGCAGTGCTGGCTCTACCGGCAGGGGGATATCAACTTTGTGGTCAATGCCGAGCCTCACTCCCAGGCGGAGCAGTTTGCCAGCTTGCACGGGCCGAGCGTTTGCGGCATGGCATTTCGGGTGAGCGATGCGGGCAAAGCTCAGCAGTACGCCATCGCCAAGGGGGCCAAGCCTTTTGTCGGCAAGATTGGGCCGATGGAGCTCAATATTCCCGCTATCTACGGTATCGGCGAGAGCACGCTCTCCTTTGTCGACCGCTATGGCGACAAGGGCTCCATCTATGACGTGGATTTTGTCTTCTACCCCGACTGGCAGTCCCGAATGGCAGAGGTGGATGCCGGTCTTATGGAGATCGATCACCTGACCCATAACGTCCATCGCGGCAATATGGATGTCTGGTCCAACTTCTACGAGCGGATCGGCAACTTCCGTGAAATTCGCTACTTCGATATCGAGGGCAAGCTGACCGGGCTGCATTCACGCGCCATGACCGCCCCCTGCGGCAAGATCCGCATCCCCATCAACGAGTCGGCGGATGACAAGTCCCAGATTGAGGAGTACCTGCGCCAGTACAAGGGGGAGGGGATCCAGCACATCGCCATGGCCTCCAGCGATATCTACCACACCATCCGCACCCTGCGCAGCCGCGGTACCGGCTTTATGCCGACGCCGGATACCTACTACGAGAAGGTGAATAGCCGGGTCGAGGGGCATCAGGAGGATCTGGCTGCTCTGAAAGAGCTGCGCATCCTCATCGACGGCTCCCCTACCAAGGATGGCATCCTGTTGCAGATCTTCACCGATACCGTGATAGGCCCGGTCTTCTTCGAGATCATCCAGCGCAAGGGTAACGAAGGGTTTGGCGAGGGCAATTTCAAGGCGCTGTTTGAATCGATCGAGCTGGACCAGATCCGCCGTGGCGTGCTGGATGGCGGCGAGGATGAGAAGGGTGCCCGCAAAGAGGGAGCGAGCGATGCGTAACTGGATTAACTTCCCCCATCGGGAGGGGACCCACTCCCGGCAAGCCCATGCCGACCTGCCGGAACAGGCCATCTATGAGCGCGAGCTGGGGCGCAGCGGCTTTTTTGGCCCCGCCACCCACATGCACCACAAGCATGCCCCCACCGACTGGATCAGTTGGGAAGGGCCGCTGCGGCCACGGCTGTTTGACCTCAATGCCCTGCAGGAGGAAGTAAGCTCGCTCTCTCCCTGGGTGGCTCCCGACATTCTCAGCAACCCCCACTGCCGCTATCGAGTCTGGCGGCTATCCGAGGCGATGCCGTTTCTGGTGCGCAATGCCGATGGCGACGAGCTGCTCTTTATCCACGAAGGGGGCGGCGAGTTCTTCTGCGACTACGGCCACCTGAGCCTGCGGGACGGCGACTATGTGGTGATCCCCCGTGGCACCATGTGGCGCATCGAGCCGACAGCGCCCCTGTTCATACTGATGATCGAGGCGACCAACGACAGCTACCAGCTGCCGGATAAGGGGCTGGTGGGCAATCACGCCATCTTCGACCCGGCGGCGCTCGATGTGCCCGCCATCAACGAGCGCTTTTTGGCCCAGCAGGATGAGAATCCCTGGTCGCTGCAGGTGAAGCGCCACGATCAGGTGTCGGTCATCACCTGGCCGTTCAACCCGCTGGATGCGCAAGGGTGGCACGGGGATTTGTGCGTGGTGCGCCTCAACTGGCGGGATATCCGCCCGCTGATGAGCCACCGCTACCATCTGCCGCCGTCAGCCCACTCAACCTTTGTGGCGAGCCGCTTCGTGATCTGTACCTTCGTGCCGCGCCCCATCGAGAGCGATCCCGGCGCCCTCAAGGTGCCCTTCTACCACAGCAATGACGACTACGACGAGGTGCTCTTTTATCACGCGGGGGATTTCTTCAGTCGGGACAATATCGAGCGGGGCATGGTCACCTTCCATCCCGCCGGTTTCACCCACGGCCCCCATCCCAAGGCGTTTGCGGCGGGGCAGGCCTATGCCAAGAAGTTCACCGACGAGGTGGCGGTCATGCTCGATACCCGCGATGCGCTGAACGTCAGCAGTCTGTGCGAAGGGATCGAGAACACCCGGTATGTCTCCAGCTGGCAGCGCCCGAGCGTGGCTGCCGGCAAATAAGGAATCGCTTATGAAATTGGCAACATTTAACAATGGCAAGCGCGATGGCGCTTTGGTGGTGGTGAGCCGGGATCTGACCCGGGCGGTACGGGTGAGCGAGATTGCCCCAACTTTGCAGGCCGCCCTCGATGAGTGGGCCGAGGTTGCCCCTAGGCTGGAGGTTGTCTATCAGCAGCTTAACGAGGGCCGTGTGGCTGAGGCGTTCCCCTTTGACGAAGCGTCTTGCCTCTCTCCCTTGCCGCGTGCCTATCAGTGGGCCGATGGCAGCGCCTACGTCAACCACGTGGAGCTGGTGCGCAAGGCTCGCGGCGCCGAGATGCCGGAAAGCTTCTGGCACGATCCGTTGATGTATCAGGGGGGCTCCGACAGCTTTTTGGCTCCCCGTGGGCCGATTGTCATGGGCTCCGAGGAGTGGGGGATCGATTTCGAGTCGGAGGTAGCCATCATCACCGACGACGTGCCGATGGGAGTAAGCCCGCAGGGGGCTGTCAGTCACGTCAAGCTGCTGATGCTGGTTAACGATGTGAGCCTGCGTAACCTCATTCCGGGGGAGCTCGCCAAGGGCTTTGGTTTCTTCCAGTCCAAACCGTCCAGCGCCTTCTCGCCGGTGGCCATCACCCCGAACGAGCTGGGCGATGACTGGCGTGATGGCAAAGTGCATCTGCCGCTTCTGACCCACCTCAACGGTGCCCTGTTTGGTGCGCCCGAAGCCGGGGTGGACATGACCTTCAGCTTCTTCGAGCTGATTGCCCATGCCGCCAAGACCCGCCCCCTTGGTGCGGGCTGCATCATCGGCTCCGGTACCGTCTCCAACTACGATCGCAGCGCCGGTTCATCCTGCATCGCCGAGCGCCGCATGCTGGAAATTCTTGATTGTGATCAAGCTATAACCCCCTATTTGCAGTTTGGTGATAGAGTGTCGATCGCGATGGAGGATCGCTCTGGCCAAAACCTGTTTGGTACCATCTCTCAACAGGTGGTGCCAGCGAGCGGTCAGGGAGGTTGATGACCAGCGCCGGTTGGCGGCAAGGATATTCGGGATATGTCCGGATCACGACGAGCCCTCAACCGGTGCCGGATACACACGGAGGCAGGTGGCGAGCACCTGCCGGGCTTCAGGCCCAGATAAGATGCAGGGACAGATTATGTTGCAGTTGTTTGGCTATTGGCGTTCGTCGGCAAGTTTTCGGGTGCGGATCGTGTTGCAGCTCAAGGGGCTCGCCTACGAGCAGCACCCCATCAATTTGCGGCAAGGCGAGCAGAGCGAGAAGGCCTATCGCCGGATCAACCCGCAAGGGCTGGTGCCGTTTCTGGTAGATGGCGATGTGCAGATCGGTCAGTCGGTCGCCATCATGGAGTACCTTGACGAGACCTATCCTGCCTACTCCCTGATGCCCTCTTCCCCCGACGCGCGGGCCCGGGTGCGCCAGATCGTCAATATGATCGCCTGTGATATCCACCCGCTCAACAATCTGCGGGTACTCAACTATCTGGAAGAGCACTTCAGGGCCAACAACGAGCAGGAGGCTCGCTGGTATCGCCACTGGATTGACGAGACCTTCACCGCCCTCGAACAGCTGTTGATGACCACCGCCGGTGTCTACTGCGTCGGCAACGAAGTGACCCTGGCCGACTGCATGCTGGTGCCCCAGGTCTACAACGCCCGCCGCTACGACATGACCCTGGACGATTACCCCACCATCCGCCGCATCGTCGCCAACTGCGAACAGTTGCAAGCCTTTATCAAGGCGGCCCCCGCCAACCAGCCGGACGCGCAGTGACCTACTGACTTGAATCGCGGGATGGCGTCAACACGCCATTCATAAATAAGGGCCCCACTGTGTGGGGCCCTTGTTCGTTAACGGCACTCCAGTTTGCTGGCGTGCCTCTTTCTGTTCAGAGGGGATCAGGCTCCCTGCTCCGGGCGGGCGTCCGGGATCAGCGGATCGGCTTTGCGGCGGCGCAGCAGGCGTACTAGCGGGGGCAGGGTGATCACCACGATGGCCAGTACCAGCAGGGTCTGGCTGATGCCGCTGCTCCACAGGATGGCGGTGTCGCCATTGCTGATGGAGAGGGCGCGGCGCAGGTTCTGCTCCAGCATTTCACCCAGCACGAAGCCCAGAATGAGCGGTGACATGGGGAAGTGCATCTTGCGCAGCAGGTAGCCAAAGACCCCGAGGGCCACCATCAGCAGCAGATCGAAGGTAGTGCTGTGCACCGCATAGACTCCCACCGCCGAGACGCTGGCGATGGCGGGTACCAGAAACCAGAGCGGGATTGAGAGCATGCGGGTAAAGAGCCCCACCATGGGGATGTTCATCACCAGCAGCATGACGTTGGCCAGCAAGAGGGCGGCGATCAGTCCCCACACCACATCGGGCTGTTCGGTGAACATGGTGGGGCCCGGAGTGATGTTGTAGAGGGTCAGTGCCCCCATCATCACCGCCGTGGTACCCGACCCCGGCACCCCCAGGGTCAGCATGGGGATAAAGGATCCACAGGCCGATGCGTTGTTGGCCGCCTCCGGTGCGGCCACGCCGCGAATGTCCCCCTCGCCGAATTTGGCATTGGGCCCCGCCAGGCGCTTCTCGGTCATGTAGGTGATGGCACTGGCGATGGTGGCACCGGCACCGGGCAGAATGCCGACGAAGAAGCCGATGGTGGATGAGCGCAACATGGTGCCGGTGCAATGGACCAGCTCCTTGAAGTTGAACAGCATCCGCCCGGTGGTGCGCACCAGCTTGCCGCCGCCACTGGTGTGCTCCAGCATCAGCAGGATCTCGCTCACCGAGAAGAGGCCGATCACCACCACGATAAACTGCACCCCGTCCGAGAGGTGAACGCTGTCGAAGGTAAAGCGATAGACGCCAGTGTTGGCATCCACCCCGACGGTGGCGAGCCCCAGCCCAATCAGCGCCGCCATAAAGGACTTGAGCGGGTTCTGGCTCATCATGCTGCCAAGGCAGGCGATGGCGAACACCATCAGGGCGAAATACTCCGCCGGGCCGAAGGCGAGGGACCAGCGCGCCAGCGCCGGGGCGAACAGGATGATCCCCCCGATGGCGAGCATGGAGCCGACAAAGGAGCTGACCGCCGAGATGGAGAGGGCCACTCCCGCCTTGCCCTGCTGGGCCATGGGGTAGCCATCCAGCGCGGTCATGATGGCGGCGGCATCCCCCGGCACGTTGAGCAGGATCGAGGAGATCCGCCCGCCATACTCACAACCTATGTAGACGGTGGCGAGCAGAATGAGCGCCGATTCGGGGGGCAGTTTCAGGGCAAAAGCCAGCGGCAACAGGATGGCGACCCCGTTGATGGGGCCAAGGCCCGGCAGCAGGCCGACCACGGTGCCGACAAAGCAGCCGATCAGGGCAATCACCAGATTCTCCGGGGTGAGTGCCACCGCAAAGCCCTGGGATAGGTACATCCAGGTATCCATATTGACTCCTTAAGAGAACCAGACGCCGAGGGGCAGGGTGACATCCAGCAGCCGGTCGAAGGCGAGATAGAGCACCAGACCGCCGACAACGCCGGAGAGCAGGGCGGCTTTGGCAGAGGCGCCAAACAGGCGCCCCAGCACAAAGGTGAGCAGGGTGGTGGCCAGCGGAAAGCCCAGCCACTCGAAGCTGGCACCGTACCCGGCCAGCGCCACCACCATGATGGCGAGGTGGCGCAGGGTACGCAGCGGCGGCCAGGTAACGGTGTCCGGCTGGCGGCGCAGCAGCAACAGGGCGCAGAGCGCCATCAGGCCGATGATGCCGAGCGGGAAGGGGCGCGGCCCCAGCGGCTCATAGCTGTATTCGCTCTGGATCTGCCAGGCGATAGCGGCGCCTGCCAGACAGAGCAGCAGCCAGATGGCGGCGAAGATGCGATCGCTCATGGCTGCGGCTCCTATTTGGCCAGACCGAAGGCTTTGGCCTGCTCGCGATATTGCGCTACCTGCTCCTTGACGTAGCTGTCGAGGGCCTCGCCGGTGAGGTCAAACTCGAACAGGCCGCGCAGATCCCGCTGCGCCTTGAAGGTGTCGGTCTTCACCAACTGATCGAAGGTCTGCTTCCACCACTGGTATTCGCTGTCGCTCACCTTGGGGCCGACATAGAAGCCGCGGATCACCGGCCACTCCAGGTCATAACCCTGCTCTTTGGCGGTAGGAATGGTGGCCAGCTTGCCGGGCAGCCGCTCTTTGGCGAACACCGCCAGCACCCGCAGCTTGTCGCCACCGATATAGGGCACCATCTCGCTCAGATCGCCGGAGACTGCCTGCACATGGTTGCCAAGCAGCGCGGTGACCGGCTCGCCACCCCCTTCAAAGGCGACGTAGCGCATCTTGTGGGGGTCAACCCCGGCCTGTTTGGCCAGCAGCGCCGTCTTCATCCAGTCCTGACTGCCGATGGAGGCACCCGCGCCGATCACCACGCTGTTGGGATCGCGCTCCATGGCGCTCACCAGCTCCTTGAGGTTCTGATAGGGGGCATCGTGGCGCACCGCAATCATGCCGTAATCGGTGCCCACCGCCGCCAGCCAGCGCACATCGTCCACCCCGTAACGGCCAAATTTCCCCTGGGAGAGGTTGAGCAGGGAGCCACCGGAGAAGGCGACCACGGTCCCCGCCTCGGCAGGGCGCTGGGCCACGATGGCGTTGTAGGCCACGGCGCCGACCCCGCCCGGCATGTAGGTGACCCGCATCGGCTTGTCGATGGTGCCGGTCTCCTGCAGGCTCACCTGCAGCAACTTGCAGGTGAGATCGAAACCACCGCCCGGTTTGGCCGGTGCGATACATTCGGTACGGCTCGGGGTCGCGGCACTTTCGGCCGCCTGCAGTGGCAGGGCGCCGAGCAGGGTCAGCAGGGCGAGGGCATGACGTGTGCGTTGCTTCATGGTTGTGTGCTCCATCTTGTCGTTGTTTTTCCTGGGTGTGACTCCGTCGATAGACGAAGTGATGCGAAATTGTTAAAACAACAACCTTTCATTCACCTTTCAATCGCTGTCCAAGAGCCGGGAGTGTGACCCTGATCGCACCTTCTCCCGCAATGGCAGTGACGAAGGGATGCAGTTGAAGCAGTGCGGATGAATGCCGTGGTTAGGAACAAGGGGAGAGGGATGCGCTTGCTGTTGGCAGAAGACAATCACGAACTGGCCCACTGGCTGTCGCGGGCACTCACCACCGCCGGTTTCGCGGTGGATTGGGTGGCTGACGGGGCTCAGGCTGATCACCTGCTGCGCCACGAACAGTACGCGCTGGCGGTGCTCGATATCGAGATGCCCAAGCTCGACGGGCTGGCGGTACTAGGCCGGTTGCGCAGTAGGGGGCAGGGGGTGCCGGTGCTGCTGCTCACCGCCCGCGGCGCGGTGGAGGAGCGGATCTGCGGCCTCAATGCCGGAGCCGATGACTATCTGGCCAAGCCGTTCGATCTGGGGGAGCTGGATGCCCGGTTGCGAGCCCTGCTGCGGCGCAGCGAAAGCGGTGGTGCCGAGCTGCGGCTGGGTCGCCTGACCCTGCACCCCGACGGCTATTTTCTGCTGGCCGATGCCCGCCTTGCCCTGACTCCGCGCGAACTGGCGCTGCTGACCGCGCTGATGTACCGCCACGGGCGGCCGGTCGCCAAAGGGCAGCTGTTCGAGCAGGTGTTCAACCTCGATGACGAGGTAGGGCTCGACAGCATCGATCTCTATATCCACCGGCTGCGCAAAAAGCTGGTGGGCAGCGGGGTGGTGATCACCACACTGCGCGGTCTTGGCTATCTGCTGGAAGCGGCGCCGGGGGCCACCCATTAGCCGCTCCCTGCTCCATCAACTGCTGCTGTTTCTGGGCGGCCCCTTGCTGATCCTCTGGGCCGCCTCGGCCTGGTACAGCTACTACGGCGCACTGGCGGCGGCCACCTCGGCCTATGATCGCACCCTGCTTGCTTCGGCCCGCACCGTCGCCGAGCGGCTGACGGCAGCCGAGGGCAGCCTCAGGGTGGATGTGCCCTATGTGGTGCTCGACAGCTTCGAGCGCAACATGCGCGATCGCCTCTTCTATCAAGTGCGCGGCATCGACGATAGGGTCATCTCCGGCTTTGACGACTTGCCCCCCATGCCGGACGGTACGCCGCTGACCGACCGTTATCCGGCGCTCGCCTACTTCTACGACAGCCTTTATCAGGAGGCACCGATCCGTGCCGTGATGCTGCTGCAACCGGTAGGCGAGGGGGGCGTCAACGGCATGGCTCGTATCACTGTGGCGGAAACCCTGCTCGGTCGCCAGCAGCTGGCGGAGCAGTTGCTCTGGTCGGCCCTGCTGACCCAGGGGGCGCTGGTGGTGCTCACCCTGCTGCTCGCTTATCTGTTGCTCAAACGGCTGCTCACCCCGATGCGCCGTTTGTCGCGGGAGATCCTGCGCCGCGATGCCGCCAATCTTGCCCCCTTGCCGGATTTGCTCCCCTGGCAGGAGACCCGGCCGCTGGTGCAGGCGTTCAACCGCCAGCTGGCCCGATTGCGCCAGCTGGTGGCCCGGCAGGAGCGCTTTAGCGCCGATGCTGCCCATCAGCTGCGCACTCCGCTTACCATCCTGAAAACCCAGGTTGAGGTGGCGCGCGGCAGCGGCGATCCCGCCCTGATGAGCGAGAGTCTCGATGCCATGGCCGTGCGGCTCGATCACACCATCGCCCTGACCGAGCGGCTCCTGCTGCTGGCCCGGCTCAAATCGGACGAGTGCTCCGGGCTGCGCCAGCGTGAGCCTATGGAGTTGACGGCGCTGGTGCAGCAGGCCTGTCTGTCACGGTTGGCGCAGGCCCGCAGCAAGGGGATCGATCTCGGTTACGAAGGGGAGGAGTCCGCCATCATGGTGGCGGGGGAGCCGCTGCTGCTGGGGGAGCTTTGCGCCAACCTGCTCGACAACGCCATCAAATACACCCCACCCCACGGCACCGTGACGGCGCGGGTGGTGCGAAGCAACGGGCAGATCTGGCTGGAGGTAGAGGATAGCGGCCCCGGCATCGCCCCCGAGCTGGCGGAGCGAGTCTGGCAGCCGTTCCAGCGCCTCGAGCAGGGAAGCGAACAGCCGGGAGCGGGGCTTGGTCTGGCGCTGGTGCGCGATATCGCCCACTACCACCACGGCGAAGTTGTGTTGCTGCCGGCCACCCAGCTGGGGGGCTTGCTGGTGAGGCTGATCTTGCCGCTGGCAACATCGTGAGGGCGATAAAAAAAGAGAGGGCACCTCGCGGTGGCCTGTTTATCTACACATAGATGGCGTTGGGTTGTCAGCTGCGGATCTTGTTGAAGACAAACAGGACGATAAGGGCGCCCACGGTCGCCAGCGCGATGCTCGGGATATTGAAACCGGTCACTGAGCCCAGCCCCAGCAGGGTACCCACATAGCCGCCAACCATGGCACCGACAATCCCCAGCAGGGCGGTCATGAAGAAGCCACCGCCATCGCGGCCCGGCATGATCCACTTCGCCAGAATACCCACCAACAGTCCCAATACGATCCAGGTGATAAAGCCCATGGATTAATCCTCTCTGTGTGTTTGAGCCCGCATTATAGGCAGGGATGCCGGGATGCGAAGGGCCAGACGGCGCGGGCTGGTCACAAGCTGTCGGACGGCGGCCAGTGCTGGTCGGGCTGCACAGTCCGGTTATGAGCGGCTGAATGGCGGTATGTGCACCGCCAAACAGGGGCGGGGATGGCCCACGTAAAGGCCAAAATGAGAAAAGCCCGTCAGCGGGGCCGGGTTTGTGACGGGGTTGCACCCTCACTTCTTGAGGTATTTTCTGATCGCCTTGCCTGAGGTGCCGACTGCCTTGACCGCCCGTTTCAGCTGGACTTCGGTGCACTCGAACATTTTGATCCACTGCTTCATCTCATAGGGATCGTTGACATTGATCTTCTTGGCATCGAACGGGTGAGCGACCGCATTGCTGTCAGGCATACAAACCTCAACTTGTTGAAATACTGGCGAGAAAGACGTTTCTGCCTGAGCGCTATCATCCTCTCAATCGGCAAGGGGCAAGGTGACGGGGTTCACACAACCTGGGGACTGAAGGAGGAGTGCAGGTTTGCTTTGCTGATCTGTGAGCGATCACCACTTAATTCCACCCTCTTCACATCATCAACAACGGGGCCAGAGGCCGGATAAACAACAAGCGCCCAGCCGGGCGCTTGTTGGGGTTATCGCGATGACCCTATTCAGGGTGTTGGGCAGGCTCTTGGCGAGCCACTGTTGCGGGGCCAGAGGGTGGATCCGTCGCTTTCAGAGAGCGTCAGGAATGTGACGCCTTCGCTCATGTTGGCTGGGGGCAGGTCATCCTCCAGCACATACATCCCCATCGGTAGGCTGCCATAACGCTGGTTGGCCTGCACCTGAGCGACCGCGAGGCTGGAGTAACGCAGGCCAAGCAGATCGAAGTGATTGCGCCAGTCCCAACCGGTGAGCCGACTGAGTGCAACCAGCATAAAGTCATTGCCCGGTATGTCGCGCACCCGTTTGCCGCCATAGACTGCATGCCCCGAGTAGGGGAACAGGCTAAAGCCGAGCCTATCCTTGTTGGCATTCCACTGCGCTTCACTGTCTGCTGCCGCGCCGAAGATCCGTGAATGCTGATAGAGCAGGGTGAAGATAGTGAAGCCATCGTTCAGCCGGGTGCCATCAGTCAGGATCATACCGTGGGCGCGCAATGCCATCTGGATATAAAACGCCATGCGATAGCCGTTGTGGACGGCGTAGGCATTGCTCTTCCAGGGGGCTTCGTAGCGACTCTCGCCGGTATCGAGCACCTGGCAGTTGGTCCCGAGCACGACGCGGTTGCCACTCCTGTCCCTTACCTGCGCCGCATCAGACATGAACACATAGAAGAGATCCTTGTGATTCATGTGTCCATCCTTGATGGGCGCCGTGTTGCCATCTCTCAGATAATGGGCGCGCCACTTCACCACATAAGGGAAGATGTTGTTGGAGTTTTCCCCCGCCCGGCTGCCGAAGCCACTCCAGTTGTCGGCATCGCCTGCCGCAGCGTACTGCACGTTCAACCGGTTGGTCTGCAGGTTGTGGCCCAGTTCGTGATTGTCAAGCCAGCCGGTCGGGCTGATGCTGCCGGAAGAGTCCCACGGGTTGCCACTGCAACCGCTGCCGCAATGGGCATTCTGGTCATAGTTGGCATGCTGGATGATGGTGCGGGTATGAATCGATTCATCGAGACAACCCTCCCCCAGCAGTGCCACGCAGGCGTTTTTAACATCCGCAGGCAGCGACTCATCGAGCCCCTTGCCCTGAATTTTCAGGCCCGCCAGGGTGTAGACGCCATTGATGTGATCCCGGGCGATGCTGTCGAGCAGGGCATTGGTGTCGGGGATGACGCCACCCACCGCCTTGGTGAAGCGATCCCGGCGCAGATGCTGTTCGGCGCCATCGGCCCGCAGATCGATATGGGGCAGCTCGGTCTGTTCCAGCCGCTCGTTGAACTCGCGAATCTGCTGCTCATCACTGAAATCCATGATGGCCGGATGACGGGTGACGCCCGTGGCGCTCACCTGGACGGCCAGCGATGCTGCCCCCCCTTCCAGATAGAGATAGATAGGGCCGCCATAAGGAGAGGTGAAGGTGACACTGCCCCCCTTGGCCAAGATCAGCCGCCCGGTGGTCAGCTCCAGCGGTGCTCGATAGATCTTCTGCTCATAGGCGCGATTGGTGTTGGGCCTGTGGTAGTTGAGTCGGACGGTAGCGGATACATCGGCGTTATCGGTGCGTCTCAGGGTGATGGTCTGTCCCGGCAGGGCATACCAGCCGGTGGTGGTCCACTGCCCGCTGTAGGGAACCGCAATGCGCCGACTGTCGGTGAGCGTCGCGGGATAGGCGTAGTGGGCTGCTTGTCCCTTCACCACCTTGTTGCGATCGGTGACGTACTCCCCCAGATCGGGCTGGGCCGGGGTACGGGTGCGGGCATAGCTCACCAGCCAGTCGGCAAACATCGCCTGCTGCCAGGATTGATGTTCATCCCAGGCAATCGGGTAGTCGATGGCGGCCCTGTATTTGTCGGCCAGCAGCAGGGTGGCGGGCAACAGTGTCACGCCGTCACGAGCAAAGGGACTGATCCCGGCCTTGTCGAGGGTGATGGCCGCATTTCTCAGCCAGTCGGCACCCAGCTTGAACTGCTGGTTGAAGCTCTCCGAGCCACCGCAATTGATAAAGTTGCCGCCGCAGCTATCGAGCCACTGGGTTGTGAAGTTGCGATCCTGAAGGTTGCCAAGCAGGGTATCGACCGCCATCAGCTGGGCGTCGGGTGCCATGATGGTGTTCACTGCCAGATCGCTGGCTCTGAGTTTTGACCAGTAGTTGCCCCAGGTGACCAGCCCCATATCGAGATAGAGGGGGCTTAGCAGCGGGCTGGCATCGCGCCGATAGTTGGAGAGCAGCAGCGGGATCCCGGCCGCTTTGGCCTTGGCGATCCCCTGTGCGATCCCCTGATACCCCAGCCCCTGGCGGTCGATATCGCTGATCACGATAAGCTCCGGCGCCATGGTGTCGATACAGTCGCTCAGCGCCTGATAATCGCAGGTATTGGCCGGGTTGATGTTGTGCTTGTCGGGATAGATCGCCTTGAGCCAGTCACGCACGCCTTCGTTATGGGGAAAATAGACGCTATCGGCGCGACTAGGCATCTGGGTGGTGAGGATGCGCAGGCCATCGCTATCCTTGCCCCGGGTCAGCCAGCCAATCAGCCCCTTGAGCAGCGCCTCGCTCTGCGCTGTGCGGTCAACGGAAAACAGGTTCGCCCCCATGGCGGCCTGACGGTAATCGGCTTGCTCGGAGACCATCACCAGACCCCGGATCTCGCTCTCCCCCTTGCCATTGATGTTGGAGGGGAGCAGGGTCACCGTGCTCTCCGGCTGGAAGCTGGAAAAGGTGATGGAGTCGTGGCTCGGGTTCCAGCTGATCTGTGCCATTCCCTGATAGAGGCTGCGAACCAGTTCGGTGCGGTGCGCCTCACTGTCGGCAATCGTCGCACGGGCATGGGCGATCAGGGATTGCTCGCTGGCAAGGGTATGATCTTCCCGGGCAATCGCATTGGCGGCATCGCTGATAAAGCGGGCCGAGATCTGACAATCGGCGCGCATGGGTGCTGTGGTGTAGGTATTACCCGTCAGGGTGCCCTCACATCCTGCGATCTGTGTCAGTACGAAGCCACTCTCGGGCTGCACGGTGAAACGGCCCTGTTCACCGGCGTTCAGACGCAGAGCGTCGGGGCTGAGTGCGCCCCCCTGAGAAGCTTGGGTGGTGGCGTTGAAATAGACGGCGGCACTCTCCTGCGTGAAGCTGGCCGAGATCTGGCAATCGCTGCTCATGGGGCCAGTGGTATAGGTGAGGCCGTCCAGGGTGCCATCACATCCGCTTATCTCGGTCAGGAGGTAACCGCTGTCAGCCTGTACCGAGAAGCGCCCCTGCTCTCCCGCCGCCAACCGCAGGCTGGTGGGGTTCAACTGTCCGCCCGCGCTGCTCTGGCTGGATGCCTCGAAATAGTTGGGGGTGACAGGGGGGCGGATAGGGGTCTCTTCCTGTTCGCCATCACCGCCGCCACAGCCTGTGATCAACAGCGCCAGTAAGGGGGTGAGAACCGTCTTTTTCATTGTTTGATACGTTCCTTGTGTTACGACGGGTAGGGGAGTCGGTAGTCTAATGAGCTGCCTTGCTTATTTCAACGCTGATTGAATGGTCATTTTGCTTTATTTTCAGCATCTTGGATGTTTTTTTGGCCGGCTTTTGCCGTATCTGGTGTTGCTGGCGCAGCAGAACCGATAGGGATGGGGCGAGCACCCCATCAGCACAGGCCATACCAGCCTGAGCTCACCGTAATGAGTCGCTTCACCGGGTTAACAGGGGATGCTGGGCCGCAGGTTTTGCCTGCAACCCGCACAGGGGGGATGTCAGACGGATGGCTGAGCGGCGGGGTCGATCGTTGCCAGCGCCCGCATTTCCAGCCGCTGCTCGCCGGGGCGGCAGATCAGCACCGAGCCCTGCTCGAACCAGTCTCCCAGCACGATGCGGCGGGCGGGGTGGCCGTCCAGGGTGAAGTCGTGGATGGCGGGTCTGTGGGTGTGGCCGTGGATCATCATCCGGCAGTCGTGGGCGCGCAGGGTGTCGTCCACCGCCGCGGGCGTTACATCCATGATGATCTGGCTCTTGTGAGCATTCTCCATCTGGCTTTGGCCGCGCATCTTGCAGGCGATGGCCTGACGGCGGGCGAGCGGCAGTCGCAAAAAGAGCCAGCGCAGCCACTTGAGCTGGGTGATGCGGCGAAACTTCTGATACCCCTCATCCAGGGTGCAGAGCAGATCGCCGTGGCTCAGCACTACCCGCTCCCCATAGAGGTCGATCACGCAAGGGTCACCCAGCAATGTCATCCCCGCGCGTTTGGCAAACTGCTGGCCCAGCAGAAAGTCACGGTTGCCGTGGATAAAGTAGATGGGCACGTTCTGCTGGCTCAGGGCCAAGAAGGCGTCGGCCATCTGTTGATGGAGCGGATTGGGGTCATCGTCACCAATCCAGAATTCGAAGAGATCCCCCAGCACATAGAGGGCATCGGCGCCGGGGGCGTCGTGCTCGAGAAAGCGCACCAGTGCCGCAGTCATATCGGGCCGCTGGGCAGAGAGGTGAATGTCACTGATAAAGAGGGTGCTCATGATGTGGGGGTCGGGCTCTCGGTCGAAACAGGGCAAACAGGGCAAACAGGGGTGGCAGAGGTAGTAGATACAACTGGGGACGCACAGTGCGCTGCGGTCGCCATCGCGCCAGTTGCGGTATGGATATCGTCACGGGATGGCGGCTGCCATGACAGCTCGGCCAGATTGCGTCCCTCCAGCGTCAGCAGCGCTTCATAAGGATCGCCCGCCAGCCCCAGCAACCGGCACATGGCCGCTTCCCCTTTCAATCCATCTTCAAGGCGCAGACGCAATACCTCCTGATAGAAAGCATCGCCAAAGCGCTCTAGCAGGGCAGCCATCAGGGTGAGGTGGCGCCAGCCGTTCAGCGTCTCGATGGGGGCGGGGGTGACATAGAGCTCCAGCGGCCAGCGGGCATCGCTCTTGTCAGAACCGCTATCAGCACAGTACTGGTCGCGGGAAAAGGTGCGCTCCAGCAGCCAGACATTGTCGCCATTGTCGCTCGCCTGCCAACCTTGCTCTGCAAAAGTAGCGGCAAACTCGGCGGGATCTGGATGCTGGCAGAGAATATCGAGATCGCTGCCCGGCCGATCGAGGCCGATGGCCAGCGTGCTCACCAGCGCCATATCGGCGCACTGCGCGGTCAGCTCATCCCACACACCGGCAGTGAGCAGGGTATGGGCCGAGCGCTGGCGCGGGTTGCCGTGGGCCAGATAGTCGAGGCGGCGCCAGTTTGGGCTGGCAGTGGGGGAGGCAGATGGAAAAACTGCGGCCGGGGCCGCAGTTTTGTCAGTGCCGAGTCGGCAGAGATCAGTCAGCAAGGGTCACCTTGGTGATCACTACGTCTTCTACCGGCACGTCCTGATGGATGCGGCCGTAGTTACCGGTCTTGACGCCCTTGATCTTGTTGACCACGTCCATACCGGCGGTCACTTCACCGAATACGCAGTAGCCAAAGCCCTGAGTGGTGGCGGATTTGAAGTCGAGGAAGTCGTTGTTGTTCACGTTGATGAAGAACTGGGCGCTGGCAGAGTGCGGCTCCATGGTGCGAGCCATGGCGATGGTGCCGATCTTGTTGGAGAGACCGTTGGCCGCTTCGTTCTTGATGGGGGCGCGAGTGTCTTTCTCTTCAAAGCCCGGGGCATAGCCGCCGCCCTGGATCATGAAGCCGTCGATGACGCGGTGGAAGATGGTGTTGTCGTAGTGACCGTCACGGCAGTATTGCAGGAAGTTGGCCACGGTTTCCGGGGCTTTTTCAGCATTCAGGGTGAGGGTGATGTCGCCGTGATTGGTGTGCAGAGTGACCATGATATGTCCTTTCATTTGATGCGGGCGACGAAGTGCCCGCAGGTGTATGGCATAAAGTGGTGGCAATTCTAGCCCATCAGGGGCTGGCGGCATAGTCTCTCTGGCGCCGTAACCGTGCTGGCAGGCGGGATTGGCCCTCTTTTCTGCCTCGTTTTCTGCCCCTGAACGGGGTATTATGACCAACCATTTTACTCACAGGCAGTGGTTAGAAGATGCTGAAGATATACAACACACTCACTCGTCAAAAAGAAGAATTCAAACCTATCCACCCGGGCAAGGTGGGCATGTATGTGTGTGGTGTCACCATCTACGATCACTGTCATATCGGCCACGGCCGCACCTTCGTCGCCTTTGATGTGGTGGCTCGCTACCTGCGTTACGCCGGTTTTGATCTCACCTACGTGCGCAACATCACCGACGTGGATGACAAGATCATCAAGCGTGCCGCCGAGACCCAAGTGACCTGCGACGAGCTGACCGAGCGTCTGATTGGCGACATGCACGCCGACTTCGATGCCCTCGGCATGGTGCGCCCTGATATCGAACCGCGCGCCACCCAGCACATCGAAGAGATCATCGAGCTGGTGCAATCCCTGCTGGAAAAAGAGCACGCCTACGTGGCGGACAACGGCGATGTGATGTTTATCGTCGAATCCTACGCCGACTACGGCAAGCTCTCCGGGCAGGATCTGGAACAGCTGCAAGCCGGTGCCCGCGTTGATGTGGTGGATGCCAAGCGCAACCCGCTCGACTTCGTGCTGTGGAAGATGTCCAAGCCCGGCGAGCCGACCTGGGAAAGCCCCTGGGGCCCGGGCCGTCCTGGCTGGCACATCGAGTGCTCCGCCATGAACTCCAAGCACCTTGGCAACCACTTCGACATCCACGGCGGCGGTTCCGATCTGCAGTTCCCGCACCACGAGAACGAGATCGCCCAGTCCTGCTGCGCCCACGGTGGCGACTACGTCAACACCTGGATGCACAGCGGCATGGTGATGGTGGATAAAGAGAAGATGTCCAAATCCCTTGGCAACTTCTTCACCATCCGCGACGTGCTGGCTCACTACGACGCCGAAACCGTCCGTTACTTCCTGATGTCTGGCCACTACCGCAGCCAGCTCAACTACTCGGAAGATAACCTGAAGCAAGCCCGCGCCGCGCTGGAGCGGATGTACACTGCCCTGCGCGACCTGCCAGTAGCTGCCGCTGCCGGTGGCGAGGAGCAGGTGGCTCGCTTCGTTGATGCGATGGACGACGACTTCAACACCCCGGAAGCCTACTCCGCCC
The DNA here is from genome assembly GCF_040908295.1 of Aeromonas sp. R4-2. Classification (NCBI taxonomy): domain Bacteria; kingdom Pseudomonadati; phylum Pseudomonadota; class Gammaproteobacteria; order Aeromonadales; family Aeromonadaceae; genus Aeromonas; species Aeromonas sp. R4-2. Next base: position 36,144 of record NZ_JBFODL010000010.1, on the reverse strand, counting down.
TGTTCGATCTGGTGCGCGAGATCAACCGCCAGAAGAGTGAAGACATGGCCGTTGCCGCCGCGCTGGGCGCCCGTCTGCGCGAGCTGGGCGCCGTGCTCGGCATCCTGCAGCAAGACCCCGAGGCTTTCTTGAAGGGTGATGAGGCGGATGAAGAGGTTGCCGAGATCGAGCGCCTGATTGCCGAGCGCAATCAGGCCCGTGCCGACAAGAACTGGGCTGCTGCCGATGCCGCCCGCAACCGTCTCACCGAGATGGGTATTGTGCTGGAAGACAGCGCCGGCAAGACCAGCTGGCGCCGTGCCTAAGGACGGTTGGCCTTGTTGGCGTCTGGTGCCAACAGGTTGAGCCAATAAAAAAACCGCAGCCCTTGGGCTGCGGTTTTTGTTTGTGTCTCTTCCCTCGACACCTCTTAAGCCTCTGCGATCTGCTTAAGCCTCGGTGGCCTGCGCTCTGATCCCCTCTCCCCTTGCGGGAGAGGGCTAGGGTGAGGGGGGCTAACGTCATTCCTCAGCTGAATGCCCTCCAACGCCTTAATGGCATGGCTTCGCCATGCAGGACGCGAGGGCCTTGCCCTCGAAGGTGTTTCGCCCGCCCTTCGGGCTGGGGCGAGTGACTTTTGAAAGACCAAAAGTCACCAAAAGTCTTTTCCCCCGGCAAACCGCCCGCTTTGCGGGTTCCCTCGTCTCGTCCAACGGGTCGGACGGAGCGCCGCAGACGGCACATCCCTGTGCCGGCTGCGGCTGCGCCATCATCCCTGATGGCGCTCCTGACCCGTTGAACTCGACTCGGCGGTTTGCAGGGGGAACCAATACCGTGCCCGCCCGTGGCTTTAGCGTGCATGTTGACCGCCTTTTCCGCTGAAAGGGGAGAGCAGTGCAAGGGGTTGGCTAAATATTCTCTAATTGGGGCCAAAGAGTGTTTTGAAAATAGAAATGAAAACCGCAGCTCAAGGCTGCGGTTTTTAACGCTAGATAGAAATCTAGATATTCAATAGACCTTTAATATCATTGTATAGAGTGTAAAGACGACTGGCAGACATATCTAAAATTGGTTCATACATAAAAGAGTTAAGGTGGATGTTTTCTGGAGTCATTAAGTTTACTTGATCAAGCAGAGCTATACTCTCTAGTTCTGTTGAAAATTTTTCCGTATATTTGTCAAAAAGCTCACGAGTTTGGTTAGAGGTGATTGAATTTACAAACTTCTTATCGGCTATCTTATCAATCATGAACTCTTCGGCTTTAAGTCTGATAGCCATAGCTAAAATAACCTTACACTCAAGTTCAGGTGTTTCGTGGTTTGCAATTACCAAAGCATCACTCTGCTGTAGAATTTTATCTATTATGAACTCATGACTATTTGGTAGTACTAAGTTAGGCAAGTCATTGAAAATGTTTCTGTAAATTATTTGCAAATCATTTTTTGTTATGGTTGCACTATCATCTTTTAGATGTAGTAATGAAGTTAGTTTCGTGAAATGTTGTTCAATGCCACAATAATCAGCAATGTTTCTAGCGAATGGGATACTTGCAAGTAGGTATTTTTCGTCAGTGTTTAAGTTTTGTTTCCATGTTGAAAAGACATCTTTTTGATATCGTTCTTGAATAATTTCTATCCCAGTAGATGATTTTACAGCCATCAGCCTATTTTGTCGCTTCGCATTTAAACGACTGCTAATTATCCTATGGAAGTCAAAGTTATGGGTAAGTAAAAGTAAGTGGAAAAAAGTAGACTTTGATAAGTCGCGTAGATACTCAACAATTGCATATTTATTTTTATAGTCAAAAGAGTCTGCAATATCGTCAATAATAATTAGAATAGGTTGGGCGGTATTCTTTCTGACTTCCAGTTCAAACAAAACATTTAGGATGTATAATGCTCGTTTTTCTCCTTGACTTAAAGCTGATATTAGGCTGCTTTGATTTATCTTTCCAGAAGTATCACGGCCATCATCGAATTGAAATTTAATTGTGGGTGTTGCTTTGTTTAGAATGACATCATCTTGGTTTTCAATACTAAGTTTAAATGGCACATCAAACCGTTTATTAAAAGTATCGACAACATTTTCCCATGTTGTTTTTTGATCTTGAGCTTGCTTGATAATATCCTTTATTAGCTCTTGATTTTGTTTGTAAGTCTCTACTAAATCACTCCAAAGTTGATGTTGTGATTGTAAATAGCTCAGGATAACCTTTTTCTTAAGTTGGGATATATTTTTATAGTCTGGGAGCAAATCCTGATGTTCTGAGATATAGTCACGAAATATTTGAGTGTCTTTTGTCTTTAGTTTACTATCGAATTTATTAAATTTTTCTTTGAGGGTTGGGTTTTGTAAAATTTGTTCTTGTTCATGAAGCAGTAAATTATTTAATTCCTCTTGTGAGGTAACCTCACGTTTCTCTCCTTTTACTGAAATATTTATACTGTGCGCAGCAGTAAAAAAACCTGATTCATTTAAATTTTTAGATACATCACCAGCTCTTTGATGATTAAATGTCTTTGATAAAATTGTAGATTCGCTGATTAGTTTTTCGTATGTTTCAACGTACTCCGTTAGTTCTTTGTTTAAATCACCAGATGAAATAAGTTCAACGACTTTTGGATTGAATAGGTCGTTGTATTTAAGTTCGCTGAAACGCTCTAGGTTTTCATGTTTTTCACTATGTAGTTCAACCAGTAGTTCTAGTAACTTCTTCTCATGTCTTGCAAATGCTTCACAAATTATTTCAGGCACCCCTTTAGCTGCTTTCCCTGAGCATTTCGATAGGGCTTTTATTAGTGATTCCTGTTTGTCATCTACCTCTTTTAAGGCTGTGTCGTATTGTTTTTTCAGTTCGTTATTGACAAGTAAAGCTGATAGTTGTTGAGAGCTATAACTTTCGTTATATGAATCTATTGTCAGTATTTGTTCAGCGGAAATGTCAGTGCCATTTATCTTAACTTTTCTAATCGTTTGGCGGTCAGGAAAAATGATGTCTCTAGTATTTTCATTTTTTTCAATATCTTTGAAGGTTTTTGTTAGAGAGGTTTTTAATGTGCCATTTGGTGCATATAGAGAGTTAACTCCACAGCAATTATCACTTTTGGTGAGGTTAAAAATCTTTTTTAATTTGCTGATTCCATAACAATTTTCCAATTCAATATCAAGTATCATGTTATACCTTCTCATGAATATAAGGATAATTAATGCTGTGGGCTACAGATTCACTAAAAAATAGTTTTAGTCTGTAGGTTAGATTAGGGCCGTAGGTTCGATTAGCGAAGCGTAATCGGACGTTCGAGAAATAAGGAGTTATCACGTTGAAATACTCACTATCGGGCTTTCGATATACAACCCTTGCCCGATTGGGATATCTACCGCTTGCAGCTATACCCGCCATGATTTTTTCACTTATACAACTATTTCGATGGCACTTGTTGCATAGGTGCGACAATCTGATCTCGCCATGGGGTGGGCGAGGGGCTGACTTTGAGCTAACAACCCGCCAGATCTTTGCCCTGAACAGGGTGGGGAATGTTAGCGCGGTGCAATGCGCTGCGCTTGTTGCACCCTACGCCTGTTAATCGGCCTCGGTGCTGCGGGTTGGCTGTTGCCCCCTGTTGTTCGCCGAGGTGATCCCGTTTGTCCCATACCGTAGGGTGCAATGAACGAAGTGAATTGCACCTCTATTCGACGCGGGTTTGCTTGCAGCGTCAGGCTTGGCGGATTGCGCCATTGGCTTCACCTGCAAGGGGTGCGGTTAGCACGGACGATTACGCTTCGCTAATCGACCCTACCGAGCCTGCTGGCGAAGTCATGCCAACGGGTTTGGCGACCCCTCACCCTAACCCTCTCCCGCAGGGGGAGAGGGGACGGTTACCGTGGTGCAATGCGCTGCGCTTATTACACCCTACGCCTGTTAACCGGCCTCGGTGCTGCGGGTTGGCTGTTGCCCCCTGTTGTTCGCCGAGGTGAGGGTACAAGGTCAGGAGCGCCGTCATGGACGACGGCGCAGACGCAGGCGGTACAGGGATGTACCGTCTGCGTCGTTCCGCCAGACCTTTTGCCTGAACCGAGGGAACCCGACGCAGGAGGGCGAACAAGTGGGGGTGGCCTTTCTTTTGGTGACTTTTCTTTGGCCACGCAAAGAAAAGTCACTCGCCAAGCCGCGCAGCGGCGGCGAAACCCCGTCGAGGACGGAGTCCTCGTGTCCTGCATGACGAAGTCATGCCCATCAGGCTAGTGACCCCTCACCCTAGCCCTCTCCCGCAAGGGGAGAGGGGATGGTTACCCTGGCGCAGGCGCGTGAGACCGGCTGGTCTCCGCTAAAGTGGCTACCGCCCCTGACTGTCGCTACCAGATTGCGCCGTTGACCATTGATCTCGGAAAAGGGGTCAACAGACGCCCGTCGCCATATTACGGAGCCAGAGTGGTCTTATCTATGGTTTTGATGAGCTAACTATCAGAAAAGAGTGATTTTTTGCGCTGGCACAAACTTTTATTAATTAGCGATTAGTTGTTGGTTGTCGGGGCTTGGCAGTGGCAAGGCGCTGGGGGGGCGCCGCGAGAGGCGTGCAAACGGTAAAAAGAGGGGAGCGCAAACGGAAAAAAGCGAAGGGGCCCGCGGTGGGCCCCTTGTTGTTGGCGTTCGATGTCGCTATTTGGCGGTGGGGGTAGGGAAGTATTTGCTGTGCAGCAGCGGGTATTCGCTGCTCGCCAGCACCTGGGTCAAGCCGGTCTGGAACTCCTTGACCAGCTCGTCGCTCACCGGATGGCTGAAGGCGAAGCAGAACTGTTCCGAGCTCAGCACCCACTGCTCCTTGAAGCGGGCGGGATCGAGTTTTTGTTCGACTATCAGCTGCTCCATGGTGGTCTTGTTGGTGGAGACCAGATCGACCCGGCCGGAGGTGAGCATCTTGAGCGCCTGTGCCAGTCGGTTGGCGGCCATCAGTTTGGTCTCGTCAAAGCCGTTGTTGAGCAGCAGTTGCTCCCCCACATCGGCTCGCACCGCCCCGATATTGAATGCCTTGGCATCGTCGAGCTTGGCGATGGTGATATTGCGATCGGCCAGCCCCACCAGCACGATCTCGGCATACCCGATGGGGCAGGCCCACTTGAACAGGGGGTCCCGCGCCTGGGTGCGGGCGGTGGAGAAGAGCACCGCATTGGGCTTTTGGGTCAGCAGGTAGTAACCGCGCGCCCACGGCATGATGGTGATGGGCTGCGCCGGTGTATTGGTCTTTTTCCACACCAGTTGCAGCAGTTCGACCGCGAGGCCGGTGGGGGCACCGCTGGCATCGGCGTAGTTGTAGGGTTTGTACTCTTCGGTGATGTAGTGCAGTTTGCCGAGCTCAGGACTCGCCTGTGCGAGAGTGGCCAGCAGCGCCCCGGCCAATCCAATCCATGGTTTCATTTTTGCCATCCTGATCAAGGGAATATCTGCTCAAGTGTGACCAAGCTGGCCGATTTCGCCAAGGCGACGGAGCATGTTTGGCAAAAAAGCGCGGGTGCACAGTCCCATCCCGCGCCCAATGTCGGCGGCGATCAGGGCGTTAGCGCAGCGGCAGGTTTTTGGCTTGCAGGGCCGAGAAATCTGCCGAGGCGACGACCTGGGTCAGCGCCTGCTGAAAGAGGGCGACCTCGCTGTCGGGCACCTGACGGCTGAAGGCGTAGCACAGCGGTCTGGCATCCAGCACGAAGGCGACATGAAAGTCATCCGGCTTGAAGCCGAGCTGCTGCAGGGTTTGATAGCCCGCGAGCTTGTTGGTCGCAAAGAGATCGGCGCGACCTGAGGTGAGCATTTTGGCCGCCTGGGTGAGGCGGTTGGCCAGCATCAGCTGGCGCTCATTGATACCGCGTTCGAGCAGCAGCTGTCTGGAGACGGTGGAGCGCACCACGCCGACCTTGTAGCGGCTGATCTCGGCCTCCGAGCCGAGGGTGATGTTGTCCGCCTTGCGCCCCAGCAGCACAAACTCCGAGTGATCGATGGGGCAGGCCCACTTGAAGAGCGCTTCCCGCTGCGGGGTTCGGGCGGTGGCAAACAGCACCACATTGGGTTTTTGTTGCAACAAGTTGTAGCCCCGGGCCCAGGGCATAATGCGGATTGGCTGGGGCGACACGCCCCGCGCTTTCCAGATAAGCTGCATCAGCTCCACCGACAATCCGGTCGGCATCCCTTGTTGGTCGCTGAAATTAAACGGGGGAGAGATTTCGCTCAGATACTCGAGCTTGCCCGGATCGGCCTGCGCGAAGGTGGCCCACAAGAGCAGTAGCAGATGAGGTAGGTGCCATGTCCGCACGGGAAAGATCCTTCGCAATCAACAATGTAGCCCAGTTTGACTGCTTGCGGCGGGAATAGCTAGCCACCTCTATTGCATCTTTCATCAATAAAATGGGCAGCGAACCGCTGCCCATTGGGTGAGTGAGTACTCAGCGCACCGGCAGGTATTTGGCCTGCAATTTGCGAAACTCTTCCGAGGCGAGGGCGCGGGTCAGGCCCTGCTGAAAGAGGGTGATCTCGCTGTCGGGCACCTGACGGCTGAAGGCGTAGCAGAGCTGCTCTGCGCTCAGCACCATGGCCACGTTGAAGTCGTCGCTGCTCAGCTTCAATTCGCGGATGGCGTCATATCCCGCCAGCTTGCTGGTGGCTAGCAGGTCGGCGCGGCCGGAGAGCAACATCTTCAACCCCTGCGACAGGCGGTTGGCCGGGATGATGTTGTTGTCATCCATGCCGTTGTTGAGCAGCAGCTGTTCGGCGGCATCCGAGCGCACCGCGCTGATCTTGTACTGGCTCATCTGATCGAAGGCGGTCAGGGTGATGTTTTGCGCTTTGCGGCCCAGCAGTATGTACTCCGAGTAGCCGATGGGGCAGACCCACTTGAAGAGATCCTCCCGCGCCTGGGTGCGGGCGGTGGAGAAGAGCACCACGTTGGGCTTCTGGGTTAGCAAGTAATAACCTCGCGCCCAGGGCAGGATGCGCACCGGCTGGGGTGTCACTCCGCTGTGTTGCCAGATCATCTGCAGCAGATCGACCGCAAGGCCGGTGGGCTGGCCTTGCGTATCGCTGTAGTTGTAGGGGGGGTACTCTTCGGTGAGGTACTCGAGCTTGCCCAGATCAGCCCGGGCCGTCGAGGCCCAGCAGAGCAGCAACAGATGACAGATCAGCCATATCCTCATTGGGAACATCCTTAGCGATCAACCTTCCCTTGAGTGTGACCATGAACAGAGTAAATAGCCACTCACTGCCGCTACCAGCGGGCGCGGATCTGCCCGATGGGCTGGTAGGCCTCATCCCGCAGCCCCACCAGCAGGGTCTTGCCATCCGCTTGCAGCCGGAACTCGCCGTAGCGGGCCGCTTCGTATTGCTCCCCCGTGCCCTCTTCAAAGAAGTAGGCATCGGGGCCGATCTGCCACTGCCGCTCGCTCTGGTGCACCTGCAATAGCCGCTCATCGCTGGCGAGCCGACCCGGTTTGCCATCGGCCACCAGAGTGGCCACCTGATGGGCATCGAGGCGGATCACCAGGGTGTCGCTGCCCTTGTTTTGAGTAGTTTGGGCGTCGCGGCTGGTCAGCTCGCGGGCAATTTCATAGTTGAGCCGCATGTAATCCCCCTGCATCAGGGAGCGGGGATCGACCGGAGCGAGCCGCAGCAACACCACTTCGCCACTGCTCATGGCGCGCTCATAGCGCCAGACGGTGGCATTGATGCCTGCCAGGATGGCGAGGCCGCTCAGCAACAGGGCGAGCTGTCGGGTCACAGGTTTCATGAATCGCTCCTTGCCGCGAAGGTGGTGAGCAGTTGGCGGGCACCCAGCAGCAGGATGCCGGAGCCCAGCAGCAGCCAGGATTTGGTCATCAGGGTGAGCCCCAGATCGTAGTAATAGAGCGAGCCATAGCCGAGCAGCAGCAGGGCCGAGAGGGTCATCAGCCCCAGACTGCCGGCATAAAACCCGAGGATCAGCACCAGTGCGCCTGCCCCCATGCCAGGGATAACGGCGCTGATCAGCACCAGCGGCAGGCCAAACAGCAGAGGGAGCTTGAGTTTCACCATCACCGCCAGCAGCAGGGCGGCGCAGATCAGGGGATTGAGCCAGAGCGGCAGGCGGGATAGCCCCAGTTCGTCCAGCACGCTGCTGCCGCCATCCCAGAGCGGGTGGTGCAGACGGCCCAGCACCAGCAGGGAGAGGGCCAGCCCCAGCGTGATGGAGTGGTAGAGCTGGTGGCGCTCTGGATCCCTATCTGCCCGCAGCCAGCAGAAGGCGATGGCCGCCATCACTAGCGGCAGCGCCAGCAGTTGCAGCCCTAGGCAGGCAAGGCCAAGAGTGAGCAGCAGGGCCGCCGCCACGCTGTGAAACAGCCGCACCAGCCAGTGATCGAACAGCACGGCGATGGTGAGCGACAGCAGGCACAACCCAAACCAGAGCAGGGCGTGATGAAGATCAAGCTTATCGAGCAGGCCATAGAGCAGCCAGGCATCGGCCGCCAGGGTGAGGGCCAGCACGAACTGATCCCAGAGATCGCCGCTTTGGCTGCGATTTAGGGCGTAGGCCCCCGCAAGCAGCACGGCCCCCAGCAGCAGGGCGCTGTTGGCCTCGCGGGTCAGCTGCTCGAAGGTGAGAAACAGGAAAAAGAGCAGGAACAGGGCGGCAATCCAGCCCACCAGCCCGAGCAGAAAGCGGCTCGACCAGTGGGGTTGGGTGTCACTGGGCATCTCCCCTTCCACCAGATTGGCCTGTTGCAGCGTTTGCCAAAGGGTCAGGTCACTCATGGGACCTCCGTTGTTGTTGCAGCCAGCGGGCGGCGGTGACAGAAAGGCCGATGGCGATCAGGCTCAGCAGCAAGAAGCCATTGATGTCGGGCTCCATCCACTTGCCCAGCGCCACGAGGATGACGGCAATCAGGCTGAGGCACCCCATGGCGAGTCCGGCGATAAATCTGTGGTGCCACAAGGCATAGGCCGCAGCGAGCCAGCCAAGCCAGAGCGGCCATACCAGCGGGGAGGCGGCATCGAAGAGCGCTAGCAGGGCGAGCAGGGTGGCGCCAAGTCCGGCGGCAAGACCCGCCAGCCAGCTTGGCATCAGGCGCCAGCGGTTTGGTGCCAGCAGAAGCAGACCCCAGAGGGCGGCGTTGAGCAGGGTAAGGCACCAGCCCAATCCCTCTTCATCGAAGGTAAAGAAGAACGTGAACAAACCGAGCCGCCAGTAGAGCACCAGCGCCAGCTGACCGAGCAGCCAGCTTAAGGTCCAGAGCAGGGGGCTTTGGCCAAATGCCGCCAGTGGCACCAGCATCAGCGCCCAGGTGGCGAACAGCTGCCAGGGATCGGCGCCGGTCTGGTAGGTTTGACCCACCAGCGCCAGCAGGGCGCCGATATTGAGGGCGATGGCGAGCAGCAGCGCCTGACGGGGGGTATCCCCCAGCGGTTTGCGCCACAGCAGAAGCAGCATGGCGAGCAGCGGCACCTCCAGCAGGGCGAGGCGGGAGACCCGGCCCAGCTCTTGCCAGTTGAAGGCGACGAAGAAAATAAGGCCAGCCCCGATGCAGAGGGCACCGAGCCAGAGCAACAGCCGGTCAAACAGCCACTGCCAGCGCGCCGGATGGGGGGGAAGATCGGCGAGGGTCAGGGCGTCCACCAGCTTCTCTGGCGCCAGCCGTCCCTGTTTGACCCATTCGAGAAGCGTTTCTCTTGATACGTTGTGCATGGGGGGACTCCGCGAGGTTTGCCCCATTATGGCATGAGGCACCCGCAACCGTGCACTGCCCCTTGGCTCTGCGGCTGGTGGTTGCGACAGCGGATTACGTAGCAAACAAAGCAGCAAACAAAAAAGCCCTCCGAGGTGGAGGGCTTGGTCAGCGGAAAAGGCGATCAGGCAAAGATCAGGGTGCTCACCCCGAGGCCGACGAAGAGGATGGCGCAGGCGATGCGGATCCCCTTGAGCGGCAGCTTGTCTGCCCCCAGCTTGCCGATCAGCACCACAGGCACGTTGGCCAGCATCATGCCGAGGGTGGTCCCGGTAATGACCTGCACCAGCGAGTCATATTTGGCGGCCAGCAGCACGGTGGCAATCTGGGTCTTGTCGCCGATCTCGGCGATGAAGAAGAGCACGAAGGTGGCCATAAAGGGGCCGTATTTATCCAGCGAGCTCTCCTCGTCATCCATCTTGTCCGGCACCAAAATCCAGATAGCCATGGCAATAAAGGCGATGGCGACCAGCCAGGTCATTATCTTGGGATCGAGCCAGCGGCTGATGAACTCACCAATCCAGGCAGCGCCCGCATGGTTGAGCAAGGTAGCCGCCAGCATGCCGGCGATGATGGGCCAGGGCTTGCGAAAACGGCAGATGAGCAGCAACGCCAACAGCTGGGTTTTATCGCCGATTTCGGCAATGGCGACGCTGAGGGTTGAGGTTAACAAGGCTTCCATAAAAATGACCGGGGGACGGAATTGTTATAAACCAAAGACAAGCCTGCGCCATCCGTCCCCGGTATTGGCACTGGCCCGTCAAAGGTCTTGTCAAATCCATGGCTGGCATGGATCACCCTGACCATGGTGATTTGGCACCAAGTATGTTGATCAGGGTCGCAAACAGGTATTCATGCAATGGATGGCACCGGTGTGCGAGACTACTCCCCCTCGATGGGAGCGGGCATTCTAGGTAAAAACCGCATGAGTGACAAGGGGATCAGCCACCCACCAGCTTGACGCTGAAACCGGCTTTCTCCAGCTCGGTTTTGATCAGGTCCCGTTTATCCCCCTGGATCTCGATCACCCCCTCCTTGATACCGCCTCCGGTGCCGCACTTTTTCTTGAGCAGGGTGGCCAAGGATTTTTGCTGTTCGGCGGGTACGCCATGAATGGTGATCACCCCGGCACCCTTGCGCCCCTTGGTCTCGCGGCGAATGCGCACTGTGCCGTCGGTGGGGAAGGGGGAGGCGGATTGGGGAGCGCTCTGCTCCTTGATCATGCCGCCATCTGTGCTGTAGACGAGGCGGCTGTTGTTGTCGTGACTCATGGCAATACTTTATGGGTTAGCTAAGCGGAGTTTGATTTTACTCAAATAAAAGTTGAAGACACAGCTTATAATGCCCCAAGTAAAAGCGAATTATTATTGTTTAACTTCAGGAGTCAGTCATGGTACTCACGCAGTTGTCACCGGGACAGAGTGCTCGCATCAAGAATATGAATCAGCTCGCCCGGCCGCTGCGCCGCAAACTGATGGTGATGGGCCTGTTGCCCCAGACTGAAGTCATCTATCTGCGCTCCGCCCCCCTGGGGGACCCGCTCCAGATCCAGTGCCAAGGGATCTGTCTCTCCATGCAAAAGAGTCTGGCCCAGCAAATAGAAGTCGAGCCGGTATAACCCCCTGCTCGGCTGCCGCTCCCGTTCAGAAACGTCACCGGGAGCGGTTCAGAGACAAGAAGTCGAACCTGCAAAGCAGCTTGCCACACACGCGGCGGGTTCAGAAGAAAATAGAGGTAGAGCTGGTATGAATTATTCCCTGGTAACGGTAGGTAACCCCAATAGCGGCAAGACCTCCCTGTTCAACGCCCTGACCGGCGCCCGCCAGCAGGTAGGCAACTGGAGTGGCGTCACCGTCGACAAGAAGATGGGTGAGTTCAGCTCGGGTGAACATCACTTCAAGCTGATGGATCTGCCCGGCATCTATAGCCTGGCCAGTCAGGATGGCAGTCTGGACGAGCAGATCGCCAGCCGCTTTGCCCAGGGCCAACAACCCGACCTGCTGCTCAACGTCATCGACGCCGCCAATCTGGAGCGCTCCCTCTACCTCACGCTGCAACTGCGCGAACTGGGCCTGCCCATGGTGGTGGTGCTCAACAAGCTGGATATCCTGCAAAAGCGCCGCATCGTCATCGACGAGAGCAAGCTCGGCAAATCCCTCGGTTGCCCGGTGGTGGCCCTCTCTGCCCACAACAGCAAGCAGGTTGCCGCCTTCAAGCAGCAGATCCGGCAGTTTATCGGTCAGCCGCAAGCCGCCTTGCAGCTCGATTACGGCCACGCGCTTGAAACCGATCTGGCGGAGCTGGAGACCCTGCTCGCCCCGCATCACCTCACTACCCGTGGCCGCGCCCTGCGCCTGCTGGAAGAGGATGCGGTGATGCAGGAGACCCTGCTGCCCGGTCAGCAGGCGGCCGCCGCCAATGTAGTGGCTCGCGCCCATCAGGGACAGGATATCGACCTGCAACTGGCGGATATTCGCTACGGCCATATCCACCAGTGGGTACAACAGGCTCGTCAGCAGAAGGGCAAGCTCACCGAGGCCCAGAGCGAGTGGCTGGATCGGGTGCTGCTCAATCGCTGGATTGGCATCCCCTTCTTCCTGTTTGTCATGTACCTGATGTTCCTGTTTGCCATCAACGTCGGCAGCGCCTTTATCGACTTCTTCGACATCATGGGCGGCGCCCTGTTTGTCGATGGGGTGCACCACCTGCTGGGGCTGGTCAATGCCCCCGAGTGGCTGGGCGCCATTCTGGCGGACGGCTTTGGCGTTGGCTTGCAGACCGTGGCCACCTTTATTCCGGTGATTGGCTGCCTCTATCTGTTCCTCGCGGTGCTGGAGAGTTCAGGCTATCTGGCCCGCGCCGCCTTCGTGGTGGATGCCCTGATGCGCCGCCTCGGCCTGCCGGGCAAGGCGTTCGTGCCGATGCTGATGGGCTTTGGCTGTACCGTCCCCTCGGTGATGGCGACCCGTACCCTCAACTCTGAGCGGGAGCGGCTGATGACCTCCGCCATGGCCCCCTTCATGTCGTGCGGTGCCCGTCTGCCGGTTTACGCTCTGTTTGCGGTGGCCTTCTTCCCCGAGTCTGGCCAGAACCTGGTGTTCGGTCTCTACCTCATCGGTATTGTGGTGGCGGTGCTCACCGGCCTGTTGCTGCGCAGCACCCTGCTGCCGGGCAAGAGCGACTCCATGCTGATGGAGATGCCGGACTACGAGTGGCCGCGTCCGGTCAACGTTGCCATCAAGACCTGGCAGAAGCTCAAATCCTTCGTCTTTGGCGCAGGTAAAACCATCGTACTGGTGGTCGCGGTGCTGAGCGTGCTCAATTCGCTCGGCACCGATGGCAGCTTTGGCCATCAGGAGCAGGAGAGCTCGGTCCTGAGCAAAATCAGCCAGGCGGTGACCCCTGTGCTGCACCCCATCGGTGTACGCGATGACAACTGGCAGGCCACGGTCGGTATCGTCACCGGTATCTTCGCCAAAGAGGCGGTGGTCGGTACCCTCAACAGCCTCTACGCCGGTGGTGGCGATGCAGAGGAGGAGAGCGAGTTCTCGCTGGTGGCCAGTTTCCACGAGGCGATCGATGCCGTGGCGGCCAATCTGGCGGAGATCAACCCGAGCGACCCCATGGGGCTTGATGTTGGCAACCTCGACGATCAGAAAGCTGCCGCCGAGGCACAGGAGGTCGATGTCTCCACCTACGGCAACATGCAGACCCACTTCGACGGGGCGGCCGGTGCCTTTGCCTACCTCTTGTTCGTGCTGCTCTACATGCCTTGCGCCGCCGCCATGGGCGCGCTGGTGCGGGAAACCGGTCGTCAGTGGGCGCTAATGACGGCGGTATGGTGCAACTATATGGCCTTTATGTGCGCGACCCTCTTCTATCAGGTCGCGACCTTTGCCGCTCATCCGGAGCAGAGCCTGTTCTGGATCGTCAGCTACGGCCTCTCTCTGGTACTGCTCTGGTGGGCCGGTCGCCGTCACGGTGACATCGTTGCCCGCAAGGTGGTGACCTTATGATCCTGCGCGAGCTGGGGGATTACCTCGCCGCGCAGCAGAAGGTGAGCCGGCGTGATCTGGCTCGCCACTTCCACACCTCGGAAGATGCGGTGGAGGCCATGCTCGGCATCTGGATGCGCAAGGGGCGGGTCATCAAGCGCGAGAGTCGGGTCTGTGGTGGCAGTTGCTGCGGCAAGAGCGAAGAGGTGATGTTCGAGTGGTGTGACGCGGGCCAGATTGGCATCAAGATCCGCTAAACGACTACCCAACCTCATCATCAAACATCGAACAATAAAAAACGGCAGGCCCTGCTTTAAATGAGGGTCTGCCGTTTTTATTGTTGAAAACAGGCGGGATCAGGCGCCTTGGCGAGCCTCGCTCAGCAGTGCCAGCGCCGGTTGGGCGTTGTCCGGCATCAGCCGGTAGGCTTTGTGGTGTTTGACCAGGGTGGTTTTCTTGTTGCCCTGGCTCAGCAGCAGGCCGTGCTTGAAGGCCACCTCGGCCAGCACCTTCTCGTCACCGCGCACATAGAGGGTGAGGGGTTTGACAAGCTCACCGTCCTCGATATGGCCTGCATATTCGCTGTGGCTTACCACCAGACTCGCCTGACCGCCAGATTGCAGGCGCAGCTTGGCATTCACCTCGCTCTCGGTCAGCACCAGCCAGCCTGCCGCCGTCAGATCCTCCAACAGGGCCGCCAGCTTGGCCCCCAGTTGTTGCGGGTTGGTCATGGCGCACTGGTATTGGAAGGCGATGCGCTCCAGTAGCCCCTTGAGATCGGCACCCGCGCCGAGGGTGCGGCCAAGCTGCACCCAAGCTTTCAAATCTTCCATCACCAGACGGGAGAAGCGCTTCTCCTTGAGGGAGTCGGCCATCCAGGTGCAGAGAAAGTGGCTCTCTTGGGCCGGAGTGCGCTTGCCCGCCTTTTGTTCGGCGGTGCGGGCCAGTTCGGCCAGGCTCTGGGTGGCCATCTCGAGCAGGGCCTGATTGTAGGTCGGAGAGGTCATAAGCAATCCTTGAGTTGACCACCAGGGGCCAACACCGATGACAGAGATGGCAAAGGCGCCAGTGGCGCCTTTGCGGTTCAATAGAGCAACTGCCCGCCTTATTTCGGCTGACGGGGCTTCTTGGCTGCAGCCAGACGCTTGAGGCGCTGACCCTGCAGCTTGGCTTCGGCCATCACCTGGGCCACGGCGTTATCTTCACGCTGCGGGCGCTTGCCAAAGCGACGACGCTCTTGCAGCTGTTTGATCAGCTCGTCACGGCTGCTCACCTCATAGCCCGGCACCATGATGCGACGGATCTTCTGGCCGATCAGGGCCTCGATCTCCAGCAGGGTACGCTCCTCTTCACGGCTGACGAAGGAGATGGCCATGCCGCGCTTGCCGGCACGACCGGTACGGCCGATACGGTGCACGTAATCTTCCGCCAGGAACGGCAGATCATAGTTGACCACGTATTCCAGGCTCGGGATATCCAGACCACGGGCGGCCACTTCGGTGGCGACCAGTACCCGTACCTTGCCTTCCATGAATTCGCGCAGGGCGCGGCGACGGTTGCCCTGGGCCTTCTCGCCATGGACCACGGCGGACTTGATGCCGTCGAGGTTGAGCTCCTCGACCAGCACATCACAGCTTTCGCGGGTACTGGCGAACACCAGCACCTGCTGCCAGTTCTGTTTGCCAATCAGCTCTGAGAGCAGCTCGCGCTTGCGCTTCTGCTCGACCGGATAGACGGTGTGGCTGACGGTGTCGGCGGTGGAGTTCTGCTTGTTGACGCTGACGATCTGCGGTCTGTCCAGCATCAGGTTGGCCAGCTTCTTCACCGCATCGGAGAAGGTGGCGGAGAAGAGCAGGTTTTGACGGGTCTTGTTGACCGCTTGCAGGATCTTCTGCACATCGGCACTGAAGCCCATGTCGAGGATGCGATCCGCTTCATCCATCACCAGACACTCGACGCCGGAGAGGCTGAGGTTGCAGGCTGTGAGGTGCTCCAGCAGACGGCCCGGGGTGGCCACAATGATGTGAGCGCCCGCTTTGAGCTTCTTGGCCTGCACGTCCTGCTTGCCACCGCCGACGATGGTGATGGTGGTGATATCGAGATACTTGGCGAAGTCATTGATGTTGCTCGCTACCTGAGCCGCCAGCTCGCGGGTCGGGGTCAGGATCAGCACACGGGCGTTGGAAGGCTGGACCGGCGCCGGATTGTCTACCAGACGTTGCAAGATGGGCAGGGCGAAGGCGGCGGTCTTGCCGGTACCGGTCTGGGCGCTGGCCAGCACATCGCGGCCACGGCGAATGGCCGGGATCGCCTGTTGCTGCACAGGGGTCATCTCCTGATAACCGCAATCTGAGACAGCACGCAAAATCTCGGGGGCAAAATCGAACGATTCAAATCTCATAATGGGTTCCTGTGTTCCAGCTGGGCTGTGTTTGGCTTGGTTAGCTCGGCATGAGCGAGACGGAGGTTGTAACCACCGACGGCTGCGCCTGACATCAAGTCAGAGAGTGAGCCGGAAAATGGCGGGCGCGAAGTGTAACAGATAGACGTCACAAATTCTGCCTCAAATGGTTGTCCTTTTCTCATCCTTTGTGGTGTGAATGGCGGTTGAAAGTAATCATTTGACTCCCAAATGCCAAGCTTGGAGATGTGGGCTAACGGTTTTGGGCAAGGACGAAAGGGATATCGATGGAACTGGAACAGTTAAAACGCCAGCTGGAGCAGCTTGGCGAGCGCAATGACAGCATGCAGCAGGCTCGACACCGCAAGCTGCTCAATATCACCCGCGACACGGGGGAGTTGCTGTCAGTGATGGTGCAGACCCGTGGGGCGCAGGCGGTGCTGGAGATTGGCACCTCCAATGGTTACTCCACGCTTTGGCTGGCAGAAGCGGTGCGTCGGCTGGAGGGGCACGTGACCACCATTGAGCTGGATGAGGATAAGCGCGTGCAGGCCCATGACAACTTTCAGAGGGCAGGGCTGGTCCCCTGGATAACCTTGCTGGCAGGGGATGCGAGTGAGCTGTTACCGACCTTGCCGCAAGCCGGCTATCAGCTCATCTTCCTTGATTCGGATCGTCAGCACTACCGGGCATGGTGGCCGCAGCTCCGCCGCCTGCTGGCACCCCGTGGCCTGCTGGTGGTCGATAACGCCATCTCCCATCGCAGCGAGATGGTGGAGTGGATGAACGAGGTCGGGCAGGATCCGGCCTTTGCCACCTCGCTGGTGCCGGTCGGCAAGGGGGAGTGGCTGGTGGTGCGTTTGTAGGGGGTGGGTAGCTACAAATAATCAGCCCCGCATTGGCGAGGCTGATTGTGAAAGCGCATCAGGGTCTTGGTCGGTCGGATCAGACCGCCAGATAGTCCATGATCCCTTCGGCCGCTTTGCGCCCTTCGTAGATGGCGGTCACCACCAGATCGGAGCCACGTACCGCGTCGCCACCGGCGAACACCTTGGGGTTGCTGGTCTGGAAGGCATACTCCGCCTGCTCGCGCGCCTTGATGCGATCCCGGTTGTCGAGCTCGATGCCGAACTCCGCCATCCAGGGTTGGGGGTTGGGCTGGAAGCCAAACGCCATCACCACGGCATCGGCAGCCAGCACTTGCTCGGAGCCCTCGATGACCACCGGGTTGCGGCGGCCATTGGCGTCGGGTTCACCCAGCTCGGTGCTCACTACCTTGATGCCGACGGTGCGACCGCTGGCATCCAGCTCGACCGCTACCGGTTGCAGGTTGAACATGAACTCAACCCCCTCCTCGCGGGCGTTTTTCACCTCCCGCTTGGAGCCCGGCATGTTCTCCTCGTCGCGGCGATAGGCGCAGATCACCTTGGCGGCCCCCTGACGGATAGCGGTACGCACGCAGTCCATGGCGGTATCGCCACCGCCCAGCACCACCACCTGCTTGCCGGCGAAGTCGATGTAGTCGGCTTGTGCCTTCTCGAAGCCCAGCAAGCGGTTGGCGTTGGCGATGAGGTAGGGCAGGGCGTCATAGACGCCCGGTGCCTCTTCGTTGGCAAAGCCGCCTTTCATGTACTTATAGGTGCCGACCCCAAGGAAGACCGCATCGAACTCGCCGAGCAGATCGGCGAAGGTGATGTCCTTGCCCACTTCGGTCTCGAGACGAAACTCCACGCCCATCCCCTGGAAGATCTCGCGGCGACGCTGCATCACCTCTTTTTCCAGCTTGAAGGAGGGGATGCCGAAGGTGAGCAGGCCGCCGATCTCCGGATATTTGTCAAACACCACCGGGGTGACGCCATTGCGTGCCAGCACGTCGGCACAGGCGAGACCCGCTGGGCCCGCGCCAATGACGGCGACCCGCTTGCCGGTTTTGACCACGTTCGAGAGATCGGGCTTCCAGCCCATCTCGAACGCCTTGTCGGTGATGTACTTTTCGATGTTGCCGATGGTCACCGCGCCGAAGCGATCGTTGAGGGTGCAGGAGCCCTCGCACAGGCGATCCTGCGGGCAGACCCGACCGCACACTTCCGGCAGGCTGTTGGTCTGGTGGGAGAGCTCCACCGCCTCAAGAATGCGCCCCTCTTTGGCCAGTTTCAGCCAGTTGGGGATGTAGTTGTGGACCGGACACTTCCACTCGCAATAGGGGTTGCCGCACTCGAGGCAGCGATCCGCCTGCATCTGTACCTGCGGCTGATTGAAGGACTCGTAGATCTCCACAAACTGGATTTTGCGGATCTTGAGTGGCTTCTTGGGCGGGTCGACCCGCTGGACATCGATAAACTGAAATACGTTCTGGCTCATAGGGTTCCCTCCTTATTGCGCCTGGATTCTGAGTTCTGCACTGGAACGGCTGGTGTGACCCAGCAGCGATTTCACGTCGCTGGACTTGGGTTTGATCAGCCTGAACTTGGGCACATAGGAGTCGAAGTTGGCCAGGATCTCCTCGGCGCGCGAGCTGCCGGTCTCATTGAGGTGCGCCGTGATGATGCCGCGCAGGTGCTCCTGATGGATGGCGAGATCCGCCACGTCCAGCAGTTCCACCAGCTCGGGGTTGGTTCGCTTGGCGAAGTTGCCGCACTCGTCGAGCACGTAGGCAAAGCCGCCGGTCATGCCCGCCGCAAAGTTGACGCCAGTCTGACCGAGCACGGTGACGATGCCGCCGGTCATGTATTCACAACCGTTGTCGCCAATCCCCTCGACCACCGCCAGGGCACCTGAGTTGCGCACCGCGAAACGCTCGCCGGCAGTGCCTGCGGCGTAGAGTTTGCCGCCGGTGGCGCCGTAGAGGCAGGTGTTGCCGATGATGGCTGCTTCATGGGATTTGAACGCCACGCCGACATGGGGCTTGATCACCAGCTTGCCGCCGGTCATCCCCTTGCCCACATAGTCGTTGGCGTCACCGGTGAGGATCATCTCAAGGCCCCCTGCGTTCCAGACGCCGAAGCTCTGGCCTGCGGTGCCGTTGAAGTGCACCTTGACCGGATCCGCCGCCATCCCCTGATTGCCGTGACGTTTGACGATCTCGCCCGAGAGGCGCGCACCCACCGAGCGGTCGGTGTTGCGAATGTCGTAGCGGAACTCGCCGCCGCTTGAGGTTTCCACCGCCTCCAGCAGATCCTCCACCATTTTCAGGTTGAGCGGCCCCTTGTCGAAGGTGGGGTTGTGCTGCTGGCTGAACAGGCTGGAGCCTGCCGGCGCCACCGGACGGGCCAGAATGCCGGAGAGATCCAGCTTGGCCTGACGGGCGGTGAGGCCGGGCAGGGCTTCCAGCAGATCGGTGCGGCCAATCAGGTCGGTCAACTGGGTGACGCCGAGCTGGGCCATCAGCTCGCGGGTCTCTTCGGCGATGAACTTGAAGTAGTTCATCACCATCTCCGGCAGGCCGGTGAAGTGCTCGCGACGCAGCTTCTCATCCTGAGTGGCAACGCCGGTGGCGCAGTTGTTCAGGTGGCAAATACGCAGGTATTTGCAACCGAGAGCCACCATGGGGCCGGTGCCAAAACCGAAGCTCTCGGCGCCGAGGATGGCCGCCTTGATGATGTCCAGACCGGTCTTGAGACCACCATCCACCTGCAGCCGCACCTTGTGGCGCAGGCCGTTGGCGACCAGCGCCTGCTGGGTTTCAGCCAGACCCAGCTCCCACGGGGAGCCGGCATATTTGACCGAGGTGAGGGGGCTCGCGCCAGTGCCGCCGTCATAACCGGAGATGGTGATGAAGTCGGCATAGGCCTTGGCCACGCCGCAGGCGATGGTGCCCACACCGGGCTCTGAGACCAGTTTCACCGACACCAGACAGCTCGGGTTGATCTGCTTGATATCGAAGATGAGCTGGGCCAGATCCTCGATGGAGTAGATGTCGTGGTGCGGCGGCGGCGAGATCAGGGTCACGCCGGGCACGGAATAGCGCAGCTGGGCGATCTGGGCGGTGACCTTGTCACCGGGCAGTTGGCCACCTTCACCGGGCTTGGCACCCTGCGCCACCTTGATCTGCACCACATCGGCGTTCATCAGGTAGTGGGGGGTGACGCCAAAGCGGCCGGAAGCCACCTGCTTGATGCGGGAGTTCTTCTCGGTACCGAAACGCTTGGGATCTTCGCCACCTTCGCCGGAGTTGCTCTGACCGCCGAGGCGGTTCATGGCGACAGCCAGCGCCTCGTGGGCCTCTGGGCCGAGGGCACCGATGGACATGGCGGCGGAGTCGAAGCGGGGGAACAGCTTGTCGGCCGGCTCAACCTGATCCAGCGCGACCGGATTGTCGACTTTCTTCAGCGCCAGCAGATCGCGCAAGGTGGCAACCGGGCGCTCGTTCACCAGACGGGCGTACTCCTTGTAATCGGCATAGTTGCCGGAGCGCACCGCGGTTTGCAGGGTCTGCACCACATCCGGGTTGTAGGTGTGGTACTCGCCGCCGTGGACGAACTTGAGCAGGCCGCCATGGGGGAGGGGCTTGCGCACCAGCCAGGCCTGACGGGCCAGATTGTGCTGATCCTGCTGGATGTCGGCAAAGTCGGCACCCTGAATACGGCTCGATACGCCGCGGAAGCAGGTATCGACCACCGACTTGGCCAGACCCACAGCTTCGAACAGCTGGGAGCAGCGGTAGCTGGCGACCGTGCTGATGCCCATCTTGGACATCACCTTGTAGAGCCCCTTGTTGATGCCGTTGCGGTAGTTGACCATGGCCTGGCGCAGGGACATGGTGAGCACGCCCTCTTCAACCTGTTTGGCCAGGGTTTCGTAGGCGAGATAGGGGTAGATGGCGGTCGCGCCAAAGCCCAGCAGCACCGAGAAGTGGTGCGGATCGCGGCAGCTTGCGGTCTCCACCAGAATGTTGGCGTCGCAGCGCAGGTTGTTGTCCACCAGGGTGCGCTGTACCGCGCCCACCGCCATGGCGGCCGGGATCGGCAGGGAGTCGGCGCTGATATCGCGATCCGACAGCACCAGCAGCACGGTGCCACTCTTTGCGGCGGTTTTTGCCTCCTCGCAGATACGCAAGATGGCCGCTTCCAGCCCCTCTTCGGGCTTGAAGTTGAGGCTGATCACCTGATGGCGGTAGTACTCACCTTCCAGTGCCAGCAGCTGGTGGAAGTCGGAGTAGAGCAGGATCGGCGACTGGAACAGCACCCGGTGGGCGTGGCCGAAGGTCTCGTTGAAGACGTTCTGCTCGCGACCGATACAGGTGGCCAGCGACATCACGTGGTTTTCCCGCAGCGGATCGATGGGCGGGTTGGTCACCTGGGCAAACATCTGGCGGAAGTAGTCATAGAGGGTGCGCGGGCCGGAGGAGAGCACCGCCATCGGGGTATCATCCCCCATGGAGCCCACCGCCTCCTGACCATTTTCACCGAGCACCCGGATGATCTGATCCAGCTCCTCAAAGGAGTAGCCAAACAGCTTCTGATAGGTTTTCAGCTGGTCGTCGGAGAACTCGCGGCTACCGGTCTGGCTGTCGTCCATCTGCTCGAAGGGGACTAGCCGGCGGCAATGTTTATCCATCCACTGCTTGTAGGTGTGGCGGTTCTTGAGATCGTCATCGATCTCGAAGCTGGTCCACACCTTGCCGTTGCTGGTATCCACCACGAACAGCTCGCCCGGGCCGACCCGGCCCTTCTCCAGCACTTCGTCCGGGGTGTAGTCCCAGGTGCCGACTTCGGAGGCGAGGGTGATGAACTTGTCCTTGGTGATGACGTAGCGGGCCGGACGCAGACCGTTGCGATCAAGTGCGCAGGTGGCGTAGCGACCGTCGGTCATGACGATACCAGCGGGGCCATCCCACGGCTCCATGTGCATGGAGTTGAAGTCGTAGAAGGCGCGCAGGTCGTCATCCATGTTCGGGTGCTTTTGCCATGCAGGCGGGATCAACAGGCGCATGGCGCGGAACAGGTCCATGCCACCGGCGAGGAAGAGATCCAGCATGTTGTCGAGGCTGGAGGAATCTGACCCCGTGGTGTTGACGAAGGGAGCCGCTTCCTGCAAATCGGGGATCAGCGGCGTCGCAAACTTGTAGCTGCGAGCCTTGGCCCACTGGCGGTTGCCGGCGATGGTGTTGATCTCGCCGTTGTGGGCCAGATAGCGAAACGGCTGGGCCAGCGGCCAGCGCGGGCTGGTGTTGGTGGAGAAACGCTGGTGGAAGACGCAGATGGCCGCCTGCATACGGATGTCGGCGAGATCCAGATAGAAGCGCGGCAAGTCCACCGGCATGCACAGTCCTTTATAGACGGTGACCAGATTGGAGAGGCTGACCACATAGAAGTAGTCGTCGTTGACGCGCTTTTCGATGCGGCGGCGCACGATATAGAGGCGGCGCTCGAGATCCTTGTCGACCCAGCCGGGCGGGGCGTTGACAAAGACCTGTTCAATGCTGGGCAGGGAGGCTTTGGCGATGGTACCGAGTACGTTGGTATCGACGGGCACCTTGCGCCAGCCGACCAGACTCAGGGTCTCTTTTTCCAGCTCTTCGTCGATGATGTCGCGGGTCTGCTGGGCCAATACGGGGTCAGGGTTGAGAAACAGCATGCCGACCGCATAGTTGCGGCCAAGGTGCCATCCCTTCTCCTCGGCGACAGCTCTGAAGAAGCTGTCCGGTTTTTGCAGCAGCAGACCGCAACCATCGCCGGTCTTGCCATCGGCGGAGATCCCGCCGCGGTGCTGCATGCGAGCCAATGCTGACATCGCGAGACGGACAAGCTTGTGGCTGGCTTCCCCTTCCATGTGGGCCAACAGGCCGAAGCCACAGTTATCCCTCTCCAGCTTTGGATCATATAGTGACATTGCATTTCTCCCTTGCTCGGCCTTGTATCGCACAGTCATCACCTGACTGCATAAATTGCGATTGGCTCTTGTGGTTCCGTCTGCCTGACGTGGCGAATCTCCAAACTAATGGGATTTTCTGGCGAGGTCAATCGCAGGTCAGGTTTGTCTTCATGGTTACATTCGCATAACAAAATGTCGGGTTAGGGGGATTGGCTCGCAGTTATGGAGTGTTTATTCTGTGTAGTTTGATTTTGTTGGTTAAATATATCGCCATTGACGGGCTCAATGGTGTGCTCGGCGACGATGGGCGAATGTAGTAATTTTACCAACCCTATGCTACCGAGAGCGGAAGTGATCACATTTTCAATATCCCATGCTTGCAATTGTGTGCTGTCGGGTCTCTTTGAATTTTTCATTGTTCAACAGTGGGTTATCAGGTCTCATTTTCATATGGATGTTTACTGTTTAAATCGTCAAAGAACTGTAAAAATCCTTTTTTTGCGCTTTTTCTCTATATTTATTCAAAATTGGTCGGGTATTTATATGTTTTCCCCTCTCTGCTAGCTTGATCCAGCTCAGCCCCTGTTTTGCGCAAGCTCGTACAATGGCGCTCCTTTAGCGGAGGTGTCATGCAGTTACACGAACTCGTCAATACATTCGGTCAGGATCTCAAGCAGCGCCATGGCCAGAAGATCCACAAGCTTTCCATTCATGGCGCCTTCACCTGTCCAAACCGGGACGGCACCCTGGGTCGTGGTGGCTGCACCTTCTGCAATGTCTCTTCGTTTGCCGACGAATCGGCGCAACAGCTTTCCGTGGTGCAACAACTGCTGGCCCGGCGGGACGAAGTGACCCGCGCCAAGCGTTATCTCGCCTACTTTCAGGCCTATACCAGCACCTATGCCGAGGTGGAATATCTGCAGCGGATGTATGAGGAGGCCTTGTCGGTCAGCGATATGGTGGGGCTCTGCGTGGGGACTCGTCCCGATTGCGTGCCAGATGCAGTGCTGGACTTGTTGGCCGGTTATCAGGCCCGAGGCTACGAGGTGTGGCTGGAGTTGGGGCTACAGAGTGCCAATGACAAGACCCTGCAGCGCATCAATCGTGGGCACGGTTATGCCGCCTATGTGGATGCGGTGACGCGTGCTCATCAACGTGGCATCAAGGTATGTGCCCACCTGATCGTCGGCCTGCCGGGTGAGCTGCCGATGGACAGCCTCGATACCCTGCATCGCATCGTCGAGACGGGCGTTGAGGGGATTAAGCTGCATCCGCTCCATGTGGTTGAGGGCAGTATCCTTGGCAAGGCGTGGCAGGCTGGACGACTGGAGGTATTGACGCTGGAGCAGTATGTGGAGGCGGCAGTTGCGATGATCCAGCACACGCCGCCCGAGGTGGTGTATCACCGGATTTCGGCCTCCGCGCGCCGTCCAACTCTGTTGGCGCCAGCCTGGTGTGAAAATCGCTGGACGGCCATGGCGGATATTGCCAAAGCACTCTCATTGAGCGGCCCGCAAGGTCACGCGTTGGGCAGACCCTTCATACTTCCTGACCTATAATTGAGCACCAGATTATTATTTTCACGTAAAACATAGGGTTATATAAAAAACTTCATACCCTAAACTATAGTTTTGGTACGTGCCGGTTGATATAGTGGTGCGCCATAATAAATGTCATTATCAATTAACTCCGACATTCACCCTGATTGCAGTGTTAGCATGGTGTTGATGAGCCGATTATTTTTACCAATAACGAATCATGCCGCCATTGCTGCTGTGCCGGGAAATTGGCGATGAGTGTCGCGATCTATCTGGACAGGTTTATCCCCTGATCAGTCTCATCAGCGGGAAGGCCACTCGGTTTTAGCGTGGCTATAGCAGGGAAATATGAGCGATGAACGCTCTTATCTACCTCATTTATGCAGTGACAGGATGCTATGCAAGCAGAAACAAGTCGTATTGATGAGTTATTGGAGTGTCTGGTCTTCTTGACCCGTTTTTATGGTGTGCCCAACAGTCAGGATGCCCTGACGACCGGGTTGCCACTGGTCTCCGGACGCCTGACTACCGCACTCTTTTGCCGTGCTGCCGAGCGGGGCGGGTTATCCGCCCGTGAAGTGATCCAGCCACTGGCTGATATCTCTCCCTTGCTGCTGCCTTGTGTATTGCAGATGCGCAGTGGTGGCGCCTGTATATTGCTGGAGTGGAACGAAGATCGCAGCCAGGGGAAAGTGATTTTCCCGCAGGCCGGTGATGCCGCGCAATGGCTGACCGCAGCCCAGTTGGGTGATGAGTATCTGGGGCGCCTCTTCTATGTAAAGAAGCAGTTCAAGTTTGACGAACGCTCGCCCAAGGTGCTTGAAACCCGTGATGGACACTGGTTCTGGAGCACCTTGTTCGAATCCCGCGGCATCTATCGCGATGTGCTGATCGCCTCCATTCTGATCAACCTGTTTGCCATCGCCAGCCCTCTTTTCACCATGAACGTCTATGACAAGATTGTGCCCAATCTGGCGTTTGATTCGCTCTGGGTGCTGGCTGTCGGGGCCATGGTGGTCTTTACCTTCGATTTTGTGATGCGGCAGTTGCGCAGTTACTTTATCGACATTGCCGGTAAAAAGTCTGATGTGCTGCTGTCCGCCAAAATTTTCGCCAAGGTGATGGGTATGCGGATGGAATCTCGTCCCGCTTCCACCGGTGCTTTCGCCAAACATCTGCAGGAATTTGAGTCGGTGCGGGAGTTTTTCACCTCCGCAACGGTTTCTACTCTTATCGATCTCCCCTTTGCCGTCTTCTTCCTTTTTATTATCTGGATGTTTGCAGGCGTAATGGTGGTGGTTCCCATCGTCGCCATGCTGATCCTCATCGCCTACAGCTTCTATATTCAGGAGCCTCTCAAGCAGTCCATCGAAGAGGGGTCACGCCTTGCGTCCCAGAAGAACGCCAACCTGATTGAAAGTATTTCCGGGCTGGAAACCGTCAAGATTTTCGGCGCCGAGAGCATGTTCCAGCATCGCTGGGAACAGGCCGTCTCCCATATTTCCACCTGGGGCGTACAGACCCGCCGCATTACCAACTCCATGTCCTCGCTGGCCAGTTATATCCAGCAGGTGGTGACGGTTGGTCTAGTGATCGTCGGTGTTTACCAGATCTCGGAAGGCTTGGTCACCATGGGGGGCATGATTGCCGCCGTGATGCTCTCCAGCCGCGCCATTGCGCCCATGGTACAACTCTCCGTGTTGTCGACCCGTTATAACCAGGCCAAGTCAGCACTGGATATTCTGGAAAAAATCATGCAAACCCCGGGAGAGCAGGAGGAAGGCAAGCAATATATCCATCATCCGGTGATTGCCGGTCGCATTGAATTCGAGAATGTCTCCTTCAAATATCCCGGCATGGAAACCAGCACCCTGCACAATATCAATTTGCGCATTCAGCCGGGCGAAAAGGTGGCGATTATCGGCCGGATTGGGGCGGGTAAAACGACCCTCGAGAAGTTGTTGATGGGGCTGTATCGACCGACCGATGGCTCGGTACGTATCGACGGTTTTGAACTTGATCAACTGCCACCTGCGGTGATCCGTCGCAATATCGGCTGTGTTCCGCAAGATGTCATTCTTTTCTTTGGCTCGGTGCGGGACAACATCATGCTGGGTAATCCGCTGGTGGATGATGTGAGAGTCTTGCGCGCAGCCAAGCGGGCGGGTGTCACCAACTTTACCAACCGGGATCCTAACGGGCTGGATCGGCAGATAGGCGAGGGGGGCCGTCAGCTATCCGGTGGCCAGCGTCAGTCGATCCTGCTGGCACGCGCCCTGCTCAATGATCCCCCCATTCTGGTGATGGATGAGCCGACCTCCAACATGGACAATCAGTCCGAGATGCAGGTCAAACAGGAGCTCGCCAGACTGGGCCCGGAAACCACATTGATCCTCATCACTCACAAAACCTCGATGCTGGATGTGGCATCGCGAGTGATCGTCATCGAGCAGGGGCAGATCGTTGCTGATGGTCCCAAAGAGGTGGTGTTACAGCAGTTGAAGGAAGGCAAGGTGCGCGTGCAGGAGGTGTCCCATGGTTAAGGGGCTCATGGACTGGTTCAAGCGCAGCAAAAAGACGCCTTCCGGCGAGGTATTGCCAGCACCCGAGCATCTGGAGTTTGTCGATGACGGCGCGGCAGCTGTACTGCTGACCACGCCGACCGGAGCTCGTATCCTGCTATGGTGCTGTTTCCTCTTTTTCATGAGTGCCATCGTCTGGGCGGCCTGGGCCGAACTGGATGAAGTCACCGTGGGTCAGGGCAAGGTTATTCCGTCCCGTCAGCTGCAGGTGATCCAGAACCTGGAAGGGGGGATCGTCAAAGAGATCTTCGTTAAAGAGGGGGATATCGTCGAAAAGGGACAGCCTCTGCTGCGCATTGATGACACCCGTTTCCGCTCCGACTTTAGAGAACGGGAGCAAGAGGTAGTCACTCTAAAGGGGGATGTGGCTCGTCTGCGCGCCGAGATGGCCAGCGTCGAGGTGAAAAACGACCCGGCACTGGGGTGGCGTGAACAGGTCGTGGTAGGTGAAGCGCCAATCCAGTTTCCCGATGGTTATGAAACCGTTTTTGCCGAATACGCACACCGTGAGCGGTCTGTACAGCGGGATCGCCTCAATAACCTGAAGAACCAGCTCTATATTCTTGGTCAGCAAATCGAACAGAAAGAGCAGGAGCTGATTGAACTTAATGCCAAAATTCGCACCGTGAATCGCAGTGTGGATTTGGCCAGACAGGAACTGAATATTAGCCGTCCGTTGGCGAAAGAGGGTATAGTGCCTCAAGTGGAGCTAATCAAGCTGGAGCGGCAGGTCAACGAGATGCAGGGGGAGTTGGAGAGCAACCGTCTGCTGATCCCAAAACTCAATTCGGTACTGCGTGAGACCATCTCCAAGCGTAATGATATTGCGCTGAAGTTCAGAGCAGACTCCCAGACTGAACTGAATGAGAAACAGGGGCGGCTTGGCCAGTTGTCAGAAGGGCAGGTTGGCTTGCGAGACAGGGTCGACCGGACCAGCGTGATTGCTCCGCTCAAGGGCACCATCAAGAAACTCAAGATCAACACCCTTGGCGGCGTGGTTCAGCCCGGCATGGATTTGATGGAGATTGTGCCGTTGGAGGATACCTTGCTGGTAGAAGCCAAGGTGTCGCCGAAAGATATCGCCTTCCTGCGACCGGGGCTGGATGCCATCGTCAAAATTACTGCCTACGATTTTACAATCTATGGAGGATTGCATGGCAAGGTTGAACAGATAAGTGCGGATTCGATCCAGGATGAGGAGGGGAACTCCTTTTATCTGGTTCGGGTTAGAACAGAGAAGAGTTACTTGGGCGATGAGCTTAACGCACTTCCCATCATCCCCGGTATGTTAGCCAGTGCTGATATCATTACTGGTAAAAAAAGTGTCCTAGACTATTTGCTTAAGCCGATTTTACGGGCAAAGCAGTCGGCACTGAGAGAACGATAAGCCAACAATCTAAAAACAAAACATGACTGGAGATAACATGAAAAAAACGATTGTTGCCATGCTGGTCAGTGGCTGCATCCTGATCCCGAGTTTGGGTCAGGCCCAGACTCTGGAAGAGTCGGTGGCACAGACACTTGCTACGCATCCCAAGATAAAGGAAGCGTTTGATCTGTATCAGGCACGACTCTATCAGCATGATGGAGCCAAGGGTGGCTATTATCCTACGATCGATCTGCGTGGCGGCGTAGGTTATGAAAAAACTGACAGCCCTTCTACCCGCGCTGCCAGCGCCAACAGCAATATTGATGATTCCATGACTCGCAAAGAGGCTGGACTCAGCCTGCGGCAAATGTTGTTTGATGGCTTTGATGTCAGCAACAACGTCTCCCGAACTGAAGCTGAAGCCAATGCCCAGCGTCTGGCGATGATCTCCGAAGCTGAAAATACCGCGCTGCGGGTGGCTGAGGTCTACCTCAATATGCTGCGTCAGCAGGAGATCCTGGAACTCTCCAAACAGAACCTGGAAACCCACGAACAGATCCGTAGCGACATCAGCAAGCGGACTGATTCAGGGCTTGGCTCTACTGCGGATCAGACCCAGATTGAGGGGCGTGTTGCCCGAGCCTATTCAAATCAGGCTGCTGCTGAAAACAACTATCGCGACGCAGAGAGTGAATTTATTCGTGTCGTGAACGAGGTTCCCAAAGATCTGGTACAGCCGGTTCCCAATACCGAGCTTATCCCGACCAGCCTCGATAGTGCGCTGAAAACGGCGACCGAAGTCCACCCGACCCTGCTCTCTTCCCTGCAGGATATCGAAGCGGCCAAGTATCAACATGAAGGCGCCAAATCCGGTTTCTACCCGAATGTAACATTCGAGGTCGATCAGAACTGGAATGAGGATATCGATGCGGTAAAAGGGCGCAACGATGATCTGACCGCAATGGTGCGGATGCGTTACAACCTGTTCCGTGGCGGTTCTGATGTGGCAGAGAGCAATGCAACATCGGCGCTCTACTCTCAGGCGAAAGACATTCATTTGAATGCGTTCCGCCAAGTGGAGGAAGGCACTCGTCTGGCCTGGAACGCGAAAGAGTCGTTGGCCAAGCAAAAGACCTTCCTGAAAGAGCATGTTGACGCCAGCTATGACACCGTACAGGCGTACAAGAAGCAGTTTGGGTTGGGTCAACGGACATTGCTGGACGTATTGAACACCGAGAACGAACTGTTTGAGGCGCGTCGCAGCTATATCACTGCCGAGTATGATGCACTGCTGGCGGACTATCGCATTCTCAACGCGACAGGCAGCCTGCTCAATGCATTTAGCGTCAAACAACCCGCTGAATGGCAGGCCAGGCAATAACCGTTTGTTCATGATCCCGTAGGGATCATGAACGCCAACATGGTGACTGCTGCTGGCAGTCACCATGTTTGGCTAACGCAGGTTGTTGTACGGGCTTTGAGGAGTGCAGCAGTAATAATGCAGCAGGAATATGACGTGACACTCCAGCGTGGTACCGGTAGCAGATGGTGTTATCTTCTCAATGAATGGAGATACCGATCGCTACGCGCTCTGCGCCACTCCTTATGGATCCTGCTGTTACCCTTCTCACTTCTGCTCTGTGCCAGCCAGCCTCTGCCACAGGAAGATCTCAACTTGATCAAGCGGGCGGAGCAGACCTATGGCGCCAGAGCCGGCAAGCGTGTAACCAGTTGGCGTATGTTGGTCATGGAGACGAAGGGCAGGGCCCTGAGCGAAGAAAAAAAGCTTGAGCGGGTTAATAATTTTTTCAATCGGATGCGTTTTATTGACGATATCAAGTTGTGGCGCAAAAAAGATTATTGGGCAACCCCGCTGGAATTTTTGGGAGCCGCCGGGGGAGACTGTGAAGATTTCAGTATCGCCAAATACTCTACGCTGCTCGAGCTTGGGATCCCTGATGATAAAATGCGGATGGTGTACGTCAAGGCACTTGATTACAACCAGTTTCACATGGTGGTGGCATATTATGAGACACCCTCTTCCGTTCCGGTTATTTTGGATAATTTGATAGGCTCGATTCGCCCTGCCACACAGCGGCGAGATCTGGTGCCTATTTACAGTTTTAACGGTAGTCACTTGTGGTTGATGAAGGCACGAGGCCAAGGGGAACTGGCTGGTCAATCATCCCGCTTGGGATTATGGAATGATTTACGCAATCGCATGACCTCGGGGCGATTGGCTCGGCCAGTGGTGAATTTGGATGATTAACCTATGACGCTCTATCGACAGTTATTAGCCACCATGCTGCTGCTGTTTGGATTGTTATTTGCGGCCACATACTGGGTGCAATTCAATTCAACCCGCACTTATCTGGCGCAGCAACAGGAAACAACGGTCATCAATACGGCAACCTCACTGGGGCTTGCGCTCACCCCCTATCTGGAAAACGGTGACAAGGTCGGTGCCGAGTCGGTGATCCAGGCTATTTTTGATGGCGGCTATTATCGACTGGTTCGCCTTGACCTGCTTGCATCAAAGGATGTCATCGAGCAGGAAAATACCAACAATATTCAGGGGGTGCCGCAGTGGTTTGTGAATTTGGGTCTGTTTCCTGAGGTATCCAACGAGTCAATTCTGACGTCTGGCTGGTTGCAGCTTGGAAAATTAAAAGTAGTGGGTCACCCTGGCCAGGCTTATTACGAGTTGTGGCGGGGGATGAGCGAGCTGGCGAGCTGGTTTCTGGTCGGCTTTTTGATCACCACAATTTTGTTGATGAGAGCACTCAACTACTTGCTCAAGCCACTCAAACAGATCTGTGATCAAGCCGTCGAGATCGAGCTGCACCATTTCGGTCATACGATCCCGGAGCCTAAAACCCATGAATTGAAGCAGGTCGTTCAGGCGATCAACACCCTCTCAAGCAAGTTGGCGTTGCAGTTCAAAGAGCAAGCCGATGAGGCCGAGAAATTGCGTGAGCGGGTTTATGTCGATGCCGTGTCGGGGCTTGGCAACCGAGCCTATTTTGTGGGTCAGGTAAACGCATGGATAGCGGAAGCTGGCCAAGGTGGCGTCATGCTGGTTGCGGTCGACATGCTGGATGATATCTATCGCGATGAAGGCTTTGCTGCCCGTGACAACATGGTCAAATCGATAGCTCAGGCTTTGAAAGAGCAATTAAAAGGGTGGGATGGCGCAGCCTTGGCACGGATCTCCGCGACGGAATATGCGCTGCTCTGTCCAACTGACGATCTGACTCAGCTAAAAGAGCTGGCTGAAGTGATTAATAGCCGCATTGCCGATCTGGTGGTGAATCCAATGGGCGAAGGGGATGCGCTCTCCGTCATTGGTATTGCCGGTCGTGATGGCAATGATGATCTCTCTGCCTTGTTGACCAAAGCCGATAATGCGCTTGGCAAGGCGCGCAATGAACGCCGTGGTGCTGTGGTGATGGAAGGGGGTACCGAGCAAGGTTTGATGGGGCGTTTGGCCTGGCGAGATCTGGTACAAGATGCAATTTCACGACAACTTTGGCGCTTCAAAGCCCAACCAGCTTGCCGGTTTGATAATGGAGAAAGGTTGCATGCCGAGCTGTTTGCTTCTATCTCTCGGGATGGCACTGATTATTTTGCCGGTCAGTTCTTGCCCGCGATTGAACAGTTCAAATTGGGTGGCGAGTTTGACCAGGCGGTGCTTGATGCTTGCGTTCCATTACTGCAAAGACAGTCTGATCTGGTACTGGCGATCAACATCACTGCTGGCTCGCTCTGCTCGGATGAATTTTTAACCTGGCTGACGCGCTATCTGACCGAGCATGCAGAGCTCAAAGAGCGGTTGTTATTTGAAATACCTGAAGCTGCCATCATGAAACATAAAGACAACGTGGCTGCGTTGGTTGGCACCTTGCAAGCTCATGGCTTCCAGTGGGGGGTTGACCACTATGGTCGTCACTTCCAGTCTCTGGGCTATCTGGAGGAGTTGTCGCCGGCTTATGTCAAGGTCGATCACGGTTATACCAGTCAGGTCATGGAGCCGGGGGCTGACACCTCATTCCTGGCTGCAGTGTGTCGCGCCGCACACAATGCCGGTGTGACCACCATTGCGACCCGAGTCGAGGATCAACATCAAGTGGAACTGCTTTCCAAGTTGCATATCGATGGTT
The DNA here is from genome assembly GCF_040908295.1 of Aeromonas sp. R4-2. Taxonomy (NCBI): domain Bacteria; kingdom Pseudomonadati; phylum Pseudomonadota; class Gammaproteobacteria; order Aeromonadales; family Aeromonadaceae; genus Aeromonas; species Aeromonas sp. R4-2. Next base: position 3,568 of record NZ_JBFODL010000010.1, on the reverse strand, counting down.
ACCAGGGATTTGTTCATCCTGCCTTCCCATTGCCTTGAATTAAATGGCCCCGATAGGGGCCTTTTTTATACCAGTAACTTCTCTTTTCGCCATTTTTCTATAACCAACTCAAGGTCAGCCTTGAATGGGGCTGTATCTAGGGTTTTGATTTGTATTAAGAAATACCAACTCTTCGATTTTTTTCCGTCCATTTGTTGAATTCCTCTCGAACGTACGCTTTTTTGCAACGGAACAGCGCGCTATCTCCTTCTACGGTGTAGACATCAAGATCTGTCACCTTGGAGCAATGGATATGCGTACCCAAATCATCGACAAGTCCGTGGTTGTCTCAGCTATAGAAGGCAATGTGGAGATTGTGCTGGCTGATGGAAGCAGCCGCCCTCTGCAAAAAGGGGAAATTCTCCAACCCGGAGCCAAATTGACCATAGCTGATGACGCCAAGCTGGCTCTTTCCCCTTATGACGATACTCCTGCATCGGATGTACCGGCAGGTTCCGAGTCCGCTGAACCTGCTCAACCGCAAGTGGCGGCCAGCCAGGAAGGCGCACCTTCAGATATTGCCGCATTGCAAGAATCGATTCTGCAGGGTGTTGACCCGACTCAAAACTTTGAGGCTTCTGCTGCTGGTGGGGCACCAGCGGCCGGTGGTGGTGGCGGTATTGGTGGGGTTGCGGGGGCCAGTGGTAATGGTGGTTTCGTCACAATTGATCGAACTGGTGATGCCACGATAGCGGCTGCAGGGTTTGATACCACCTACGATACGGCCGCTGTCATCAATGAAAATCAGGCCGAAGATTTGATTCTTGAAAATCAGCTTGATGATTTGGGCGAAACCGCCGTGACCCTGGAAGACACTCAGGTCAGTGGGAATTTGCTCGACAATAGTACCAATCCAGATGGGCCTGCTGATGCCTCTATCGTTTCATATGACTGGGGTATCAATATCGGAGTCCCTGCCGGTGTTGCTGCCACCATTACCGGAGTGGGCACGCTGATCATCAATCCGGATGGGAGCTATACCTTTACTCCGGCTCCTAACTATGATGGTGCAGTTCCCCCTGTGAACTATCAGGTAACTGATGGCCAGGATACAGTGACTTCAACACTCGTTATCTCCATTACTCCGGTAGATGAGGCGGTAGGCCTTGATGGGTTGACTCTGGAAGGGGGAGAGGTGTTGGTCAGTGATGCCAACCTGGCCGACGGTTCGGCACCTAACGCTGCCGCGTTAACTCAAAGTGGGGTGTTTACCTTCAATGCCCCGGATGGAGTCCAAAGTCTTGCTTTGGGTAACGTTACGCTCATCACCAATGGTCAATCTGCTACCTCTTTTCCCCTGTCAATTATTAGCCCGTTAGGAAATGTCCTGACAATTACCGCGGTGACCTACAACCCTGTGACTGGTGCAGGACAAGTCAGCTACAGCTATGCCCTTGGCGACAATGAAAACCACACAAGACCTGCCAATGACACCTCCTTGAGCGAGAGCTTTAGTATCGTTTTGACGGATAGCGATGGCGACACGGCTAGCGATACCCTTGATATCACTATTTTGGATGACATACCCACTCTGGCTGATGATATCGGATCAACTCTGGTTGGTCAGGTGCAAGAAGATGCGTTGGCTAGCGGTAACAGCGAAGGGACGGGTCAGAGTGTGAGCGCCAGCGGTGCGGCCGGTACCCTCAATAGCTTGGTCAACTTTGGTGCCGATGGGGTAGGCAGCTTTGGTCTGGACATTGATGTCAGCAGTCTGGTGGGACAGGGACTGACCAGCGGCGGTGTAGCGCTGAGCTACAGCGTGGCGGGTAATGTGTTGACTGCCAGTGCAGGTAGTGTGCCGGTCTTTACCCTGACCGTAGGGGCAGACGGCAGCTACAGCTTTACCCTGAGTGGCCCGCTGGACCATCCGGTTGCAGATGGTGATGACAGCGAACAGCTGGCTGGTGTGGGCATCGACTTCTCTGGCGTGCTGAGCGCCACCGACGGTGACGGTGACCCGCTGACAGGTGGCTTCCCGGCGGGGAGCTTTGCCATCAAGGTTGAAGATGATGTTCCGGTGCTGGCGGGGGGAGAGGATGAGCGGCCCCAGGTTGGTGGTCAAGTGCAGGAAGATGCGCTGACCAGCGGCAACAGCGAAGGGACTGGTCAGAGTGCGAGCGTCAGCGGCGCAGCTGGGACCCTCAATAGCCTGGTTAACTTCGGTGCTGATGGGGCAGGCAGCTTTGGTCTTGGCAGTGATGTCAGCAGTCTGACCGCGCAGGGACTGACCAGCGGCGGTGTGGCGCTGAGCTACAGCGTGGCGGGTAATGTGTTGACTGCCAGTGCAGGTAGTGTGCCGGTCTTTACCCTGACCGTAGGGGTAGACGGCAGCTACAGCTTTACCCTGAGTGGCCCGCTGGACCATCCGGTTGCAGATGGTGATGACAGCGAACAGCTGGCTGGCGTGGGCATCGACTTCTCTGGCGTGCTGAGCGCCACCGACGGTGATGGCGACCCGCTGACAGGTGGCTTCCCGGCGGGGAGCTTTGCCATCAAGGTGGAAGATGATGTGCCGCGTGTCGTGCTCGCAGACGATGCGCCGCGTATTGGTGCGATGGTAGATGAAAGCCTGGCCAGCTTGGATGGTGTTGGCAGCGACGGGGTGGCCAGTGCCACGCTGAGTGCGGCTGACGTGCAAGCTCAGTTTGCAGCAGCCTTCGGGGCGGATGGGAAAGGCAGTATCGGTTACAGCTTGGCGCTGACCGGCAGCAACGTGGCGAGCGGCCTGTATGCGGTCGACTCGCAGGCAGCCAACGGCCAGGGAGCGGCCATCGTGCTAAATCAGGCGGGTAACGTTATCACCGGCAGTGTCGGTGCAGTGAACTACTTTACCCTGACCATCGACCCGACCACCGGGGAAGTGACGCTGGCCCTGCTGGACAACGTCTGGCATGGCGACACTGCCAGTGCGGATGACAGCGTGGTGCTGAGCGTGGACGAGGGCGTGCTGACGCTGGTGCAGACTGTGACCGACGCCGATGGCGATCGGGCCAGCGCGTCTGTGGACCTAGGCGCCAACGACGTGTTCCGCGTTGAGGACGATGGTCCGAGTATCAGTGCCGGCAGTGCGGCCAACGATAGTCTGCAGGTGGACGAAAGCAACCTGTCACTCAATGCCAGCACCAGCTTTGCCAGCCTGTTCACCAGCAGCTTTGGCGCCGATGGGGCCGGCACCCTGGTTTACAGCCTGAATGTCAGTGCTGCCGGGGCAGATAGCGGGCTCAACGACACCGCGACCGGTCAGGACATCCTGCTCTATCTGGAGAGTGGCAGCGTGGTCGGCCGGGTGGGTGGCAGCAGCGGCAGTGTGGCCTTTACCCTGTCGGTCAACAGCAGCGGGGAGGTGACACTGGATCAAGAGCGTGCCATCGCACACACCCCGAACAGCGGCCCGGATCAGGAGAGCAGCCTGCTGTCAGCCAACCTGGTGCAACTGGTGGGCACCATCACCGACAAGGATGGCGACAGCCAGAGCGCGAGCGTGGACCTGGGCAGTGCCATCAGCTTCAAAGACGATGGCCCGAGT